>DATDMJ010000034.1:0-26508 GCA_036518855.1 Gaiellaceae bacterium | reverse complement strand
CGCGTTCCTCGGTGCTCTCTGCGTCGCCGGTGCCGTATTCGGCGCCGCCGTCATCCGCGAGCGCCGTGGAAGCGACGACGACGTGCTCGAGGCGCGCGGGCTCAGCGCGACGCTCCGCGACCATCGGCTCTGGCTGCTCTGCGCAGGCAGCAGCTTCTATCTCGTAGCCCAGCTTGCGGTCACGGGATTCCTCGTGCTCTTTCTCCACGACGAGCGCGGTCTCTCGACCGGTGCGGCTGCAGGCGTCCTGGCTGCGATCCAGGTCGTGGCGGCGGCGATGCGGATCGGCGGCGGGCGCTGGTCGGACCGGCTCGGGTCGCGCATGCGGCCGCTGCGGCTGTTCGGGCTCGCCAGCGCGGTGACGCTGGCGCTCGCGGCCGTCGTGCTCTCGGCGCCGCTCGTCCTGCTCGTTCCGGCGTTCGTGCTTGCGGGGGGTCTGTCGATGGCCTGGAACGGCCTCTCGTACACCGCGGCGGCGGAGATCGCGGGGCGCAGCCGCAGCGGCGCGGCGCTGGGGATGCAGCAGAGCGCCCTCGCGGCGGCAGGCGCCGTGGTTCCGCCGGCGTTCGCGGCGGTCGTGGCGGCGAGCTCGTGGCGGCTCGGCTTCGCGGTGGCAGCTGTGTTTCCGCTGGCGGGGGTGCAGCTGCTGCGGCCGCTGCGGTCGTAGGGTCCGCCGGTGCGAGTTTTCGAGCGTCTCGACGAGCTGCACGGTATCGGCGGCGGAACGCGGCGCGGGTACTCGCCTGAAGAGGATGCGGCGCACGAGCTTGCCGCCGGCTGGATGCGCGCGGCCGGGCTCGAGGTGAGCGTCGACGATGCCGGCAACCTCTTCGGGCGGAGGGGTGACTCGTCCGTGTGGACCGGGTCGCACCTCGACTCGGTGCCGAACGGCGGCAGGTTCGACGGCGCTCTCGGCGTCGTCGCGGGGATCGAGGCTGCGGCGCGTCTGCCGGGTGCCTCGCTCGGCGTCGTCGCGTTCCGCGCCGAGGAGACGGGGCCGATGGGGAGCAAGCGGCTGGCGGAGCTACCCAGGGCGTTTCTCGAGGTGCACATCGAGCAGGGGCCGGTGCTCGAGCGGCTCGGTGAGCCTCTGGGCGTGGTCACGGCGATCGCGGGGCAGGCGCGCGGGCAGGTCGTCTTCGAAGGGCGCGCCGATCACGCGGGCACGACGCCGATGGGCGCCCGCGAGGACGCGCTGGTGGCGGCGGCGCGGTTCGTGCTGCACGTGCGCGAGTGTGCCCGGGAGCCGGCGGTGGCCACCGTGGGGGCGATGGAGATCGAGCCGAACGCGATGAACGTCGTGCCGGCGAGGGTGACGGTGGCGGTCGACGCTCGCGCGCCCGACGCGGCGGCGTTGGACGAGCTCGTGCGGGCGATCGGGTTCGAACCGGGCTCGCGTCTCGACCCCGTGGCGATGAGCGGGTCGGCGTTCGAGGTGCTGGGCGAGTTGCTGCCCGAAGCGCCGAGGCTCGTCTCGGGTGCGGGGCACGACGCGATGGTGCTCGCCGCGGCGGGCGTGCCCACGGCGATGCTGTTCGTGCGGAGCCTCAACGGCGGGGTGAGCCACTGCGCGGAGGAGCTCTCCTCGGAGGAGGATGTCGAGCTGGCCGTCGACGTGCTGACGCGGGCCCTCGAACGGCTCGCGGCTGTGGGCTGATCGGCGCTCTTCCGGCGCGCTCCGGTCACAGAAACACGTGATCCCGGCCGGCACGCTCACAGCGGGTGGCGGGTGGAACCTTCCTCCCCACCCAATGAGAGGGTGGGGATGTGGGCTACCGCTCCGCGAAGCGGATTTCTTGTGCGCCCTCCCACAGGGTCTTGCGGCCCAGGTCGGGCAGTTGCTCGACGCCCTCCAGGATCGTCGCGAAATGGTTCCCGGCCAGCGCCCCAGCCTTGCTCGCGAACGACGTCGAGCCGTACGGGAACAGAATTTCGGTCTCGCTGACCCCACCCGGGAAGAACAGCAGCTGCCCGGGCGCCGGGTAGCACGTCGCGTTCTCCGGCCCGAACCCCACGTCGAGCTCGCCGAACGGGATCCAGCACGCCTCGCCGCTCCAGCGCGCGTGGATGATCCGGCTCTCGAGCGGCAGCAGCTGCCGGAACGCGGCCACCGTGTCCGAGGCAGCCTCCTCTTCCAACCGCCCGACAAACCGGAACTCCCCCGCGACGATCTCCAGCACGGCGCGGAACCTACTTGATCTTCGCGCCCTGCTGGATCCAGGCGCCGAGCAGGTCGCGTTCGGCCTGCGTCATCCCGGTCGCATTGCCTAGCGGCATAACCTTGGTCGTCACCGCGACCTGCTTGATCATCGACGCCTGCGCCGCGATCTGCGCAGGCGTGTCGAACACGATCCCGAGCGGCGCCGACGAGACCTTCGTCGGATGCGCGGAGTGGCACGGCACGCACCGCTGCTCCACGATCGGCTGCACGCGCGAGAAGGCAACGGTGCCGACCGAGGCAGCCGCGCCACCGCCGCCACCAGGACGAATCGCCACCGCCACCGCCGCGATCCCGAGCGCCGCGGTCACGGGAATCCACCAGACGTTCCGCCCCTGGTGCCGCAGGTTGAAGAAGACCCGGATCCAGGCGCCGATGGCCATCATCGCGACCAGCACGAGCCACGAGTAGCTGTGCCCGTACGCGCTCGGGAAGTGGTTGCTGAGCATCGCGAACAGCACCGGCAGCGTCAGGTAGTTGTTGTGCACCGATCGCTGCTTGGCCCGAATCCCGGGCGCGGGATCAGGCTCGCGGCCGGCCTCCTTCGCCCGCACGAGCTCCCAGTGCGCCGGGATGATCACGAAGAAGACGTTCGCGGCCATGATCGTCCCGAGCATCGCGCCGACCTGGACGTACTCGGCCCGCCCGCTGAACAGCTCGCTGCAGCCCCACGCGGCGAGCGTCGTCAGCGCGACGATCGCAGCGGCCAGCACCACCTCGCTCCGCACCACGCGGCAGAGCAGGTCGTAGACGACCCAGGCGACGACGAGCAGCCCGATGCTGATCGAGATCGCCTCTGTCGTGCTCAGGTCGGCGACGCTCGGGTCGATCAGGTAGGTGCTCGCGTTGAAGTAGTAGAGGAAGACGAAGAGCGCGAAGCCCGAGAGCCACGTCGTGTAGGCCTCCCACTTGAACCACAGCAGCCGCTCGGGCAGCCGCGGCGGTGCGACGCGGAACTTCTGCACGCGGTAGAAGCCGCCCCCGTGCACCTCCCACGCCTCCCCGCCGACGCCCTCGCCCGCGTCCGGCGCCGGCTCCTCCAGGTGGTTGTCGAGCCCGACGAAGTAGAACGACGTGCCGATCCAGACGATCGCCGCGATGACGTGGAGCCAGCGCGCGAGGAAGTCGAGCCACTCGTTCGCGTACGGATCCATCAGCCCCAGCGCCCCTGCCAGTGATGTTGTCCAGGCTCTCGGTCGCTAGCACGGAGCCGGAGGCCGCACTCGTCCGCGGCCCAGGCTGTTTGCCTGGGCAAGGACGAGGGTGGGCTCTGGCGCTGCGTGATAGCGGGCGAGAGACGGACGTTCATCGCTGGGAGGGGCGCAGGTAGCGGTCGCGCGCGATCTCGACGAGCTCCTCGAGGCCGGTCTGCAGCTCCTCGTCACGCGAACGCTCCAGGCGCCGGCGCAGCACGTCGAGGATCTCCGTCTTCGGCCGCGCGTTGACGAAGACGACGAACCGGAAGCCGAACTTCTCCTCGTAGACCTGGTTCAGGTACGCGAGCTCCGTCATCACGACCGGATCTGCCTCATTGCCCTGCTCGGCCGCAGACCGTTCCGAGAGATGCTTCGCGCCGATCGCCGGGTGCGCGGCCAGCGCCTCGATCTTGTCCTGTTCGTCGAGCTCCGCGATCGCGCCCTCGGCCGTGCCGAGCGGATCCTCACGTGATGCGAGCACCTCGACGAGGCGCGTCCGGCCCTCGAAGAGCTCCGCGAGCTGGTCCTCGGTCAGCTGCCGCGGTAGGTCGCGCATGCGTAGGGGGAGACCAGGAGCGGGACGTGGTGATGGCCCTCGCCGAGCTCGACCTCGAGCTCGACCCGCGTGAAGTACGGCGAAGGCGGGTGGAAGACGAGCCGGTAGCGGCCCGGCTCGAGCTCCTCGGCGAGCGTGGAGATCCGCCCGTCGCCGTCGGTCGCGCCCTCGGCTACGAGCTCGGACTCGCGGAAGAGCTCGACCTTCACGCCTCCCGCGGGCCGTCCCTCCCCGGTGTCGAGGACGTGGGTCGAGAGCGAGACGGCCACGCGCGGACTCTACGACTCGAGGCGGCGGCGCAGCCAGGCCAGCGCCTCCACACCCTGGGCGCGCTGGAACTCGCGGAGGGTCGGCAGCCCGGGAGGCGGTGGGAAGGTGCTTCGGTGAATGAAGAATCCGGTGACGGCCGCGAGCACGGCGTCGACATCCTCGCGAATCGCCTCCCGTGCGAGGGCATGGTCGTCGAAAAGCTCCCACGGCTTCGGTCCGCCCTGCATCGCGACGCTGGGCAGGAACGCGACGAGGTCGACCCACGGCGCACCGAGGGAGGCATGCGGCCAGTCGACGAACACGACCCGGTCGGACGTCAGCAGGACGTTGTCGGCCCGCACGTCGGCGTGAAGGAGGGTCTCGCCGGCGCCTGCCTGCTCCCAGCCGGCCTCCAGCTCGGCGAGCAGATCGAGGCGCTCCGCCGTCCAGTGGTCGAGATCGCCTGCCGGCTCTGCGGCGAGGGTCCGCCAGCCGTGCAGCACGTCGCCGAAACGCTCTGCGAAGGTCTCCGCCTCGATCGGCGCCGGAGTGAGCGCCACGACGAGGTCGTTCAGCGCGTCGAGTATGCGGTCGAGGTCGTCCCTGCGCCAGGGCAGGTCGGGCTCCCGGCCGTCCACGTCCTCGAAGACCAGCGCGACCCAGTCGCCGTCGTCGTGCGAGAACAGGAGCTTCGGCGCGGGAGTCTCGGGCGGGAGCGCGGCGGTGACCCGCGCCTCGTCGCGGTGAAGGTCCGGTGAGTCCGGGTTCGGCTGCGATCCGACGGCCTTCACGAACACCCGCCGGCCGTCCTCGAGACGCAGGCGCGACGCCGCTCCCGGAGAGAACCCTCCCGGCCGCGTGACGGCCTGGGCGACCGGTGAGCCGAGACCGGATTCGACGGCCTCGCGGACGCTGAGCGGCACGGCTTCCCACGGAACCCGCGCTCCCTGAGCGGACGGGAAGGCCATCAGCTCTCGAAGCGGGCGGCGGCCTTGCGGTGCTCGCGGACGATCTCGTGCTCCACGACGTTCTCGAGCACGTGCCGGCCGCGGACGACGAGACCCGCGACGGTGGAGGGGCCGCCGAAGACCAACGCGGCGACCGGATCCTCGGCTCCGGAGAAGAGCCATTCGTCGTCCCAGATCGCGAAGTCGGCGGACTTGCCGGGCTCGAGCGAGCCGATGTCGTCGCGGCCCAGCACCGCCGCGCCGCCCCGCGTGGCGAGCCGCAGCGACTCGCGCGCCGTCAGCGCCGTGGGCCCGCCGCGGGCCCGCGCGACGAGCAGCGCCTGCTTGACCTCGAACGAGAGGTCGCCGCGCTCGTTCGACGCCGCTCCGTCGACGCCGAGGCCGACGGGCGCGCCGGCGTCCAGGAGCTCTCGCACGCGCGCGATCCCGGCGCCGAGCCGCAGGTTCGAGGTCGGGCAGTGCGCGACGCCGACGCGCTTCGAGCCGAATGCGGCCACGTCGTCGTCGCTGAGGTGGACGCAGTGCGCGCACCAGACGTCGCCCTCGAGCCAGCCGAGCTCCTCGAGGTACTCGACCGGGCGGCAGCCGTAGAGCTCGCGGCAGTAGTCCTCCTCCTCGATGGTCTCGGCGAGGTGCGTGTGCAGGCGGAGGCCGAGGCGGCGGGCGAGCTCGGCGGAGTCGCGCATCAGCTGCCCAGTGACCGAGAACGGAGAGCACGGCGCGACCACGAGCCCGGGGTAGAGCGCGGCGAGCCGCTCGGTATCCGCGAGCACGTCGTCCGGTTTCTCGACGAGCGAGTCGGGCGGCAGCCCGCCGTCGGACTCGCCGAGGTCCATCGAGCCACGTGAGGGGACGAGACGCACGCCGAGCTCCTCCGCGGCCGTCATCTCGGCCTCGATCAGGCCGTCCTCGCCGCGCGGGAAGACGTAGTGGTGGTCGAAGACGGTCGTGCACCCGGAGGTCATCAGCTCGGCGAGCCCGTACTTCGCGGCCGCGTGCTCGGCCTCGGCGTCGAGCCGCGCCCAGACCGGGTAGAGCTCTTTCAGCCACGTGAACAGGTCGGCCTGCTGCGACCGCGCGCGGGTGAGGCTCTGGTACAGGTGGTGGTGCGTGTTCACGAAGCCGGGCGTGACGAGCGCGCCGTTCAGATCGGTGCGCGAGTCGGCCTCCGGCGGGTCGGCCGCGCCGACCGCAGCCACGAGCCCGTCGCGCTCGAGGAGCCAGCCGTCTTCGTGCTCGGTGCCCGCGTCGTCCATCGTCACGACGTAGCCGCCCGTGTACAGCGTGCTCATGCCTTGAGCGGGACGAGCTCGAAGCGGTCCACGTCGACGAGGCCCGAGTCGGTGATCTTCAGGCTCGGGATCACCGAGAGCGCGAGGAACGCGAGCTGCTGAAACGGCGACTCCAGCGTGCAGCCGAGCTTCGCGGCCGCCTCGATGCAGCCGCGGCTCGCGGCGACGACCTCGTCCAGCGGCGCCTCCGAGAGCAGTCCCGCGACCGGCAGCGCCAGCTCCGCGCGCACGCCGCCGTCCTCGACCACGACCACGCCGCCGCCGATCTCCGAGAGCCGCCGCACCGCGCGGGCCATGTCGTGGTCGTCGACGCCGACGACGACGATGTTGTGCGCGTCGTGGGCGACGCTCGAGGCCAGCGCGCCGGCGCGGAGGCCGAATCCGCGCGCGAGACCGAGGCCCAGCCGCCCGGTGCCGAGGTGGCGCTCGACGACGGCGATCTTGGCGAGATCGCGCTCTGGGTCGGCGACCGCGGCGCCGTCCTCGACCGCGGGCTCGTCCACCAGCGAGTCGGTCACGATCTGGCCTGGCACGACGCCGATCACCCGGGCCTTGCCGCCGTCCCACGGGATCCTGAAGTCGCGCGCCGCAGGGTGGCGGACTCGGATCGTGTGCTTGACCCACTCGGGCACCTCCGGCCGTGCGATCTCCCCGACGGGCCGGCCGCGCTTCAGCACGGTCTCGGGGACGAAGGTCTCGAGGTCGGGCAGGAGCACCAGGTCGGCCTGGTAGCCGGGAGCGACGGCGCCGAAGCGGTCGAGCCGGTGCCACGTCGCGGGGTTGAGCGTCGCGACAACGAGCGCGTCCTCCGGCGGCACGCCGAGCTCGACGGCCTGGCGCACCATCGAGTTGACGTGGCCTTCCTCGGCGATGTGCTCGGGCTCGCGGTCGTCGGTGCAGAACGCGATCCGGCTCGGGCCGAACTCCCTGACCAGCGGGATCAGCGCCTCGAGGTTGCGCGCGGCGGAGGCCTCCCGGATCAGCAGCCACACACCGGCGCGGAGTCGCTCGCGGCCCTCCTCGATCGTGAACGCCTCGTGGTCGGAACGGATCCCGGCCGCGACGTAGGCGTTGAGCGAGCGGCCGAGGACTCCGGGCGCGTGGCCGTCGACATGCTGGGCGCCGTCGAGCCCGAGCTTCACGAGCTCCGCCGGGTCGGCGCCGATCACGCCGGGGAAGTTCATCATCTCGGCGAGCCCGATCACGCGCCGCCGCCGCAGCAGGCCCTCGAGGTCGCCCGGCGAGAGCGGCCGCCGCGGGTGCTCGAAGCCGGAGGCCGGCACGCACGACGAGGCCATCACCCAGACGTCCAGCGGCAGCTCCGCGCAGGCATCCAGGAGCCAGTGGACGCCGTCGGTGCCGAGCACATTCGCGATCTCGTGCGGATCGACGACCACCGTGGTCGTGCCGAGCGGCAGGACGAGCCGCGCGAACTCGTCGAGCATCAGCTTCGACGACTCGAGGTGGACGTGGGCGTCGATGAAGCCCGGGACGACGTAGCGGCCGCTCGCGTCCAGCTCCTCCGCGCCCTCGTACTCGCCGAGGCCCGCAACGAAGCCGTCCACGACGGCGACGTCGGTCTCGAGCCACTCGCGCGTGAACACCGAGAGGACGCGCCCGCCGCGCACCACCAGATCCGCGGGCTCGTCCCCGCGCGCCACGGCCAGCCGACGCGTGAGCTCGTCCACGAGCGCGACGATACATTTGCCGCTCATGGAGGTCCTGAGTCCTCGTACGCTGGCCGAGGCACTCCAGCTCAAGGCCGAGCGGCCCGACGCGGTGCCGATCCAGGGCGGAACCGACGTGATGGTCGAGCTCAACTTCGACCGGGCGCGGCCGATGGTGCTGCTGAATCTCAACGAGGTGGCCGAGCTGCGCGGCTGGTCGCGCGAGAACGGCTCGCTGCGGCTCGGCTCGGGGCTCACCTACACGGAGGCGATGAGCCTCGCGGAGCCGCTCCGCGCGCTGGCCGAGGCATCGCGCACCGTCGGCGGGCCGCAGATCCGCAACCGCGGCACGATCGGCGGGAACCTCGGAACGGCCTCGCCGGCCGGTGACGCGCTGCCGCCGCTGCTCGTCTACGGCGCGGAGGTCGAGCTCGTGGGGCCGGGCGGCGAGCGGCGGGTGCCGTTGCACGAGTTCCTCGTCGGCCCGAAGCGCAACGCGCTCGGAGAGGACGAGCTGATCGTGGCCGTGCACGTCCGCCCGCTCGGCCCGCGGCAGACGTTCATGAAGGTCGGGCCGCGCAACGCGATGGTGATCGCCGTGGTCTCGCTCGCGATGTGCGTCGACGAAGAGCGCGGCGAGGTCCGGGCCTCTTTCGGCTCTGCCGGGCCGGTGGCGGGGCTCGTGAGCGTCCCGCTCGACGAGGCGGACGACCTCCCGGAGCGGGTCGCCGAGGCCGCGACCCCGATCGACGACGTTCGCGGGACCGCGCGCTACCGTCGCCACGCGCTTCGGGTGCTCACCTCCCGGGCGCTGGTCAGGTGCCTGACGTGAAGATCACGCTCCGCGTCAACGGCGATGTCCACGAGACCGACGTCTGGGAAGGCGAGAGCCTGCTCTTCGCGCTGCGCGAGCGGCTCGGCCTCCCGGGCTCCAAGAACGCCTGCGAGCAGGGCGAGTGCGGCTCCTGCTCGGTCCTGCTCGACGGCGAGCTCGTCTGCTCGTGCCTCGTGCTGGCCGCGCAGGCGGAGGGCCACGACGTCGTCACCGTCGAGGGCCTCGCGAGCGACGGGCAGCTGCATCCGGTGCAGCAGGCGTTCGCCGAGACCGGCGCCGTGCAGTGCGGCTTCTGCACTCCGGGCCTGATCGTCGCGACCGCCGACCTCCTGGCCCACAACCCCGACCCGAACGACGACGAGATCCGCGAGGCGCTCTCGGGCAACCTCTGCCGCTGCACCGGCTACGCGAAGATCTTCGACGCCGTTCGCCTTGCCGCCGGAAGGCCGCTGTGAACCTTCCAAGTAACAGACTGTTACAAGGACGGGAGAGCCAGCTCGAATTGGGGCGGGTCGGCGAGAGCGTCCGCCGCGTCGATGCGATCCCGAAGGTGACCGGCGAGTTCGCGTACGCGAGCGACCTCTTCGCGGCCGGGATGCTCTGGGGCCATACGGTGCGCAGCCCGCACGCGCACGCGAGGATCGTCGAGATCGACATCTCGCAGGCGCTCGCGATGCCCGGCGTGCACGCGGTGCTCACGCACGACGACGTCCCCGGCGCGAGGACCTACGGGCTCGAGTTCTCCGATCAGCCGGTACTCGCGAGCGACCGCGTGCGCTACTTCGGCGAGGCGGTCGCGCTCGTCGCTGCCGAGCATCCCGAGCAGGCGCGCCGCGCGGCGGAGCGGATCGCCGTGGAGTACGAGCCGCTCGAGCCGGTCGTCGATCCCGAGCGCGCGGCCGAGCAGCCGCCGCTCCACGAGGAAAACCCGACCGCTGGCCACGGCTTCCGGGACGACCCGCGCCCCAATGTCCTGCGCTCGATCGTCATCAGGCACGGCGACCCGGACGCCGAGGGCGAGATCTCGGTCAGCGGCGTCTACGAGCTCGGCATGCAGGACCAGGCGTTCCTCGGGCCGGAGTCCGGCCTGGCGGTTCCGGATGCCGAGGGCGGCGTCGACATCTACGTCGCGACGCAGTGGCTGCACGTCGACCGCGACCAGGTCGCACCGTGCCTCGGGCTCGAGAAGGAGCAGGTTCGCATCCACCTCTCCGGGGTCGGCGGCGCCTTCGGCGGGCGCGAGGACCTCTCGATGCAGGTGCACGGCGCGATGCTCGCGCTACACACGAGCCGGCCGGTGAAGATGGTCTACAGCCGGGAGGAGTCGTTCGTCGGCCACGTCCACCGGCACCCGGCGAAGATCTGGATGGAGCACCGCGCGACGAAGGCGGGGCGGCTCGTCAACGTGCGGGCGCGGATCCTGCTCGACGGCGGCGCCTACGCCTCGTCCTCGGCCGCCGTCACGTCGAACGCCGCCTGCTTCGCGGTCGGCCCGTACCAGGTGGAGAACGCGCTGATCGAATGCACGTGCCTCTACTCGAACAACCCGCCCTGCGGCGCGATGCGCGGCTTCGGCGCGGTGCAGAGCTGTTTCGCGCACGAGGCGCAGATGGACAAGCTCGCGGCCGAGCTCGGGATCGACCCGGTCGAGCTGCGACTGCTGAACGCGCTCTCGCCCGGCGACACGCTGCCGACGGGCCAGAAGGTCGCGGGCTCGTTCCCCGCGGCGGAGGTGATTCGCCGCGCCGCCGAGCTGCGGGTCCCCGAGCCCGAGGAGCTGCCGCGCGACCCGATCCGCCTGCCGGGCGGCGCCGGGAACACGACGCACGGGCAGGGCGTCAAGCGCGGGGTCGGCTTCGCGGTCGGGTTCAAGAACGTCTGCTACTCGGAGGGCTTCGACGATTCCACCGCGGCGCGGGTCAAGCTCTGGAAGGGCGCGGACGACGAGCTCGTCGGCGAGGTGCATTGCGCCGCCTGCGAGGTCGGGCAGGGCGTGACGAACGTGATCCTGCAGGTCGCGCGCACGGAGCTCGGCACCGAGAACGTGGCGCTGGCACCGGGGTCGACCGCCGGCGTCGACTCTGCGGGGTCGGCCTCGGCCTCGCGCCTCACGTGGATGGCCGCTGGCGCGGTCCGGCTCGCATGCCGCGATGCGCTTGCGGAGTACCAGGCGGGCAGGCAGGTCGTCGACGTCGAACGGACGTACCACCATCCGCGCACGGCGCCGCTCGACCCGGAGACCGGCCAGGTGAAGGGCGACCGCGTCCACGTCGCTTACATGTGTGCCGCGATGCGGGTCGTCGTCGACGTCGACGTCGAGCTCGGCCTGACGCGTGTGGTCTGGATCGGCACTGCTCAGGATGTCGGCAAGGCCCTGAACCCGCAGGCCGTCCACGGCCAGATCGAGGGCGGCACTGCCCAGGGCCTCGGGCTCGCGCTGATGGAGGAGATCCAGACGCGCGACGGCCTGATCACGAATGCGAGCTTCACCGACTACCTGATTCCGACCACGCTCGACATGCCGCCGGTCGAGGCCGAGCTGGTCGAGGAGGAAGAGCCGGAGGCTCCCTACGGCGTCAAGGGCGTGGGAGAGCCGCCGACGGTGGTCTCGACCGCTGCGGTTGTCTCGGCGTTGCGCGCGGCGACCGGCCGGGAGCTGGCTCGTGTGCCGGTTCGCCTGGACGACCTAGCGCTCTAAGCGCTCGCTTGCGACGCCGACCAAGAGGCGGTGCCGGCTTCGCCGTTGCCGCCGGCTGACGCCCCCATCTCGGACAGGAACCGTTGTCCCCACCGGTAGCTCAGCGCTTGACCGTCAGGCCGGCGCCGACGCCGAGCAGGACGATTCCGACGATCCGCCACCACGAGACCGCGATCCGGTCGGCGCCGAGTAGACCCCAGCGGTCGATCGCCGCGCCGGCGGCGAACTGCCCCGCGAGCAAGAGCGACACCGTGGCGATCACGCCGATCCGGGAGCCCGAGACCGTGACCGCGAGCACGACGATGAGGCCCATCAGCGCGCCGCTCCAGAGCCAGAGCGGCGCCCGCGCGGCGGCGGTGAATTCTCCGATGCCCTGCCGCGCGACGAGCAGCAGCGCGAGCGCGAGCACGGCCGAGAGCGTCGTCGCCCAGGCGAGCGCCCCGAAGACGCCGACACGGTCGCCGAGCTTCGACATCACCGCGACCTGCACCGACCCCGCGACTCCGGCAAGGATCGCGAAGAGGACGACGAGGGCGTTCACGGCGCCGAGCATCGCATGACCCTCGGACACAAAAGGGGGCCGGTGTCCGGCCCCCTTTCGATCAGCTGACGGCGTGCGCTAGCCGGTGGCGTTCGGCGTGCCGTCGACGGTTGCGTTCTGGCCGAACACCTCCACTTCGGCGACGTGCACCTCGGAGGCGCGCACGGTGCTCGGGCAGTCGGCGTTGTTGTTCGGGTCGAGGTCCTGGTCGCCCGAGTACGACGCCTGGCCCGTGCACTGGTTGCTCGTCACCACGAACTTGACGTCAGTGCCCACCACCGGGTGGGCGGCATCGAAGTAGCGCAGCGACAGGTCGGGCGCAACCGGACGCGGGTTGACCGACGGGAAGGCATCGGACGGCGCCGTCACCAGCGGCGTCCAGCCGGTGTCGATCGAGCCGTCACAGCCCTGGTTTCCAGGCGTCTTGCCCGCGCGGCACACGTAGGCCGCGAACGAGCGCAGCGCCGTGAAGCGGTTGTTGCCCGGCACGAGCTGCGCGGACACGGCGAGCCGTTTGACGTTCGAGCCGTTCGGCCCCACGCCGCCGAGATGGATCACGAACCAGCGGCCGCCGACGAGCGCGCCCGTCTGGCCGTCGTTCGTCGCCTCGTTGTCGTCGAGGACATTGGCGAGGTTCGTGTTCGTCCCGAGCGAGTCGCCCGCGACCGTCGCCCCCTGCGTGGCAGAGGCGAAGTTCGGGGCGAAGTGGACCGTGATGTTCCGGATCTCGCCGGGCTCGAGGTTCTTCACCCGGAAGCGCACGATCCCGTATCCGGGCGCGACCGCGGTGAAGTTGTAGTACGTCCACCGAGCGTTGCCGGCGACGAGCGAGCCGGGTCCGGTCGGGGCGAACTGCGCCGTGTTGTCGAGGTTGATCGTTCCGGGCGTGCCGTCCGGGTTCGTGCCCGGGTCGGTGTCGGCGACCTGCGTCGCCCGGGCCTGGTAGTCGCCCGCGTAGATCTGGGCGTTCACCGGCAGTCCCGTCCCCTTCGCATCCGCGAAGAAGTTGAGCGTGCCGTTGTCCGCCAGCGGCGACGAGAAGTCAGGCGTCGGATTCGTATCCGCGTTGTTGACCGTGTGGTCGAACTCGCCGTAGCCGCGCATCGCGAAGCCCTGCCAGAGCAGGTCCTCGTTCGCGCCGCCGAAGCGGCCCTGGTCGGCCGCGAGCATCGCGTCGCGCGCCTGGTCCATCGTCGTGTTGCGAGGCATCATCACCATGGCGTCGTAGTAGTCCTGGATCCAGCGCCGGTCGCCCGGACACTGCGACGCATCGAACTGCCCGCGGACGCACGCGATGTCCTGCGCCGCACCGCTCGACGGGTAGCGCGAGAGGAAGAGATCGCGGAGGTCGATCTGCACCGCGACCCAGATCTCGCCGTCGGCGTGAACCTCCGGCCCGGTCAGGTCGAAGCCGAAGTCGCCGTAGTTCAGCGGGTCGGTGTCGGGGTTCTGTCCCGGCTGCGGGAAGGTGCCTCCCATCGGCCGGCCCGCAAGGAAGTCGCGGATCCCGTTGTACGGGTTGCCGGTCACGTAGGCGCCTTCGGTGTAGCGGTCGGAGCCCGGGACCGGAGCGACGTGGAGCGCGTTCATGACCTCGAGTGCGTCGAAGTCGCCGAACGCCTCGCCCATCGCGCCGGCGGCGTTGCCCTGGCGGGCCCCGACGCCCTTGCCGATCATCCGGTTCTCGATCATGTGCCCGAACTCGTGGCCGTAGACGCTGAAGTCGTAGTCACCGTCGACGCAGGGCGCGTAGAACGCCGCCGCGAGGGACTGCCAGAGGAACATGTTCGTCTGGGCGTGGGTCCCGTCGGCGCCGGTGCCCATGTTCGCGTTGTCACGGCTCCCGGTTGCGGCGCCGGACTGCGCGTTGCCGTTCAGGCCGTCGTTGCCGACCGGTGTGGCCACCGGGCCGCCCGGCGGCGGGTACGAGTCGACCGTGTTGACGCCGTTGTTGAACTGCTGCGAGTTCCAGTGCCCCTCGTCGAAGCCGAGGTAGTACGCGTAGTCGTGCATGACGTTGTGCCCGACGAACAGGTTGACCGTGGCCGCCTCGATGTCGTTCGCGGCCGGGTTGTTCACCGGGTCGCTGACCAGCGTCGGATCGCAGCCCGAGTTGAACCAGGCGTTCGTGAAGGCCGGCTGGTAGTCGCGTGTCGCGCTCGTGTCCCGGAACAGCGCGGGGTTGCCGAACGTCCCGTGGCCGCCGCTCCAGAGGCGGGCGTCGTCGACGTTGTTGCCGGTCGTCTGCGTCGTGCCGAGGTTCGCGCCGGTGACGTCCAGTTGCGCGTCCCACGGGTACTTCGAGGCCACGCCCATCGGGTCGACCGTCGAGGCATCCGAGACGACGTGCGTGCAGCCGGTCGTCGCCGTCCAGCAGTAGAGCTCCCGGGTGTCGGTGCTCGGGTAGTTCCACGGGTAGGCGTTCATCGGGTTGAACGCCGGAGCCGCCGGGAACGCGAGCCAGGTCGGATTGTCGGTCGCATTGTCGACGAGGTTCTGGCGGTAGAGCAGCCTGCCGGTGGCCGCGTCGACGATCACGCGGTAGGAGCTCTGCGCGCCGACGGTCGACTTCGTCACGGTGGCGTCGTAGGCGCGGATCGCGCCCGCGCGCGGCGTGCCGAAGACCGTCGGTCGCACCGTCTGCAGGCCGCTGAAGCCCTGGGCGGAGATGCCGATCGCCCCGTTTGCCGTCTTCCCGAGCCGCCCGGCTGCAGCCACGTTCGCGCCGGTCGCACGCGCCGCGTGCAGCCACGCCTCGACCGGCTTCAGCAGGCGCTTGCCGGTCACGGCGGAGTCGGGCGTCAAGGTCGACGAGGCGTAGACGACCTTCCACGTGTGCTTCGCCTGGACGACGGTGACGGTGACGAGGCCGTCGGCGGAGAGCACGCCCCCGAAGGCCTGGCGGAACGTGACCGCGCGGACACGGCTCCCGCGCAGCGGCGCGGCGGTCTCGAGACGCAGGTGCGAGAGCGACCTGAGCCGGAAGAGCTGCTTGTGCGCTGCGAGCCAGCTCCCGGCCGCGGCCGCCGCCGAGGGCGCCCTGATGCCGGTCGCGAGGTAGCCGCCGTAGTGGATCACCGAAGCTGGCGCGCCGAACTGGCCCCAGGACACGTGCCCGTGGAGCCTGCGCGCCGCGTCGAGCTGCGCCTTCGTCGGTGCGGTGCTCGCCCGCGCGTCGAAGTCGCGAAGGCCTGTGGCCTGTCCCTGGATCTGCACGACCGCGAGGCCGCTCGATGCAAGAGTCAGCGCGAAGATCGCGAGGCCGGCGACTGCAAGTGCACACGCGGTCGCCGCTCGCCGAGGCTGGACGCTGAAGCGTCTCATCCTTCCCCCCTTGTGGTTGCTTGCCCGTTTCGCAGCCACGCGGCCGCCGCAGTAGGTCGGCGGCTGCGAGGCCCTTCTACCACAAGTAGGCTCAGCGGTCCCCGATGAAGGAGAGCCGGTGATTCGAGTCTTCGTCCTCTATTCGGAGCAGCCCGATCAGGAGCGGTATGAGCGTCACGTCCAGCTCGCGCGGGAGCAGGTTCCGGGCGCCGAGATCCGCCACGGGCGCGTGCTCGGCGGCATGCCGGAGCCCGATGCCGCCTACTACTTCGAATACGAGTTCCCGGACCGCGACGCGTGGAAGGCAGCCCAGGAGGGGCTCACGGCCGGCGCCGAGGACGCGCAGGACATGGGCGTCCCGTTCCGCGTCCACTTCGTGGAGCTTTCGTGACCGAACCCGACGCGCCGCGCCCGGTCTCGCCCGACGAACTCGGGTTCGAGCGGATCGTCTACGAGAAGGCGCCTCCACGGGCGACGATCACGCTCAACCGCCCGGAGGTGCTGAACGCGTTCGACTTTCGGATGCTGCGGGAGATCACGCGCGCCTGCGAGGACGCGTCGTGGGACGACTCGATCCGGGTGGTCGTCGTGACGGGCGCGGGCCGGGCCTTCTGCGTCGGCGCGAACCTCCGCGAGTGGGCGGAGGGGTACGTCGGCAAGCCGAACGAGTACTGGAAGTGGTTCGGCGCGTTCAAGGACATGCACGACCGGCTGCGGGAGATCGGCAAGCCCACGCTCGCGCGGATCAACGGGATCGCGGTCGGCGGCGGCAACGAGCTGCAGATGGCCTGCGATCTCGCGGTGATGGTCGACGACGCGTTCATCCGGCACGTGGGGCCGGAGCACGGCTCGGTGCCGGCGGGGGGCGCCACGCAGTGGCTCACGATCATGGTGGGCGACCGTCGCGCCCGCGAGATCGTGCTCATGTGCGAGGAGATTCCCGCGGCGCGCGCGGCGGAATGGGGCCTCGTGAACTGGGCCGTCCCCGCCGCGGAGCTGGACGCGAAGGTCGACGCGGTGGTCGAGAACCTCGCGCGGAAGCTGCCGCAGACGACGCGCTACGCGAAGCAGCACCTGAACTTCTGGCGCGACTTCGCCTGGCACGAGACGATCAACCACGCGCGCGACTGGCTGGCGCTGTCGATGGCGACCGAGGAGCCGAAGGCCGCGATCGAGAAGTTCCTCGAGCGCGAATGAGACTTTCAACCAGTATCCAGGGACAGCCAGAGGGACAGTCGCAGTGACAGTCCCTGTTCGGTCGAGACGATCGAGTCGCCGTGGCTGAAGGCCCGGTGCTCAGCGAACGCGACGGGGCGATCGCGGTCGTCCTGCTGAACCGGCCCGAGGCGCTGAACGCGCTCTCCGACGAGCTGATGGACGAGCTCGTGACCCGGCTCGGCGAGCTCGACCGCGATCCGGAGGTGCGCTGCATCGTGCTCGGCGGCTCGGAGCGCGCCTTCGCTGCCGGCGCCGACATCGTCGAGCTCGCGCAGGGCTCGGCGATCGATCTCTACTACGAGCGGCGCGTCGAGCGCTGGGACGCGATCCGCGCGCTGTGGACGCCGCTCGTCGCGGCGGTCTCCGGCTACTGCCTCGGCGGCGGCTGCGAGCTCGCGATGTCGTGCGACCTGATCGTCGCCTCCGAGAGCGCGGAGTTCGGCCAGCCTGAGACGGGCCTCGGGATCATCCCCGGCGCGGGCGGTACTCAGCGCCTGACGCGGGCCGTGGGGAAGGCGCTCGCGATGGACGTGATCCTCAGCGGGCGGCGCCTCTCCGCGCGCGAGGCGCTCGCCGCCGGACTCGTCGCACGCGTCGTCGCGAAGGAGGCCTGGCTCGAAGAGGCCAAGCGCGTCGCCCGCGACATCGCCGAGAAGGGCCCGGTCGCGAGCCGGCTCGCGAAGGAGTCGGTGAACCGCGCCTACGAGACCACGCTCTCCGCGGGCCTCGAGGCGGAGCGCCGCGCCCTGTACCTCGCCTTCGCCTCCGACGACGCGAGGGAGGGCCTCACCTCGTTCACGGAGAAGCGCAAGCCGGAGTTCGAAGGCCGCTAGTCGCCGAGCTCGACCGGGACGAGCGTGAGCTCCAGCTCGCGCCCTTCGCGGAGGATCTTCACCGGCACCGACGCGCCGATGCGCTCGCCGGCCATCAGGCGCTGGATGTCCAGCACGCCGGCGACCGGTGTTCCGTCGAGCTCGGTGATCAGGTCCTCGGGGCGGAGGCCGGCACGAGCCGCCGGCGTGTCCTCGACGACCTGCACGACCTCGACGCCCGCCTCGCGCCCGAGCTTGCGGGCGAGCCGCGGCGGCAACGGACGCGTGCCGCCTGCGATCCCGAGGTAGGCGCGGCGGAAGCGGCCGTCCGTCATCAGCGCTCCGACGATCTGCCGGGTCGCGGTGTTCACCGGAACCGCGAGCCCGAGGCCCACGCCTGCGACGGCGGTGTTGATCCCGACGACCCGACCCGTGCCGTCCGCGAGCGCGCCGCCGGAGTTGCCGGGGTTCAGCGCGGCGTCGGTCTGGATCACGTTGTCCACAACCCGCCCGCTCTGGGTCGGCAGCGACCGCCCGAGCGCCGAGACGACGCCCGCGGTGACCGAGCCCTCGAAGCCATTCGGGTTCCCGATCGCGACCACGAGCTGGCCGACTCGCAGCCGTTCTGCATCGCCGAGCTCGGCGGCCACGAGGTCCTGTGCGTCGGCGCGCAGCACGGCGAGATCGGAGTGCGAGTCCGCGCCGACGACCTCGAAGCCGAGCTCGCGGCCGTCGACGAACGACGCGCGCCCGCCCCGGTCGCTGCGGGCGACGACATGGGCCGAGGTGAGCATGAAGCCGTCCGGGGTGATGACGACCGCGCTGCCGCCGCCGTTCCGCCGCCGGCCCCCACGGCCGCGATGGGACACGCGCAGGTTCGCGACCGAGGGCGCGAGGCGCTCGGCGACGGTGATCACCGCCCGCGAATAGGCGTCGAGCGCTTCCTCTTCGAGCGCCTCCGGTTCGAGCGAGACGAACGTCGGAACAACCATGGGCCGAAGCTAGCAACCGACTTGACAGCTGCGTCGGTCGGGCCTGATATCTGATACAACATCGCACCCCGCCCAACCGGGGCGGAGTGTCATCGAGGAGAGGGGTATCTCCACATGTCTCATCGCTCGTTCCGAGTGCTGCTCGTCGCGCCGCTCGCGCTGCTCGTCGTTGCGCTGGCGACCGCGGCAGCCGCACTCGGCTCCACACCGCAGGCAAAGCCAGACGTCTCGGCCGAGTTCGCGACCGACGGCGGCGTCGCGTCGCAGTTCCTCGCGAACGCGAGGACGATCCCGCACTGGAGCTTCCAGTACACGGATCCGACCAACGGCGTCACCTATCCGATCACCATGGCGGGCGGCGACCCGCGCAGCGGTGGCTCGACCGCGATCCACACGGTCATCGTCCCGCTGAAGCTCAACTTCGTCGCCGGCGGGCAGGACACGTCGGCACTCAACGACCTGGGTTACGCCGGCTTCCGCGCGACGCCGCTGAACCGCTCGTTCGACGGCACGACGCGGGTGCAGGACGTGCTCAACTCGCCGGTGTTCTCGCAGAGCTTCACGACGCCCGGCGTGATGGGTGGCGACACGGCACAGGTCGGCGATGCGTTCGTCCGGGCGCAGTGGAACAAGCTCGGCACGAACTACCACGTTCGCCTGGTCAACGACGCCGTTCTGCCCACGCAGACGCTGAACGTTCCGGCGAGCAAGGGCCTTGCATACCAGCGCCCCGTCGGGGCATGGCGTGAGGCGAACGGCTTCGGCGCCACCGACACGGTCACCGGAGTCACGGACTACAGCTGGTTCTCGGCGTACCTGCAGCAGCTGATCAACTCGCTGCACATCAGCTCGACGGTCACTCCGATCTTCCTGACCGACAACGTCCTGCTGTACGAGGGCCACGCGAACTACACCAACTGCTGCGTGCTCGGCTATCACGGCGCGGCGATGCCCGTCGGCCACGGCTCCGGCTCGGCCAACGGCAACGGCAACAACCCCGTTCAGACGTTCATCTACGCGGCCTGGTCGACGCCCGGCTCGTACTCCGGGTTCCTCGCGGACTACACGAACCCGGCCCGAACGCAGCCGAACCCGGTTCGCGGCCTCGCGGACATCCATCCGCTCAGCCACGAGGTCTCCGAGTTCCTTGACGACCCGTTCGTCAACAACGCGGTCCAGCCGTGGCTGACGCCGACGGCTCCGCAGTACGGCTGCACCGGCGTGCTCGAGACGGGCGACCCGGTCGTCGGCGTGTGGTTCCCGTACGACGGGAACACCGCGCAGGCGCCGACCGGGACGACCTACTACGGCCAGTATCACCCCGAGGACGAGGTCGAAGCACAGTGGTTCGGCCGCGGGGGGGTCGAGTCCGCAATCGGGAGCGCATACAACAACTACCTCACGTTCATGGGCACCCTCACGACCGGCCTCGGCGGCCCGTACGCCGGGTTCGGCACGTACGCGCAGGGCTGCTAGTCCAGCAACGCCGCTTCATCGACGGAGGCCCGGCCGCTGCGCCGGGCCTCCGCTCCTTCTAGGCTTCCGCGCGATGGCCGAGGTCGAAACCACGCGTGACGGCGGCGTCCTCACGATCACGCTCAACCGCCCGGAGGTGCTGAACGCCTTCACGGCCGAGATGCACCGGCAGCTCGTCGCCGTGTTCAAGGAGGCGCGCGAGCCGGAGGTTCGGGCGGTCGTGATCACGGGTGCCGGGCGCGGCTTCTGCGTCGGGCAGGACCTGAACGAGTTCAAGGAGGCCGCGAAGGACATCGCCGGACGCCTCCGCCGCCATTACCACCCGACGGTCCTCGCGGTGCGGCAGCTCGAGAAGCCCGTCATCGCCGCCGTCAACGGCCCCGCCGCCGGCGCGGGTCTCTCGCTCGCCTGCGCCTGCGACCTCCGGATCGCCGCCGCCGACGCGACCTTCGTCCCGGCGTTCATCAACATCGGCCTCGTCCCGGACATGGGCGGTACCTACCACGTCCGCCGCCTCCTGGGCACCGCTCGTGCCTTCGAGTTCATGGCGACCGGCCGCCGCCTGACCGCCGCCGAGGCGCACGAGTGGGGGCTCGTGAACGAGGTCGTCGAGGCGGACCGGCTCCAGGAGCGCGCCGCCGAGCGGGCCGCCGAGCTCGCCGCCCTGCCGACGCGTGGCGTGGCTCTCACCAAGCGGCTCTTCGACCACGCCGAGCACGCCACGCTCGAGGAGCAGCTCGAGCTCGAGGCCCAGCTGCAGGCCGTGGCGACGCAGACCGAGGACTTCAAGGAGGGCGTCGCCGCCTTCCTCGAGAAGCGGGAGCCCCGCTTCGAGGGCCGTTAGCCGGGCTCGCGCAGGTCGTAGTAGGACAGCACGCGCATCAACGGGATCACCGGTGTCCCGAGCGCGAGCACTGCGCAGGCAAGAGGGACCGCTGCCCACAGCGTGAGCCCGCTGCTGAGGACGCCGAATGCGATCGACCACACGATTACGAAGAGCACGCCGCTGACGAGCACCTCGCCGAGGACCCGCCACGTGTGTCCGCGGACGAGCTGGTTGCTGCGTCCGAAGGCCTGCATCGCCCCCCTCCCTTCGAGCACGATCGCCGGAATCAGCAGGGCCCACCGCGCAAGCAGGAAGAGGCCGGGGATCAGGAAGAACGACGCTGCGAAGTACACGGCTACGGCGGCGAGGAAGCTACCGCCGGTGATCGAGCCCAGCCGCGGTCCGAGCTCGGCGAGGGTCTGCCGCGCGCCGAGGCGCGGCCGGCCCTCACGGACGTCCTCCATCAGACGCGTGAGCGGTGCCTGCAGCCAGAAGATGCTGACGACGATCAGGTAGAGCCAGACGAAGGCAGAGAGGTAACCGAGCTCGACGGTGCTCGCTCCTGCGAGGGCGGCGAGCCCGAGGTAGAAGACGAACGACAGGGCGAAAACCGCTCTGAAATGCTGGCGGTAGAACCGCCAGGCGGCTCGGAAGCCGCGCTCACGCATGGCTGGACTATCGCCCGAACCTGACCACCGCGCAGGCAAACTCTCCGCGTGAAGCTGCGCCGGCAGGCCGCGGGCGGCAACCCGGTTCGCGTGGCCATGATCAGGTACGTCGCGAGCGCCGTGCTCGCGGTCGTGCTGATCAGCGTGCTCGGACTCTGGCTCCTTCGCCGCGCCGGGGAGGCGGAGGCGATCCGGGATGCCAAGGACCAGACGCGCATCGCCGCCGAGGCGGTCGAGCCCGCCGTCGGCGATGGACTGCTCCGCGGGAAGGCAACCGCGATCGACGCAGTCGACCGGGTCGTGGAGGAGCGCGTCAAGAGCGACCACTCGATCGTGCGCGTGAAGATCTGGGACGAGTCCGGCCGGATCGTCTACTCCGACAAGCCGCAGCTAATCGGCGCGCGTTACCCGTCATCGGTGGAGGAGCTACGGAGCGGCCGTGTCGAAGCCGAGATCAGCGACCTTTCGAAGCCGGAGAACCGCTACGAGCGCGGCGCCGGTCGCCTCCTCGAGGTCTATCTCCCGATCCAGACGCCGGGCGGCACGCCGCTGCGCTTCGAGGCCTACTACCGCTCGAGCTTCATCTCCGCCCGCGGCCGGAGGATCTTCCGCGAGTTCGTCCCCGTCATGGTCGGGGCGCTCATCCTGCTGGCCCTCGTCCAGCTGCCGCTCGCGTGGCAGCTGGCGAAGCGCGTCCAGCGCGGCCAGAAGGACCGCGAGCGCCTGCTGACCCAGGCGATCGAGGCCTCCGAGCTCGAGCGGCGGCGGATTGCGCGCGACCTCCACGACGGAGTCGTCCAGGACCTCGCGGCGGTCTCGTACTCGCTCGCCGCCTCGGCCGAGGGTGCGCCCGAGCCGTACGACGCCGAGCTGCGCGACGCCGCGGCGGAGACCCGGCACGGAATCGGCCAGCTCCGCACGCTGCTCGTCGAGATCTATCCGCCCGAGCTCCACCGCGCCGGGCTCGAGGCTGCGCTCGGGGATCTGCTCGGCGCCGTCGAGTCGCGTGGGCTCTCCACCGAGCTCGACGTCGCCGCTGACCTGAACCTCGACCGCGACACCGAGGCGCTCTTCTTCCGCACCGCACAGGAAGCCGTGCGCAACGCGAGCAAGCACGCCGGCGCGAAGCACGTCGTCGTCGAGGTGGCCGCGGACCGGCTGGTCGTGGCGGACGACGGCCGCGGGTTCGATCCCGAAACGGTCCAGGCCGACGGCCATTTCGGCCTGCGGATGCTCGAGGACATCGTCCGGGAGGCGGGCGGCACGCTCCAGATCGACTCCACCCCCGGGAAGGGGACGCGCGTCACGGTCGAGGTCGAGCCGTGATCCGCGTGCTGCTCGCCGAGGACCACGGGCTCGTCCGCGCCGGTCTCGAGCGCCTGCTGTCCACGGTCGAGGACGTCGAGGTCGTCGGCGCCGCCGCCGACGGGGCCCAGGCCGTCGAGCTCGCAGCGGAGGCGACACCCGACGTGATCCTGATGGACCTGTCGATGCCGGGAATGGACGGCATCGAGGCGACCCGTGCGATCGTCGCCGCGCACGAGAGCGTCCAGGTGGTCGTGCTCACGTCGCTGACCGACCGCGAGCGCATGCTCGCCGCGCTCGACGCGGGCGCGGTCGGCTACCTGCTCAAGGACGCGGAGCCGCGCGAGCTGATCGACGGCATCCGGGCGGCCGCCCGCGGCGAGTCGCCGATCGCCCCGAAGGCCGCGCGGGCGCTTCTCACCGCCCGGGCGGAGCGCGAGCGCGCCGAGCTCAGCGAGCGGGAGCGAGAGGTCCTCCGCTGCGTCGCCGAGGGAATGCCGAACAAGCTGATCGCCCGCGAGCTCGGCATCAGCGAGAAGACGGTCAAGACGCACCTCACGCGCGTCTTCCAGCAGATCGGCGTCACGGACCGAACGCAAGCCGCGCTCTGGGCCAGGCAGAACCTGACCTAGAGCGCGGCGGGGATTGGAGGGTTAGAGGGAGAGCGACGCGCGGCAGGTCTCGCCGGTGCTCAGCGACCGAGCGGTGGCGACGATCCGGCTGCCCGACGCGGGGCCGGCCAGCAGGCGCTCGACGGAGAACGAGCCGCTGGGGGCGACGGTCCTGCGGATGCCGCGGAAGACCGTCGAGCCGTTCCGGGTGATCTTGACGTTCCAGCGCTTGCCGACACGGTTCTGGTCGACCTCGAACTCGGTTTCGATCCGGCCGTCGTCGGACTTGGCCTTGAGCTTCCAGTGACTCGAAGCGGAGCACTTGCCGGTCTTGACGACTCCGCGGCCGCCCTTGTGGCTCGCTGCCGTGGCGGTCGAGGCGAGCACGACGAGCAGGGTGGCGAACGCGGCGATGATGGCGATGAATGTCTTCTGCATGACGAACCTCCTCAGGTCGTTAGAACGCGGGAACGCGGATCTGTGCGGGGGTGGTGAGGGACGGCTTGCCGGGCAGGGCCGGAGCCGTGAGCGTCGGCTTCAGGACTGGCGGGCCGAGCTTGATCGGGCCGGGCGTCGTCGAACCGGGCTTCGGAGCCGTGGGCGCCGGCACGGGTGGGCCGAGCAGGCCGGGCGCCGGCTTCTTGATCTCTGCGCCTGCGGTCGCTGCGAAGGCGGCGGCGGACACGAGCGCCGCGATTCCGGTGATGATGAGCTTCTGCAACTGGGTCCTCCTCGTGGGTCTCGATTGACGCCAACGAGGTTGCCCGGGGCTCGGTCCAGGCCGCAATGAGACATGGGTCTTAGGACCGTGGCGGCGCTCTCAACACGGAGCTAGCTAGATCGTCTTGAACTGCTCGAACGGCTGGCGGCAGGCCTTGCAGTAGCGCAGCGAGCGGCACGGGGTCGGCCCGAAGATGTTCTCTAGCGTCGTGTCGGTCGAGCCGCAGTACGGGCAACGGAAGGCGTTCGACCGGAGCTGGACGAGCGTCGGCGTCCCCGCCTCGCGTGGCGCGGGCGGGGCGAAGCCGGCCTCGCGCAGCTTCTCGCGGCCCTCGGGTGTGATCCGGTCGGTCGACCAGGAGTCGTCCGCCAGCACGTGCACCTCGGGCTCGGCGCCGAGCTCACGGATGCGGTCGGCCATCGCCGCCTGCATCACCTCGACCGCAGGGCAGCCGAGGAAGGTCGGCGTGAAGTCGACCCGAACGCGGCCGTTCGCGACCTCGACCCCGCGGATGACGCCGAGGTCGACCAGCGAGATGACCGGAATCTCCGGGTCGGGGATCTCGGCCAGCGCCTCCCAGACAGCGGGCGCAGTCAGCATTCGAGCTCCTTGCGCATCCACACGCCGGGGTTCGGCACGGGCGCGCCGACGTACTTGAAGTCGTCCGTCGCGAAGGCGTCGTAGCCGAGGCGCTCGTAGAGCGCGCGTGCGCGCGGGTTGGAGTCCTCGACCCCGAGCACGATCGCGCCGTAGCCGCGCGAGCTGACGAGCTCCTCCGCAGCGGCCATCAGCGCCGTCCCGATCCCACGGCTGCGGAGCTCGGGGACGACCACCGCGGCGATCAGGACCGCTTCGCGATGCGAGCGCCGCGTGACGAAGTCGAGATGGAGCTTGCCGACCGGCGCCCCGCCGTCGTCGGCCACCAGGATCGTGGCCGCATCTTCGCCGCGCTCGAACTCCTGCCGGCAGTAGTCGACGTGGTGTGGCGTTCCGAAGACGCCGAACCCGTCGAGGTCGCGTTCCACGCAGGGCCGGACGCGGATCAGCTGGGCTACCACGTCGTCCCCGCGGGCTGCGAGCGGCGGACCTCGGTCATCTGCTCCCAGAGCTCGGTCAGCTCCGGGGTGCTCGCGTCGTGGCGCTCAACGAGGGGCCGCAGCTCGTCCAGGGCGGCGACGAACCGTGGCTCGTCCTTCAGGCGGTCGGCCCACATCTGGGCGTGCATCCGGTGGTAGACCTCCTCGCGGTCGATCTTCGTCGCCAGCCCGGCGAGCTCTGGGTCGTCAGAGCTCTTCAGCTGCTCGAGCCGCGCCGCGTCCGCATCCTCGTAGAGGACGTGACGCGCGATCGTGCGCTCCCACTCGGGCAGGCGGAGCTGCACGAGCTCGGAGCAGCGGTACTCCTCCGGCTTGCGGTCGAACGCCAGCTCGTCTGCGGTCGTGCCGAGGTCTCGCGCGGCGAGCTCGTAGAGCGCGCGCGCGTGGCCGATCTCGTTCTGCGCGATCGACGAGAACGCGACGTCCTCCTCGAGGAACGGCGCGATGCCGGTCCACTCGGAGTCCCGCCAGCCGAGAACGAGCTCGTCGTCAGCGATCTCGAGCAGGAGTCGTGCCCGCTCGCTCACGTGCCTCCTTCAGCTTCTCCTTCAGCGGATACCCGTCCACCCGGTGGTAGTTCCGGTTCAGCTCGTCGACGAAGTCCTCGATCGGGTGCAGGGCCTCGCGCGGCGCGATCCAGAGCGCCGTCGACTCTCCCCGCCGCCCGTACTGCTCCCGCGCGTACGACTCGGCGAACCGCTCGTCGGGAGCCTCGATCGAGCCCGCGTGCTGGAACGCCTGGCCTTTGCGCTCCTGGCGAAAGACCTCGTAGATCACGCCGCGAGCAGAACAGAGCGAACCCAGGCCGAGTTCTCCCGCGCCCGGCGCCGCAGGTCGAGGCGGTCGGCGGTCTTCGGCCCGTGCCCCGTGACGACGTGCATGAGCTCGTCCCAGTCGGGCTCGGCGTAGTGCCAGCGGCCGCTCTCCTCGTCCTTGCGCAGCTCCGGGTCGGGCACCGTCAAGCCGAGTTCCCAGATCTGTGGCACGTAACCGTCGAGGAACTGCTGCCGAGCCTCGTCGTTGCCCTGGCTCTTGATCCGCCAGACGTACATCGGGTCGGTCTCGGGGGGGATCGGGTTGCCGTGGAACTGCATCAGCGGACCCCACCAGCGGTCGAGCGCCTCCTGCACGAGCTCGCGCTGGTCCTCGGTGCCGAGCATCAGCGTCAGGATCACGTCGCGGCCGTGGAGGATGTGGAACGACTCCTCCCAGCAGATCTTCTTCATGATCCGCGCGTA
>DATDMJ010000033.1:0-26883 GCA_036518855.1 Gaiellaceae bacterium | reverse complement strand
GTTCTTCGGAGCCGATCCCCGCAGCCCAGCCACGTGCCTGCGCTACCTGCTCCTCGGTGGCTTCTGGAAGGGGCTCACGGAGGTCTTCCGAAGTGGCCTGCGCGGCCTCCGGAAGGGGCCCGGGAGCGAACCGCAGCTTCCGCGGCGCGTCCGCTCCGAGCCGACCTCGAATCTCGCTCTCGAGCTGGCCCAGCTCGAAGGCCCACGCGGACGAGCTCGTGTTCACGTGCAGCGTCCCGTCCCTGCTCAGCCGCGCGGGCCACGCGTTGGCCGCCACCGCTTCCCCGACCAGCCGCGGCCACGCCTCCACGAGGTCGGTCATCGGGCCGGCGGTTCCGAACCGGCCGAGCTCGCTGCGCACCGCGTCCCCGATCCGCTCCATCACGCCGCCCTGCTCGTGCCGTCGGCCGACTGCTCGGCCGAGATCGTCTGCGCAGGCTCCCCCGGAAGCGCGTTGCGGCTCGCGCTCGTGACGAGCGCCTGCCCACCGGCCCGGAGCCGGTCGGCCAGGATGCGCCGGCGCTCTGGGTCGAGCTCCGAGAGCACGTCGTCCAGCAGCAGCAAAGGCCGCGCCCCGCGACGCTCCTCGAGCAGCTCCGCCTCGGCCAGCAGCAGCGCCAGCACGGCGAGGCGCTGCTCGCCCTGGGACCCGAAGGCCCGCAGGTCTCGCTCGCCGGCCAGCACGGCGACGTCGTCGAGGTGGGGCCCCAGGCCGGTCGCCCCCCGCTCGAGGTCGCGCTCCGTCCGAGCCTCGAGCTCTGCGGCGGTCGGGGCGACGGCGTCATACCCGAGCGCTGCGGCTTCGAGGCCAAGCTCGGCGGCCCGCTGCCGGAACTGCGGCTCCAGCGCGGCCACGGTCTCGCGGCGGCCGTCGACCAGCTCCGCGCCGAGCAGCGCCACCTGCTCGCTCCACGGCGCAAGCGCCTCGCGGGAGGAGAACCCCTGCGCCACGCGCCGCAGCGCGGCATTCCGCTGGCCGACCGCGGCGCCGTACTCCGCGGAGAGCCCGGCGCGCGAGGGTGAGAGCCGGCCGAGAACCCGGTCGAAGTAGGCGCGCCTCGCCGCCGGCCCGCCCTTCACGACGACCAGGCGGTCCGGGGTGAAGACCAGGGTCGTCACCTCGCCGCGCAGCTGCTCCGCCGCCCGCAGGCGCGCGCCGTTGAGGCTCGCCCGTTTCCCGCTCCCGAGCTCCAGCGTCACCTCGAGCTCAACGGGAGCGCCCGCCCGGTCGCCGCGCAGCACGATCCGCGCCGCGTTTCGCCCGAAGCGCACCAGCTGGGCATCGGCCCGGGTTCGCGGCGAGAACCCCTGCGTCCCCACGTGCAGCGACTCCAGCAGGTTCGTCTTCCCGGCGCCGTTGGGCCCGGTCACCAGCACGAGACCCGGCTCCAGCTCGAGATCGAGCTTGGAGTACGAGCGGAAGTCGCGAAGAGAAACCGCGCCGACGATCAGCCTGCGACTAAGGCACCGCTTGCGGTGCCGTCCTCAGGGCGATCGGGCTTTGTCCGAGCGCCTGCCTGAAATGACCGGTCGATCCGCTGGATCTTGCCTACCCCGCCAAACGGATCGGCATGATCAGGTAGAGAAAGTCGTCCCCTTCGCCCTGGAGCACCGCGGGCCGGAGCGGGCTGATCAGCTTCAGTCGCAGTGTCTCGCCGCCGACCGAGTCGATCCCGTCGCGCAGGAACTCCGCGTTGAAGCCGATCTCCAGCGGCTCGGCCGTGAAGGAGACCGGCAGCGACTCACGGGCCTCGCCGACGTCCTGTGTCTGCGCGGAGACCACGAGCTCCCCGTCCGCGAAGCGCAGCCGCAGCGGCGAGTTGCGCTGCGCCATCACCGAGACGCGGCGGACGACGTCGAGCAGCTCCTCTCGCGGCAGCGACAACTCGTGCTCGAAGGCCTCCGGCACGAGCTGCTTGTAGTTCGGGAACTGCCCGTCGATGCGCCGGGTCGTGAGCCACGCATCGCCGGTCCCGAACACCACCTGGTTCTCGTGCACCCCCAGCTCGATCTTCTCCCCCTCCGCCGCGATCCGTGCCAGCTCGCCGAGCGCCCGCGCCGGAACGATCGCCTCGAGCTCGGGCACCGAGCCTTCCAGGTCGGTCTCCTTCACCGACAAGCGGTAGGAGTCGGTCGCCGCCATCACGAGCTTGGCCGGCTCGAAGTGGACGAGCACCCCGGTCAGCACCGGGCGCGACTCGTCGCGCGACGCGGAGCGGCTGACGCGCGAGACGGTCTCGAGCAGCGTCTCCCGGTCGACCTCGTGCAGCTCGATCCCCTGGGTCTCGGGCAGCCGTGGAAAGTCCTCCGCGTTGTAGGTATGCAAGCGGTAGCTCGCCGACCCGCAGCGAACCTCGACGACGGCCTCCTCCAGCCGGTGCTCGAGCGACACCTCTGCCTCGGGAAGCAGCCGCGCGATCTCGAGCAGCAGCCGTCCGGGAACGACGACCGATCCTTCCGACTCGACGCTCGATTCGATCGCCGTCCGCAGCGAGAGCTCCATGTCCGTCGCGGCAAGGAACAGCTTCCCGTCGCGAGCCTCCAGCAGGATGCCGGCGAGGATCTGGACGGTCGTCCGCGTCGACACTCCGCGCGAGACGATCCCGAGCCCGTGCAGGAGCTCGTCCCGGGGGCACGTCGTCTTCAAGGTTCCGGCAGCCACCACAGCTTCAGCTTCGATCATCTATGAAATTCCTTTGTCGTAGTCATAGGGAGTGTGGACGACGGGGATGATGCCCCGAAGCCGCATGCCCAGGGGGAATCGGCTGTTGGCGGGAACTGGGGATGGAATGGCCTTGTCGACAGGGCCTGAAGCGGCAGGTCGCGTCATCCACATCTTCAGCGCGCCTGCTTGATCCTCGCGGTCAACTCTTGGACAAGGTTGTACACAGAGCGGTCCTCGCGGATCTTCCGGGCGATCTTGGAGGTCGCGTGGATCACGGTCGTGTGATCGCGGCCGCCGAACTGCTTGCCGATCTTCGGGAGCGACGAGTCCGTGAGCTCACGCGAGAGGTACATCGCGACCTGGCGGGGATAGACGATGTTCTGCGAGCGCTTGTCGCTGCAGAGCTCCTCGAGCGAGAGGCCGAAGCGCTCCGAGACGAGCTCCTGGATCCGCTCGATGGTGACCTGTGGCACCTCGCCTTGCGGGAAGACGTCCTTGAGCACGTCCTGTGCGAGGTCCTCGCTCATCGGCCGACCGGTGAGCGACGAGAAGGCGACGACCCGCGTGAGCGCGCCCTCGAGCTCGCGGATGTTCGAAGAGATCCGGCCCGCGATGAACTCGAGCACCTTCGGGTCGGGAATGTGGATCCCGTCGGTCTTGACCTTCTTGCGCAGGATCGCGATGCGCGTCTCGAGGTCGGGCGGCTGGATGTCCGTGATCAGCCCCCACTCGAACCGCGAGCGCAACCGCTCCTCGAGGGTCGAGATCTCTCGCGGGGGGCGGTCGGACGAGATCACCAGCTGGCCGCCGGCCTCGTAGATCGAGTTGAACGTGTGAAAGAACTCCTCCTGGATCCGCTCCTTGTGCTCGAAGAACTGGATGTCGTCGATCAGGAGCAGGTCGTAGGCGCGGTAGCGCTGCTTGAACCCTTCGATCCGCTTGTCGCGCAGCGCGTTGATGAAGTCGTTCATGAACGTCTCGCTCGTGACGTAGCGCACCGACAGCTCGCCCTGGTGCTCGCCGACGTACTGCGCGATCGCCTGCAGGAGGTGGGTCTTTCCGAGCCCGGTGCCGCCGTAGATGAAGAGCGGGTTGTAGGCCTGCGCGGGGGCCTCGGCGACGGCGAGCGCGGCCGCGTGTGCGAAGCGGTTCGAGGAGCCGATCACGAACGAGTCGAAGGTGTACTTCGGGTTCAGGCCGCCTGCGAGCGCCTCGCGGCGGTGCTGCTCGGTCGGCGCGGCGGGCTCTTCCGCCGACTCGGCGATCTGGAGCTGGACGCCCCGCTCCTTGCCCGTCGCGTCGCTGACCGCCGCCCGGATCAGGCCCAGGAAATGGCCCTCGATCCAGTCGCGCGCGAAGTCGTTCGGAACCGAGAGGACGAAGTCGTCGTCGGTCAGGTGGACGCCGTCGACGTGGTCGAACCACGTGCGATAGGTCGTCTCGTTGAGTGCGCCCCTGAGCCGACTAGAAACCTCGCTCCACAGGCTCTCCGCAGTCAGCTCGATTTGGGGCTCCACGCCGCCGGCGAACTCCTTTTCTACGATCGGACGAGGGGACGGGCGAGCGACCGAGCATAGCAGCGTCCGGGCCGTTCCTCAATGAGCCGTTTTCGCGCTTGCGCCCGGTCGGCCCCTTGGACGGAAAGTTGGCGATTTGCAGGAGGTTCATCGCACTCCACATCTGTCTCCACAGCTGTGGAAGTTGCTGCCCAAGACGGCAACATTTGCGCTGCAACGAGCGGCACCTTCGCTGCAATTCGGCCCCTTATTCGACCGCGCCGGAGCTGTGGACAGCGACCCCCTGCGGCTCGTCTATACTGGCTTTTCGCCGCCCTCGATCGGGCGGCGCTCTTCTATCCTTTTCGACCTCGTGAAACGGACCTATCAGCCCAACGTGCGCAGGCGAAAGCGGAGGCACGGCTTCCGCGCCCGCATGTCGACGCGTGCCGGGCGGGCGATCCTCAAGCGCCGGCGCGCGAGGGGCCGCAAGCGCCTCTCGGCCTAGCTCGGACGCGCGCGTGAACCGCCGCCACCGCCTGTCGCGCTCGCGCGACTTCGACGCCGTCTATCGGCAGGGCCGGTCGGTCTCGACGCGGTTCCTGGTCCTCTACTGGTTCGCGCGTGAAGATGGGCCGGGGGCTGCGAGGCTTGGCCTCGCCGTGCCGAAGGCCGTCGGGACGGCAGTGGTGCGGAACCGCGTGAAGCGCCGGTTGCGGGAGCTCTTCCGCGAGCGCTCGGCAGAGCTGCCGCAGGACCACGACTACGTGCTCGTCGTCCGCCCGGGGCTCGCCGAGGCCGCCGAGAGCCGCGGCTTCGACTGGCTGCGGGAGCGAGTGGACGAGATCCTCGGGAAGGCGGCCGCATGAGGTATGCGCTGAGGGCGCCAACCTACGCCGGGCTCGCGCTCGTCTACGCGTACCGCTGGACTCTGGGGCTCCTCTGGGGCGGCCGCTGCAAGTACCACCCGAGCTGCTCGCAGTACGCGCTCGACGCGTTGCGCCACTACGGGCTCGTGCGAGGCTCGATCCTCGCCGGCTGGCGGCTCCTGCGGTGCAATCCCTGGAGCCGCGGCGGTGTCGACTACGTCGAACACCAGAGGCTGTTCCGATGATCGCGCTGCTTCACGTCGTCATCGGCTCGCCGCTCTCTCCGCTCGAGCACATCCTGCGGAACATCCTCGACTGGCTGCACACGTCGATCGGGCTGACGTGGGCGTGGTCGATCGTCGCGCTCACGATCATGGTGCGGCTGCTGCTCGTGCCGCTGACCGTGCGGCAGATCCACTCGATGCAGAACCTGCAGCGCCACGCGCCGCAGATGAAGGAGATCCAGAAGAAGTACAAGACCGACAAGAAGCGGCAGCAGGAAGAGCTGATGAAGTTCTACCGGGAGAACAACATCAACCCGGCCGCCTCGTGCCTGCCGCTGCTGGCGCAGTTCCCGGTCTTCATCTCGCTCTACCTCGTGCTGCGGCACTTCTCGAGACACCCGCCCTGCCCGGGCCACGAGCTCACCCCCCAGTACTGCGTCGTCCGCGGCGACTTCTCCTGGCTGCACGGCTTCGTGCCCAACATCGCGGCGCACGCGAGCGCGCACTGGTCCGGGTACGTCCTGCTTGCGGTCTACGTCGTGAGCCAGCTCGTCTCGACGATGCTGATGGCGACGACGATGGACAAGACCCAGCGGACGATGCTGATGATCCTGCCGCTCGGGTTCGTCTTCTTCCTCGTCAACTTCCCGGTCGGGCTCGTCATCTACTGGGTCACGACCAACCTGTGGACGGTTGGCCAGGGCTTGATCACGCGCCGGCTGATGCCGAAGCCGGAGCTGCCTGCGAAGCGCAGCTCGCGGACCGCTCCTCGGGAGGAAGAGGCGGAGCCGGCGGAGGACGGCTCGGGCGAGCCGGCGACGGTGCCTGCACCTGCCGCCGCGGCCGTCCCTGCCCCGCCGAAGCGCGTGCGGCGGAAGAAGAACAAGCGAGGGGGAGCGCGGAGATGACCGAGGGCTTGCAGGTAGAGACGACGGGCGAGACCGTCGGGGAGGCGAAGTGGGCTGCGCTGCGCGAGCTGGAGAAGCTGCAGCCCGGGATCGACAAGACGGCGGTGCAGTTCCAGGTGCTCTCCGAGGGCGAGCGGGGCCTGCTCGGGGTCGGCTACGCGCCGGCGCGGGTGATCGCCTCGGTCGATCCGGGTGCGGTTGTCGAGACACCCGCCGTTGCGGAGGACGAGTCGGAGCTCGGCGGGGAGGTGCGTGAGGTCCTCGAGCGGATCCTCGATGCGATCGGCGTCCGCGCGCAGATCTCGCTCCGCGAGGACGAGGAGTCGCTGGTCGCCTCGGTCGGCGGTCGCGAGCTCGGGCTCGTGATCGGCAAGCACGGGCAGACGATCGACGCCATCCAGTACCTCGTGAACGCGATCGTCTGGCGCGGCCAGGTGGACGGACGCAAGCAGGTGGTGATCGACGCGGCGGGGTACCGGGCGCGCCGTGAGGCGACGCTCGAGTCGCTCGCCATTCGAAGTGCCGAGCGGGCGGTCTCGTCCGGTCGTTCCGTCGACCTCGAGCCGATGACCGCGGTCGAGCGGAAGGTCGTGCACCTGCGCCTGAAGGAATTCCCGGGCGTCGGCACGCGGAGCGAGGGCACGGAGCCCAACCGCTTCGTCGTGATCGAGCCCGAGTAGGCGTGGGTAGCCGAGGGAACCTCCCGGTTTCCCCGGACCCTTTCCACCTGCCCGCTGACGCGGAGGAGCGGCTTCGCCGCTGGCTCGACGCTCTCGTCGAGACACCTGGACTGACTTCCGTCTCGCGTGAAGAGGCGCGCCGAGTGCACGTCGACGAAAGCCTTGTCGCCCTCGATGTGATCCGGGAGCTCGACGGGCCGATCGTCGATGTCGGCTCGGGTGGCGGAGCGCCCGGGATCCCGCTCGCGGTTGAGCTTCCCGACCGGGCGGTGACGCTGCTCGAGGCGAACCGGCGCAGGTGCGCGTTCCTCGAGCGCTGGGCGCGTGAGCTGCCCAACGTCGAGGTCGTCTGCGGCCGCGCGGAGGAACAGCCCGTGGACCACTGGGGCGTCGCGGTGGCGAAGGCCCTCGCGAGCCCGCCGGTGGCAGCCGAGTGGTGCCTGCCGCTCGTCGCTCCAGGCGGTGCGGCGGTCCTTTACGTCGGCCCGAGCGCGGAGGTGGATCTGGTCGCGCGGGTCGCGGACCAGCTCGCCGCGGAGCTGGTGGAATCGCCTCCCGGCCTGCTCCTGTTGCGGAAGCGGGGCCTAACGCCCGCCGGCTTTCCCCGCCGGCCGGGTGTGGCCCAAAAGCGCCCGCTTTCCCGGCGGCGAGCCTAGATCGTCCGGCAGCACGGATAGCTTGGATCCGTGCCCGGTCGGGTCTACGCGCTTGCCAATCAGAAGGGCGGGGTCGGCAAGACGACCACCGCGATCAATCTCGCTGCGTGCCTCGCCGAGGCGGGCGAGCGCACCCTGGTCATCGACCTCGATCCGCAGGCAAACGCGACCTCTGGACTCGGAGAACGCGCGAACGGAACGTCCTCGCTCGACCTCCTGGACGGCATCCCGCTGCAGAAGCTCGCCAGGCCGACGCAGTTCCCCAGGCTGGAGCTCGTTGCCTCCCGTGCGGAGCTGGCCGGGGCGGCCGTCGAGCTGGCGCGGCGCGCTGACGGCGAGCGCTACCTCGCCGAGGCGCTGAGGGGCGCGGGTGAGGGCTACTCCTTCGTCTTCGTCGACTGCCCGCCGTCGCTCGGCCCGCTGACCGTGAACGCGCTGGCCGCGGCCGACCGTGTGCTCGTGCCGGTGCAGGCCGAGTACTACGCGCTCGAGGGGCTCGCGCAGCTGGTCGGCTCGGTCGAGCTCGTGCGTTCGCGCCTGAACCCGCGGCTGGCGATCGGCGGCGTGATCCTGACGATGGTCGACCGGCGGACGCGCCTCGCGTCGGACGTCTCTGCCGAGGTGCGCCGGCACTTCGGTGAGCTCGTCTTCTCGACCTCGGTTCCGCGCTCGGTGCGGCTGGCCGAAGCTCCGAGCCACGGCCTGCCCGTGACGACCTACGACCGCGACTCGGCCGGCGCCGACGCGTACTGGAAGGTGGCGATGGAGCTTGTCGGCCGTTCCTGAGAAGCGCCGCGGCCTCGGCCGTGGACTCGAGCTGCTCGTCGGCGGGCCCGGAGAGTCCGAGCTCGCGCACCTGCCCGTCGAGACGATCCACGCCAACCCGCGCCAGCCGCGCAAGCGGTTCGACGGCGAGGCCACGAGCGCCCTTGCGGACTCCCTCCGCGCGCAGGGCCTGGTGCAGCCCGTGGTCGTGCGCCCCCGCGAGGCGGGCGGCGTCGAGCTGATCGCCGGCGAGCGCCGCTGGCGGGCGGCCCGCGAGGCCGGCATCCCGACGGTTCCGGCCCTCGTGCGCGAGGCCGACGACCGCGACTCGCTGCTCCTGGGCCTCGTCGAGAACGTTGCGCGCGAGCAGCTTTCCGCGGTCGAGGAGGCGCGCGCCTACGCGCTGCTGCTGGACGAGTTCGGGCTCTCGCTCGGCGAGCTGTCGGAGCGCGTCGGCAAGGCGAAGCCGACGGTCTCGAACCGGCTCCGGCTTCTCGAGCTTCCCGACGACGTTCTCGCCCTCGTCGAGCGGGGCGAGCTGACGGAGGGCCACGCACGGGCGGTGCTTGCGGTGCCCGACCAGGACGGCCGCCGCCGGCTGGCGAGGCAGATCATCCGGCGCGGCATGTCCGTGCGCGCCGCCGAGCGCGCCGCTCGCTGGGCGGGTGCGCGCACGAAGCCGCGGAAGGCGCAGAAGCTCGATCCCGCCTTGGTCGAGCGCGTTCGCGCGGCTGCCGAGCGCCTGACGGGATTTCCGGTACGCATCGCTTCCGGCCGGCTCGAGATCGCCTTCACGGACGAGACCGAGCTGGCCGAGCTGGCCGAAGCGCTGGAGCGGGCGGCGTAGCCGTATCTCTCCTTCGCCGACGAGCGTTGAGGCCTTGACGATGCTCCCCAGCTGGCACCAGGACCTCGAGTCGCTCGAGGCGATCAACCAGGACGACGCGACGCGCGACCTCGTTCTGCGCATGTCCGCGCTCTCGCAGTCCGGCAGCCTCGGGCCCTTCCTGTTCGAGCTCGCCCACGACAGCGAGCTCGACGACGTGACGAAGTCGACGCTGACGGAGATCGCGGCCGACCCGGCGTTCTTGCTCGCGGTCGAGGACTACCTGGACCGGACGCGGATCTTCCATTAGGTTCGGCGGCACATGCCGCCGTTTCCGAAACCGCGCTTCGCCTACGAGTACGACCTGAACCACGAGTTCGCCGCGCTGCACGCCTACCCGCAGCAGAAGCCGGACCGGAAGATCCCGAGGAAGTCCCGCGACAAGCTCCTCGTCGCGACCTGGAACATCGCCAACCTCGGCGTCCAGGACCGGCTCGACACCGACTACGCGCTGATCGCCGAGATCATGGGCTGGTTCGACCTCGTCGCCGTGCAGGAGGTGAACGACGACCTGCGCGGGATCGAGGCGATCCACTCGAAGCTTCCGGCACGCTACGACCTGCTCTTCTCCGATGCCTCGGGCAATCAGGAGCGACAGGCGTTTCTGTTCGACACGCGCAAGGTCTCGCGCCTCAAGGAGGTCGGACGGCTTTCGATCCCGCCCAGCGAGCTCAGCGCGATCAAGCTGCCGGAGACGACGACCGCGTTTCCCGGCTTCGACCGCGGTCCGTACCTTGCGAGCTTCGAGGCGGGCTCGTTCAGGTTCTCGCTTCTGAACGTCCACCTCTTCTTCGGGTCGGTCGATCCGGCCGACCTCGACCGGCGCAGGCTCGAGACCTTCGCCGTCGCCTGGTGGGCCGACCGGAAGCACCGCGACGTGCGCTCGTACGTGCCGGAGATCGTGCCGCTCGGGGACTTCAACCTGCCCAAGCCGACACCCGGCGACCGGATCTACGACGCGCTGCGCTCGCTCGGCCTCGAGGTGCCGCCGCACACCTCGCAGATTGGCTCGGCGATCGCGAGCGACTCGTACTACGACCAGATCGCGTTCTTCCCGGGCCCGACTCGGACGCGCTTCACCGGCGCGACGAACGTCTTCGACTTCGACGGCGCCCTCTTCCAGGATCTGTGGCAGCAGCGCCCCGGCAAGCCGTACTGGAGCTACGCCCGGTACCACATCTCGGATCACCGCCCGCTCTGGGCGGAGTTCCACACCGTGTGACGGGAGGGCGGTCGATCCCGCCCTCCCGTCTTCAGCGGTTCTAGGAGGAGGCTACGCAGTAGGCGTAGGCGGTCAGGGTGAGGCCCTGCTGGGAGCCGCCCTGCGTCTTCGCCTTCGCCAGCCAGCCCGAGCCGTCGGCGAGGCGCCGCGACTCGATCACGCTCGGCGAGGTCGCACCGGACTCGGTGAATCCGCCCGAGATGGCGCTCTTGCCGACGGGGCAGTTCGCAGTGGCGGTCACGGTCTGGTTCGCGTCGACCGTGCTGCTCGACCCGTTGACCTCGACGATGCTGCTGCCGTCGATGCCGGCTGGGCCGGCGGGGCCCTGCGGCCCGGTCGCGCCCTGCGGTCCGGCAGGACCCTGGGGTCCGGCCGGGCCGGTGTCGCCCTTTGCGCCCTGCTCGCCGGCTGGTCCCTGCGGACCGGCGTCGCCCTGTGCGCCTGGCTGCCCGTCGTGGCCGGCCGGGCCGACCGGTCCCTGCTCGCCCTGCGCTCCGGGAATGCCCTGCGGTCCCTGCTCGCCCTGCGGGCCGGCAACGCCGCAGATCATCTGGGCGAAGACGCCGCCCGAGAAGATGTCGACGCAGTTCTGCTGCTCACTGGCATTGGCGGTGACCGACGTGCCGTCGGCGCCGACAGGCCCATTGGCCCCGGTCGCCCCGGTGTCGCCCTTCTCGCCCTGAGCTCCGTTCGGGCCGGTTGGGCCCTGCGGTCCGGCGGCACCCGTTGCGCCCACGGCGCCGGTGTCGCCCTTCTGGCCCGGAGCGCCCTGCGCGCCGGCGGAACCGGCGTTGCCCCTCGGGCCGACGGGTCCCTGCGCGCCCGCCGGGCCCTGCGGGCCCTGCACGCCGGGCGTTCCTGCGACCGCGTGCTGGTGAACCCGCGGGATGAGCAGCCGAACCTCGTGCTTCTTGCACGGCTGATACGCCTTGACCCAGCGCATGACGCCCGTGTGGCGGTTGGCGCAGATCGGGCCGCGAATCTTGTTCGGCTTGGTGGGATATGCGGCCGTGGCGGTTGAGACGATCGCCAACGCGAGCACAGCCGCGGTGATGAGGTACTTCATCTTGCTCCTTGTGAAGAGGGGGTCCTGGCTGAGCCGGTTGGCTTGCCTTACGTCAAGGTTGGCTGCACTCGTGTGACCGCGGTTAGCACGGGTGGGTCAGAGCGGGCGGAATCGACCGACCCGAATGGGTCAATCGCGAGCGTTATCCGCAGCGCCCGTGGTTGAGACCGCGGTTTCCGAGGACGGGCTCTTCCGTCTCGAGCCCCGTGGAGCAATCGCCGCAGAGCCGGACCGCCGCCTTCGCAAGGTGGAGCAAGCGAGAGAACTCGCTTACCGGCAGATGGGCCGATCCGAGGTCGAGGAGGAACGTTCCCGTGAGCTGCTCTTGGTGCGGAGCTCCGCGCGCGGAGAACGTCTGCACGGACGCCTCGATGCGCCGCAGCCGCCGAATGTCGGCCAGCGCCTTGGCCTCCCCGCGAAGCTGCGCGCGGCTGAGCTTGCACGCCGAACGCTTCGGCGCGGTGGCTGCCGCGGTCGCGGCGGAATGCCCGCCGCCGTTTCCGCAGCCGGCAGCGACCAGCGCGAGGAGGGCGACGGAAACCGCGAGGACCCCTGCACCGGCCATGCGAAGTGGGCGCTCGTGGATTCGAACCACGGACCTCCGCCTTATCAGAGCGGCGCTCTAACCAACTGAGCTAATCGCCCGGGGCGGATCAGTCTAGCCGCACCCATCAAGGGGATGTGGACCCGGTCCGGAGCGCCGATCATGTTCTCTACTGCGGCAATGAAGATCGGCGACCTCGTCCTCTATCAAGGTCGGACTTACTACCTGCGTGGGCTCGACCCGATGAGCGTGCCCGACCGGCGCGTGATCCTCGAAGACCCGAAAACGGGCGAGGAATCGACCGTGCCCGCGGACGACGTTTCCGCCGTCGAACCCTCTCGGCCCAGCGGAGTTTGACCCGCTACGCTCTGGCTATGATCGGAGCGAGGACGGGCGCCTGATGCATGAGATGGTCATCTACGGCGTGAGCTTCGATCTCGTCGGCAAACAGCCGATCGTCCTGCTCAAGACGGCGGACGGGAACAAGTTCCTCCCGATCTGGATCGGACACCCGGAGGCGGCCGCGATCCTGATGAAGCTCCAGGGCGCGTCGACGCCGCGGCCCATGACGCACGACCTCGTCACGGACATCATCAGCCAGCTCGACGCCCAGGTCGTCCGCATCACGGTGACCGAGCTGAAGGAGAACACCTTCTACGCGAGCATCACGGTGCAGCAGAACGGCTCCGAGATCGAGATCGACTCGAGGCCGTCCGACGCGATTGCGCTGGCGGTCCGCGCCGACGCGCCGATCTTCGCCGCCGAAGAGGTGATCGAGGAGTCGGCGATCGAGTTCGAGGGCGAGGACGTGAACGAGGAGGAGATCGTCTCCGAGTTCAAGCAGTTCCTCGAGCACGTCACTCCTGACGAGTTCGCCGAGGCGAACGGCGAAGAGGACTAGCCTCCGCTCTGGCGGTCGACCTCGCGCTTGGTGAGGTCGAGCAGCTCCTCGAAGATCTCGCGCAGCCCTTCCGCCGAGAGCGGTCCGCGGTTCGCGCGCGAGAGGTACTGCAGCATCCACTCTTCGCGCTCCGGGTCGACGAACGAGAGCCCGCGCGACTCCTTGTAGCCCTTGAGTCGCGCGACGAGCTTCAGGCGCGCGTTGATCGCCTCGACGATCGAGCGGTCGGTATCCGAGATCTGCTCCCGGAGCTGGCGGATGAAGGGATCCTGTTCGCTCATCTGCCTTGCAGCTTGACGTAAACGGGCTTCGCGCTGCCGTGCATGCTCAGCAGCCGGTAGACGTACGTGACCCGTGCGGTGACCGGTTCGCCCAGTGAAGGTGTCAGCTCGCGCGCGTAGACGTAGATCCCGCGGCGCCGCTCGACCACGCGCTGGATCCGGAGCGAGTAGCCGGTGCTCGAGCGCGGGCCGAGGGCGATCACGACGAGCTGGTCGCGCGACCAGTCGTGCGGCGGCGGTCTCGGGGGGCGGCCGGGCATCGTCGCTTCGAGGAGCCGCTCGAACGCGGCGCGTGAGTGGTAGACGCCCTGGACGCGCCGGGTGAACTGGACCGGGCCCATCTTGTGCGTGACGTCGGTCCAGGCGACGGGCTTCTCGCCGCCGGCTCCCCAGACCTGCGTGTAGACGAGCCGGCCGGCTACGAGCAGCGCCACGACCACGCCCAAGGCGATCTTGGCGCTAGTAGATGTAAACCGTCGTGCCGTAGCCGATCAGCGAGTACACGCGCTTCGCGACCCAGATCGGGATGCGGACGCAGCCGTGGCTCGCGGGGTAAGCCGGGACGCTGTGGTAGCCGTGGATCGCGAAAGCGCCGGTGAAGAACGACGAGTAGTACATCTGCTCGGCGTTGTAGCCGGGCACCCTGCTGTAGACGTGCCAGGTGCCGAGTGGTGTGTTGCCCGTCGCGCCGGTCGAGACCGGGACGATCAGGGCCACCTGGCCGCCGCGGACGATGAAGAGGACCTGGAGCTCCTTGCTCACCTCGACGTGGAGGGCGGCTTCGCCGTGTCGCGGGGCCGGGATCACCGCCGCGTCGAGCGCGCGCCAGAAGCGAAGGTCGGTCGCTCCGGTCCGCGGGAGGCCGTGCAGCTTCTGGAAGGCGACGACCGCGTCGGCCGTATCGATGCCGTAGTAGCCGTCGACGCTGCCGAGGGCGTAGTGGAGCTCGTGGAGGCGCTGCTCGAGTCCGAGCACGCTCGGGCCGCGGCTCCCGACGCGCAGGTCCGGCAGGAAGATCGTCTGGTGGAGCGATCGCGACGCCCTCGCGTAGCCTGGCGCCGGCGCGAGCGCGACCGAGATCCGGTAGGTCGTGGCGCGACCGGTCGCCAGTCGGACTCGGAGTCGGCCCGAGCCGGAGTGGGACGCAAACAGACGGCCCGCCCGCCAGATCTTGACGGTCAGGGTGCCCGCGCTCGCCGGCCGCTCGCGCACGGTGAAGGCGAGTGGGCGCCCGATCTGGCCCGAGCCGGCGAAGCCGGCGTCGAGCAGGGGGCGAACGGCGAGCGTCACCTCGTTCGAGGCCGCGCCCTGGTAGCGAACCGTGTAGCCCGAGCCCGCAGCGCCGACCCGGCCGCGGAGGGAGAAGCGCCCTCCCTTGTGCGTCCTCGTGCTCGCGATCCGCTGCTCGCCGCGGTAAAGGCCGACACGCACGCCCTTCAGGGCCGGGACCAGCCGGCCGTGGAAGGGGAGCAGCTGCTGGTACCGGCCAACGCGGGGCGACTTCAGCGTCAGCCCGAGCGAGGTGATCGTGATCTGGGCCTGCGCCGTCTCGCCGTTCGGCGCGGTGGCGGTGACGCGCGCCGTGAACCGCCCGGGCCCGTAGGCGTGCTGGACGATCGGGCCGTCGGCCGTCGTTCCGTCGCCGAGGTCCCAGTGGTACGTCGCGAGGTCGCCGCTCGCGGTGAGCGTCACGGTCAGCGGCGCAGGGCCGCTCGAGGCGCTCGTATGCACTGACACGGCAGGCGGCGCCGCGTGTGCCGCCGGCACGAACGCGAGAGCCGCCACCAGGATCACGAAGCGCCGCACGCGCCTGAGGATAACGGGCTACCTGGCGAACGCCAGGGCCAGCGCGACCGCGTTGAAGAACGCGTGGAACAGGTAGCCCGGGAAGATGCTCCGCGTGCGGAGCCGCAGGATCGCGATCCCGACGCCGAAGATGAACAGCGCGGGCCACGCCTCGACGAGCCCGTGCCAGAACGCGAACGCGACCGCGGTCCCCAGCACCGCGACGAAGGCGCCGTACGGGAGCATGAGCCCGAACCCGAGCCCGCGGAAGAGCAGCTCCTCCACGAACGGACCGAAGACGACGACGACGAGGGCGCTCATCGCGAACGCGCCCGCGTGGCTCGGCTCCCAGCGCGAGGGCTCGAGGCCCTGCTCGCGCGACGGATGGAGCAGCGGCTCGAGCGCCGACTCGGCGGCGAAGACGAGCACGAAGATGCCCGCCCCGAGCCCGAGGGCGCGCAGCCAAGAGACGGGCCGCCGGATGCCGAGCTGCTCGAAGCTGAGCCCACGGGCGATCAGGAGGAAGATCCCGAAGACGACCGCGTAGAGGACGAAGCTGCCGGCGGCGAGGTCGTACCGGTAGAGCGCGTCGCGTGGCGGCTTGCCCCCCGCGAACCGCTCGACGTAGTTCAGCGCCGCGATCGTCCCGACGAGGGCGCACCAGGCAACGAGCTTGCCCGTGGTCACTTGAACGCGTCTGGGTGCAGGATCTTCGCAACCTCGACGAGGGCGGAGGCGACCTCGGGACCCGGCACGACGAGGCGGGCCGGGAGAATGCCGAAGCGGCCGCTCTTCACGGCTCTGAGCTGCTTCGTCAGCCGGTTCCGCCGGAGCGCCGCAAGCGTCGTTCCGCTGTCCGATGTCGCGAGGTAGACATCGGGGTTCTTCTTGACGAGCTGCCCGAGCGGGTAGGGCCCTTGCTCCGCCGCCGCGCCTGCGATGTCCTTGCCTCGTGCCTCGACGACCAGATCGCCGAGCAGGGTGCGTGAGCCGACGGTTCCGAAGCTACCCAGGTCGATGAACGCGGTCGCGGGTTTGTAGCCGCTGAGACGGGCCGCGACGCGGCTGCGCGCTTTCGCGATCGCGCCGCTCAGGTGCCGGGCGGCGACGGGTCTTCCGGCGAGCAGGCCGATGTCGTTGATTCCCTGCTCGACGCCTGCGAGCGACTCGGTCGGCTCGACGTAGACGGCCGCGTGGGTCGCCGACGAGGCCCGGGCGAGGTCGAGCGGGTCGGCGTCCTCGTCCGCGACGATCAGATCCGGGTGCGCGCGGCGGATCTCGCCGACGAGCGGCAGGCCGACGAGCTCGTCGTTCACGTTGGCCAGTCGCGGCCCGAGCCCGAGGGCGCGGAGAATTCGCCTCGGTCCAGCTCCCAGCGCTACGATGCGGTGGGGAGCGGCGCGGAGAATGGTGGGCCGCTCCCCGGCTCCTTGTACGGTCACGGGGTAGATGCGCACCGTCGCGCCGGTCGGCTCCGAGCGCTCACCGCACGCCGTCCCGGCCAGCAGCAGCGCCAGGGCGCCGAGGACTGCGGCCGAGACTCTCACGCCACCCACTGCCAGAGCGCCCACTGCACGACCGCGACGCCGAGGAGCAGCGAGCTCACCGCGAGAATCGCCGTGTGCGCCCGAGGCCGTCCGCCCAGGGTGGCGAGCGCGAGGAAGAGCGGGAAGATCGTCAGCCCGAACCGCGGCATCGAGAGCAGCGGCCAGCGCTCGCTCGGCACGCTCAGCGGGATCGCCAGGCTGACGAACGCGAAGAGCCCGTAGGGCGCCCCGAATCTCCGCCAGGCGATCGTCGCGAGAACGAGGAAGAGCGCGAGGAACGCGAGGTTCTCGAGGTTGATGGTCGCGGCCCGGATCGGGTCGGTGTTCTGCACCGGAGTCCAGTAGACGTGCGTGTGGGAGCCCGACGCGAGCTGCTCGACTCCCGCCCAGCCGGCGCGCAGCCCGTCCCAGATCCCGCCGAGCGGGCCCGCCGGCGAGAGGTGCCGGCTCCAGATCCGCTGCGCATGCAGAAACGCCCACGGGTCGCCTTCAGCCCGCCAGAGGTAGAGCGGGTAGGCGGCGAACAGCAGCGGCGCGATGGCGAGCGCGCCGAGCGAGCGGAGGCGATCGCGCTCGTGCCAGGCGAGGAGCGCGAGCGCGGGCAGCAGCGCCACTCCGGTCGGCCTCGTCAGGAGCGCCAGCCCCGTCACTGCGCCTGCAGCGAGCCAATGCCTCCGCTCGGCGAGCACGAACGCGGCCAGCGTCAGCAGGAGGTAGAGCGACTCGCTGTAGACCGCCTGGAGGAAGAGCGCGAACGGGAACAGCGCGAGGTAGAGCACGGCCCGCCGCGCGCCGTCCCCGCCGAGCCGCTCTTCGGCCAGGCGGTAGAGGAGCAGGCACGAGCCCAGCCCGGCCGCGAGGGAGATCAGGATCCCGGCGAGGACGTAGTGGCCGAAGAGCGCCCGCCCGAGCACGGCCATGGTCCCGGGATAGAGGGGATAGAACGCGGACGCGGCGCCCGTGGCTGCGTCGTATCCGTGCACGGCGATGCGCAGGAACCAGACGCTGTCCCAGCGGGCCCAGACGTCCGTGAAGGCGCCGAGGTCGTGGGTCAGCGTGGGGTCGTCCCAGCGCGCCGCGCGCGGGTGGCGGTTGGGGACGAAGACGAAGAACGCGAAAAGCGCTGCAGCCCAGATCGCTGCGCGTGTCCAGAGGAAGATCTCGGGCGCCGGGTTCGACGCCCGCGGAGGCGGGAGCTCGTGGCGGGCCGCCCGCGGTTCGCGAACGCGTTGACCGGCGGACACTACGGCGCGCGATGATACTCGGATGGCCGAGCGCCACTTCACTCCGGACGAGGCGAACGCGCTGCTCGTGGAGGTGCGGCCGATCGCCGAGAAGCTGGTCGCGCACCGGCGCGCGATGTCGGTCGCGGCGACGAAGCAGGCGCGGCTCGTCCAGCGGATCGCCGGAAACGGGGGCGACTTCGACCCGCAGGAGCCGCGCACGATCGAGGAGCAGTTTCAGCGCGAAGGCGAGGCAGTCGCCCGCTGCGTCGAGCAGCTCGAGGGCCTGGGCGTGCTGGTGAAGGACCTCGACCGCGGGCTCGTCGACTTCCCCGCGCTGCGAGACGGTGAGGAGGTGCTTCTCTGCTGGGAGGTCGGCGAGGACGAGATCGCCTACTGGCACGGCGCCGACGAGGGCTTCGCCGGCAGGAAACCGCTGCCGCTGGAATAACTGATCACAGAGCGTTTCGGATGACGTCCATCGGGTCGACCGGTCATTTCAGACGCACGCCCGGGCAAAGCCCGCGCGCGCTGACGGCGGCACCGCAAGCGGTGCCTTAGTGGTGCCCTGGTGGCATCGCCTGGCCGTGGTCGGCGGGGTCCTGATCGTGACCCTGGTGGTCGCGCGCATCGCCGATCGCCGGATGGCGCGACGCGACCTTCCGCCCGCCGCGGTCACGCGCTACCAGGTCCTGCGCCGCGGCGTCGTCGCGACGATCGTCTTCGTCGGCGTCCTCTCCGCGCTGCTCGTGATCCCGCAGGTGCGCGCGGTCGCCATGGGAATCCTCGCCTCCTCGGCCGTGATCGGCATCGTGGTCGGCTTCGCGGCGCAGAAGACGCTCGGGAACTTCATCGCCGGCCTCCTGATCGCCTTCGCGCAGCCGCTCCGACTCGGCGACCGGGTCGAGATCGACGACCTGAACGGCATCGTGGAGGAGATCGGGCTCACCTACACGTTCATCCGCACCGACGACAACGACCGGCTCGTGATCCCGAACGAGCGGATCGCCTCGGATACCATCCGCAACTCCTCTATCCGCGGACGAAAGAAGCTCGCACAGGTGACCGTCCAGGTGCCTCTCGATCGTGATCTCGACGCCGTGAGCGGCCTGCTCCGCGACGCAGCCGAAGACGAGCGCGCCGAGGTTTCCGTCACCGGGCTCGAGGACAAGGCGCAGCTGATGATCAGCGTCTGGGCCGAGGACGAGCCCGCGGCGGAACGCCTCGAGAGCGAGCTCCGCCTCCGCGCGCACCGGCACCTGCGCGAGGCCGGGGTCCTCTGATGCCTCCTCCGCCGTCGCGGGGCCGCGGCCGCCGCGAGGACGACGACTTCGAGAACCTGCTGCGCCTCACGCGGCGCCGCCGTGGCCGTACCACCGCGCGGAAGAAACGGCGCACCAGGATCTTCCTGGGCGCGCTCTTCATCCTTCTCCTGGCCGTCGTCGTGTCCGGAGTCGGCAGCGTCGCCGCGTTTCGGTCGAGCTGCGACCTGAACCAGCTGCGCCCGGTCGAGATCGGCCAGAACTCGTTCATCTTCGCCGCGGACGGCTCGCTGCTCGGGTCGATTCCCGCAGAGCGCAACCGGACGCCCGTGCAGCTCTGGAAGATCAGCCCCTGGATGGGCAAGGCGACGGTCGCGATCGAGGACCACCGCTTCTACGAGCACGGCGGCGTCGACTACCAGGGGATCATCCGCGCGGCCTGGAGCGACCTCCGCGCCGGCCAGGTCGTCCAGGGCGGCTCGACGATCGCGCAGCAGCTCGTGCGCAACCTCTACATCTCGAAGGAGCGCACGTTCAAGCGGAAGATCAAGGAGGCCTGCCTCGCGATCAAGCTGAGCCGGCGCTGGTCGAAGAACCGGATCCTCGACGAGTACATGAACCAGGTCTACTACGGCAACCACGCCTACGGGATCGAGGCGGCGGCGCAGACGTACTTCTCCAAGCACGCGAAGGGGCTGACGCTCGCGCAGTCGGCGCTCCTCTCCGGCCTCCCGCAGGCGCCGTCGACCTACGACCCGATCCATCGGCCGGGCGCCGCGATCGACCGTCGCAGCGAGGTCTTACGAGCGATGCTCAGGTACGGCGACATCACGCCTGCGCAGTACCGGTCCGCGGACCGCGCAAGCCTCGGCCTCAAGCCCGGGAGGCTGTATACGCAGATCAAGGAGCCGTACTTCTTCAGCTACGTGCGCGATCAGCTGATCGCCGAGTACGGTGCGAACACGGTCCGCTCTGGCGGCCTGCGCGTCTACACGACGATCGATCCGCGGCTCCAGCGGGCCGCGGTTCGGGCGATCCGGAACACGCTCTACCTCCGCAACGACCCGGCCTCGGCGATCGTCTCGATTGCGCCTGCGACCGGCGCGATCCGGGCGATGACCGCGGTGACCCCGGGGCGCGCGGGCAACGAGTTCAACCTCGTCGCGCAGGCTCGCCGCCAGCCGGGCTCGACCTTCAAGACCTTTGTCCTCGCGGCCGCGATCGCCGAGGGCATGAACCCCGACTCGACGTACTACACCTCCGCGCCGTTCCACTACCAGCCCGACCCCTACACGCCGGCCTGGAACGTCCAGACGTACGACCACACCTACGCGGGGTCGATCTCCGTGACGAACGCCACGCTCCGCTCCGACAACACGGTCTACGCCCAGCTGACCTTGGACGTGGGGCCCGACAAGGTCGCCGCGATGGCGCACCGGCTCGGGATCAAGTCGCACCTGGACGTCGTTCCGGCGATGGGGCTCGGCGCCGACGCGATCTCGCCGCTGGAGGAGGCCTCGGCCTACGCGACGATCGCGGCCGGCGGGATCTACTCGAAGCCGATGGCGATCCGCGAGGTGAAGCTCGCGAACGGCAAGGTGGACACGGACGCCGGCTGGGGCAACCCGCAGCGGAAGCGCGTGATCTCCGACGGCGTGGCCTCCGAGGTGACCCGCATCCTCGAGATGAACATCCAGGAGGGCACGGGCGTAGGCGCCTACTTCGGCCGGCCTTCCGCGGGCAAGACGGGCACGACGGACAACCACGCGGATGCCTGGTTCTCCGGCTACACGCCGCAGCTCGAGACGACGGTTTGGGTCGGGTACCCGGGCGGAGAGATCCCGATGCTGGACGTGCACGGGATCTCGGTTCAAGGGGGCACCTACCCGGCGACCATCTGGAAGCTCTTCATGGAGGCTGCGCTGTGGCGCTCCCCCGTGCTGAACTGGCTGGCGCCGCGGAACCCGGTCGTGTGGCGGCACTTCACGCAGGGGCAGTACGGCTCGAGCTACTCGTCGTCCGGCCAGTACTACTACGCGCCCCCGCCGCCTCCCGGCACGACGACGCGGGGCACGGCTCCTCCGCCTCCGCCGCCTCCGCCGCCTGCGGTGACCACGGCGCCTCCCCCGCCGATCGAGCCGCCTCCACCCGTCGCACCGCCGCCCCCGCCTCCTCCTCCGCCGATCCCTTAACAGCATGAGGCGTTTCGAGCCGGCCGGCGTGCGCGACGCCCTGCTCGCCTGGCTCGTGTCGGTGCCGGTCTTCCTGGCCGCCTGCGCCGTGCCTGACGGCGGCCTCGTCCGCGCGGCCCGCTTCCGCGACGTGCACATCTACCAGGGGTACGCGAAGCGCTTCCTCCACGGGGCGCTGCCCTATCGCGACGTCTTCGTCGAGTACCCGCCCGGTGCCTTCGCGGTGTTCATGCCGCCGACCGCGTTTGGCGCATCGCACTACAACGCGGCGTTCAAGTCGCTGATGGCGTTCTGCGGGATCGCGACGATCCTGCTCGCCGCGCTGGTGCTCGTCGAGCTCGGCGCCACGCGCGCGCGGCTCGTGGCCGGCGTGGGGCTCCTGGCGATCGCGCCCGTCGCACTCGGGCCGATCTCGCTGAACACGTACGACGCCTGGCCGGCACTGCTGACGGTTCTCGCGCTGTTCCTGTTCCTGCGCGGCCGGGAGCTGCTCGGCGCGGGGGCGCTCGGGCTCGCGATCTCCGCAAAGGTCTACCCGCTCGTGCTGGCGCCGCTGGCCGTGATCTACGTCTGGCGGCGGTCGGGCACCCGGCGTGTGGTGGCGGCTCTCGCGGTCTGCGCCTGCGTGGCCGCTCTCGTGGTCGTGCCGTTCGCGGCGTACGACGCGCACGGGGTCGCCTCGAGCTTCCGCTCGCAGGCCGAGCGGGGCCTGCAGATCGAGAGCCTCGGCGCCTCGCTGCTGCTCGCGGCCGACCGGCTCGGGCTCTACCACGCGAAGGTGGTCGAGACCACCGGCGTCGCCGGGCGCAACCTGAGTGGCTCGCTGCCCCATGCGGCCGCCTTGGTGACGCTCGTGCTCGAGGCGATCGCCCTGCTCACGGTGTGGCTCCTCTACGCGCGCGTGCGCGACCCGCGCGCTCGCCTGCCGCTGGCGTTCGCCGCAGCAGTTGCGGGGTTTCTCGCCTTCACGAAGGTCTTCTCGCCCCAGTACCTCGTCTGGCTCGTGCCGCTCGTCGTGCTCGCGGGCAGCTGGGCCGCTGTGGCGCTGACCGCCGTCTCGCTCGTCCTGGCCCAGGTGTGGTTCTTCCACTACCACGCGCTCTTCCGGCTCGCATGGCCGACGTGGCTGCTCCTCGCACGCGACGTCCTCGTGCTCGGCGTGTTCCTCGTCCTGGCGGGCGGGCTCGCCCGGGATCAGCCGAGCCGGTGGAAGATCAGGATCCCGTCGCGCTCGAAGACGAGCCGCCACTCGGGGTTGCGCCGGAGCCAGGACAGCTGGACGGCGGTCGGCAAAGGCGCCAACCGGTCGGCGTAGCCGGGAGACGTCTCGTCCGCGGCGATCCAGGTCGCGTCCTGGACGAGCGGGAAGCTCAACACGCGCCGTCGGGCCGAGAGGTGGCCGCCCAGCGTGTTGGTCGCGCTCACAACGGCGTTCTTCGGGATGAGCGCGAGCGCGTGCGCGGCGATCCGGTCGTGGCGGGTGACGTCGGCGGCGTGCGCGTCGGCCTGCTGCGCCCACGGGAAGTAGCGCCAGAGCGGGATCGCCCCGAGGGCGTAGTTCGAGACGACGGCGAGCACAAGCGCAGTCGTGGCGAGCGGGGTCGCCCATCCGGGCCGGCGGCGCGCAATCCACGCCGCGCCGAAGACCGCGGCGGCGACGATGATCGGGATCAGGCCCGCCGTGTAGTGGAAGCGGATCGACGTCTGCAGTGGTGCCGCGGAGAGCAGGTTGATCGCGAGCTCGGGGATCGCGGCGAGCAGGAGGACGGGCGACAGCAGCGCGAGCAGGCCGAGCGGGAGGAAGAGACGCGCGAGGTAGCCGGCCCCGCGGCCCGTGGCGGCGGTCGTGAAGAGCTTCCACGGCTCGGTGACCGCGGTGTGCACGATCCCACTGGGCGAGCCGCCGACCTCGCTGTAGCGGGCGAAGAAGCTCGAGCTTCCTGCCCGGTTGAAGTGCGGGATGACGATCTCGATCGCGATCAGCGCGATGGCCGCCCCTGCGACGAGGATCGTGAGGCCCTGCCAGCGGCGGCCACGCGCGATTGCCCACCAGAGGCCGAGGCCGGCGACGACGAAGCCGATCTCCTCCTTGGTCGTCGCGGCGAGCACGCCGAAGATTGCGAACGGCAGCAGACGGTCCTCGTCGAGGAACCAGATGGCGAACAGCAGCAACGGGCAGGCCAGCGCGACCGGGTGGAACTCGTTCAGCGTCAGCCACTGTGTCGCGGGATAGAGCAGGTAGGCGAGCGCGAATCCGAGCCCGGCCCGCTCGGAGCCGAGGTGCTTGCGGGCGAGCCAGAAGACCGGTAGGGCGCCGAGGGCAATCGCGACCGCCTGCGTGACGAGCAGCAGGTCGGGGCTCGGCCAGACGAGCCACAGGGGCGCGAATGCGGCGAGGATCGGGTCGAAGTGCGCCGCGAGGCGGGAGATCCCGTCCCCGCGGAGGCCGGTCACCCGGAGCGGGTGCCCGTGTGCCGTCGACCAGACGGCCTGCACCATGTTGCCGAGATCGAAGCGGCCGGTCTGGAACGCGCGGTGGCGCAGCACCGACAGCGCCGAGAACCCGGCTGCATAGGCGGTGATCGCGCTCCAGAGGAGGACGCGGGGCTCTACGAGGCGCTTCATCCCCGTTGCGATCGTAGGGCCTGGGCCTGCTCGAGGATGCCGAGCCAGCGGCGCCCGAGCACCTCTTCGCTCGCATGCTCGCGGTAAGCCGCGTGGCCGCCCTCGCTCAGCTTCCGAGCGAGCGCGGGATCCGCCGCGAGCAGCCGGAGCGCCGCCGAGAGCGCGTTCGGCTCGCCGGGAGGAACCAGGAGCGCGCTTTCGCCATCGACGAGCAGCTCGCGGGCCGCGGGCGTGTCGGCTGTGATGAGCGGCGTTCCACAGGCGAGCGCCTGAAAGGCCTTGTTGGGGATCACGCGCTGCGCCTTGTCGGTCGTTCCGAAGATTCCGAGGGCGCAGCCCGCGCGGTGGAGCTCGTTCGGGAGCCGGTCGTACTCGACCCAGGGAATCCACTCGACGTTCGGCGGCCGCTCGCGGAGCAGCGGCTCGAGCTGACCGCTGCCGACGACGCGGAACGGGAGCTCCGGTGCGGCGCGGGCCGCGGCCAGGATCGTCTCGACGCCCTGGAGCGGGATCAGCTTGCCAACGAAGAGGCTGGTGAAGGGCTCTGCCGGTGTCCAGCCCGGTCGGAAGAGCCGCTCCTCGGCTCCGACGAAGCAAACCTCGACGCGTTCCCGCGGAAGGCCGGCGAGGGCCGCAAGGTGGTCGGCGTGTGCGTTCGTGTCCGCGACGACCATGTCGGCGGTGCGGAAAGCCCGCCGATCGATTGTCTCGAGCACGCGCGCGGCGAGGGATCCGGGCGCGAATCGCCCGCGGTCGGCGACGAACGTGTCCGCGAGCGAGACAAGCGGGTTGAACACGACGGCGCGGTTACCGGCGGCGCGGCGGGCGCCGGCAAGATCGAGGTGGCCGGGGTAGCCGACCACGAGGACGTCGAAGTCACCCGGCCGGCGCCGAAGGAGGCGGAGCTCCGCCGCTGCCAGCCGCCCGAGTGCTGCCGGCCCCGCGCGCCAGCTATCGCGCTGGCCCTCCCAGACCCCGACGTGATGCTCGGCGACCTCGGCCCCAGCGGCCCGCAAGCAGGAGATCACCTGCGCGTTGCGCGGATACTCGCGGTCGTAGGTCCCGAAGTAGAGAACGCGCATTCAGCCGCCGCCCGTCGCCAAGTCCCCGTGCTTCAGGCGTGCCCAGCCTCCTCCCCGCTGCGAGCGTAACGAGGAAATTCGCACGCAGGTGTGACGGGTCCGTGGCAAATGTGTGTCAACGGCTCCTACCACTGGCGCGGCGGCCGTCGCTTCAGGAGAGGATCTCTTCGACGTGCAGCTCCGTCCGCTCCCGCGGTCCGGCGCGCTCCTCGTGCTGGCTCGTGATGAGCTCGCTGATCAGTCCGAGTGAGAAGAACTGCAGGCCGACTACGACGAGCAGAACACCGAGGATCAGCAGCGGCCGGCGGCCGATCGCTTCGCCCCCGATCTTCAGGATCGTGAGGTAGAGGAGGACGCCGAAGCCGAGCGCCCCGAGCCCGAGCCCGAGCCCGCCGAACAGGTGCAGCGGCCGGTAGCGATAGCGGCCGATGAACGAAACCGTCAGCAGGTCGAGGAAGCCGCGCAGGTAGCGCTCGACGCCGTAGCGCGACCGGCCGTGTTCGCGCGGCCGATGGTGCACGGGCAGCTCTGCGACGCGATAGCCGCGGTAGTGCGCGAGCACGGGGATGAAGCGATGGAGCTCCCCGTAGAGGCGAAGGCCCTGAACGACTTCGGCCCGGTACGCCTTCAGGCCGCAGTTGAGATCGTGAAGGCGCAGTCCGGAGACACGCCCTGTGACCCAGTTGAAGATCTTGGACGGCACGCGGCGCGTGAGCGGATCGCGCCGGTGGGTCTTCCAGCCGGAGACCAGGTCGAATCCCTCGTCGAGCTTCGCGAGCAGCCGCGGAATCTCGGCCGGATCGTCCTGGAGGTCGCCGTCGATGGTCACGACGACGTCGCCCTGCGCGTTCGCGAAGCCGGCCGCGAGGGCGGCTGCCTTGCCGAAGTTGCGCCGGAGCCTGACCACGCGGACGTTGTCGGTCGAGTTGTGGAGACGCGTCAGGGCCGAGAACGACCCGTCCGTGGAGCCGTCGTCGACGAAGACCGCTTCCCACGGCTGCCCGAGCGGGTCGAGAGCCGACTGCAGCTCGTCGTAGAGGAGCGCAACCGTCCGCTCCTCCTCGTGGACGGGGACGACGACGGAGATCACGGCGGCCGGAGCGTACCCGCGGGCGCGTAGCGTATGCGCCGGTCATGGCGGACTTGCTCTCGATCGAGGAGGCTCAGCGCCTGATCCTGGAACGGGTCCGCCCGCTCGAGGCGGAGCGCGTGCAGCTGGAGGAGGCGATGGGGCGTGTGGTGGCCGAGGACGCCGCTGCCGTCGTGGACCTGCCTCCCTTCCCGAGCTCCGCGATGGACGGCTTCGCGGTGCGCTCCTCCGACACACCCGGTGTGCTCCCGGTGGAAGTGCGGATCGCCGCTGGCCGCCCCGCGCCCCGCGCGCTTCGAGACGGCGAGGCGATGGGAATCGCCACCGGGGGCGTCGTGCCCAACGGCGCTGATGCCGTCATCCCCTTGGAGTATGTTGTCGACAGTGACAACGATGTCGAGATTCCTGAGGGGGTTCCTCCCGGCGCGAACGTTCGTCCTCGCGGTGGCGATCTTCGTGCCGGCGCCACCGTCGTCGAGCACGGCTCCGTTCTTGGAGCGGCGCAGCTGGGGGCGCTCGCCGCGGCCGGCGTGGTCGAGGTCGCTTGCGCGGCTCGGCCGCGGGCCTCCGTCGTCACCACTGGAACCGAGCTCCGGTCGCCGGGTGAGCCGCTCGGGACGGGCGAGGTCTACGAAGCCAATGGGCTGATCCTCGCGACCCAGCTGCGGTCGGCTGGCGCTCTGCCCGGGCGCTTGGCAATCGTGGCCGACGACGAGGACGCCCACCGTGAGGCGCTCGCGCGCGGGCTCGAGTCGGACGTGCTCGTGACCTCCGGCGGAGTTTCGGTGGGCCCGCACGATCTCGTGCGCCGTGTCGAGGCCGAGCTGGGAGTCGAGGAAGTGTTCTGGCGCGTCGCCGTCAGGCCGGGGAAGCCGGTGTCCTTCGGCGTGCGCGGCAGAACGCTCGTGTTCGGT
>DATDMJ010000032.1:0-20021 GCA_036518855.1 Gaiellaceae bacterium | reverse complement strand
TCGAAGACGACGTCGCCGAGCACGAGCGGCGGCGGCTCCTCGCCCAGGCCGATGCTGGTCGTCCAGCGGCGATGGAACCGGCAGCGTCGATCGATCGAAAACGCGGTGATGCCGTCGCCGACCTTCTGCTTCTTGCGGGTGATCGTCGCGTGGCTCTCGAAGATCATGTTCAGCGACGGCGAGTAGCTCGGCTGCCCGACGAACGCCGCGAGCCCGTCGCTCACGCCGGCGCTGAAGCGCAAACCGCTCTTCAGGTGGGTGCGGTTCCAGACGTACATCCAGCCGAGCTTGCTGTTGCCCGCGAGGAGCGGCGGGCAGCCCGGGGGCTGGAAGAGCAGCGGCGCGGTGCCGAGGTCGTAGTCGCCCGTGCCCGGATAGTGCATGGGCCGGTCCCAGCCGACGACCCGAAGCTGCGGCGTCAGCTTGACCATCGCGTCGCCGAGGCCGGCCGTATCCGTGTAGCACGAGCAGGACGCGTCGTAGACGTACGAGTTGCCGACGCCCGTGAAGAGGCGTTTCCGCGTGCTGTCGATCGAGACGCCGCCCCAGCCCCAGATCCCGCCGAGGTTGCCTTCGCCCGGCACCGGGTCGAACGTCTCGGCGACCGCGGCCTTCACGACGTCCACTCCGACGAGCCTCCCGTTCGGCATGACGCCGTCCGAGCCCGGCAGGTCGCAGTAGGAGGCGACCGGGACGTAGACCGTGTTTCCGAAGAGCCGGAGCCCACCCCAGACGTACTCGCCGTCGGCGTGGGCGTTCGTGATCCCGACCGGCCAGCCTGCGCGCTCCGCGCCGGTGGCGAGGTTGAGGGCGTGCAGGAAGCCGTCCGCAGAGATGACGTAGAGGAGCTGTCGCTTCAGGTCGATCGCGCCCGTCGAGCTGAAGCCCCAGCTCCCGCAGCTCGGCGTCGCAGTGACGGGAAAGGTGCGCTGCCACCGCACGGCGCCGTTGCCCGGCTGGAGCGCGTAGACGGTGCCCGCCTCGGTCTCGACGTAGAGGGTGCCATTGGCGTAGAGCGGGGACGCGACGATCGAGCCGTCGAGCTGCTTCGTCCAGACCGTCGCCAGACGTCGCGTCGCGGCCAGGGTCAGGCTCGGCACCGGGACGGCGTTCGTCAGCCCGGCGTCGTGCCCGTAGGAGAGCCAGTTCGAGGGAATGGCGATTGTCGACGCCTGGTGCGAGCGCGACGCAGCCGGGAAGAGCGCTACGACGGCCGCCAGCAGTAGGCCGAGACCGGTCCGCCGCAGCACGGGTGAGAACATAACCTGGCGACGTGTCGGAGCGCACGGTGCTCGTCGTCTCCCAGCGGCCCCTCGACCTCGGTGGCGGCGGGAGCGCGCGCTGGCGCCACCTCCGGCCTGCGCTCGAGGCGCACGGGTGGCGGGTGGTCGAGTGCAGCCCCCCGGTCGGCATCACCGGCGACGAGACCAGCACGGACCCGCGCCGCGCCCGCCTCGCCGCCTCGCGGGCGCGCGTGATGGCCGTGGCGGGAAAGGCCCTCGACCCCGTCGCGGGGCTCCTGGGTCTGAGGCCGGAGGCGCTCGCGCCGAACAACGCCTGGGCGCTCACGGGTCGGCCGCTCGTCCGGCGTGCCATCGAGCGCGAGCGGCCCGACGTCGTCGTCGCGACGGCGCCGCCGCCGAGCGCGCTGCTCGTGGCCGCGGCCGTGACCCGGGACGTGCCGCTCGTCGCCGAGTTTCGCGACCTCTGGGCCGGCAACCCGTTCTACGACCGCGGCAGCCGCCTGCTCCGGTCGATTCAGGAACGCGCGCTGCGCCATGCCGCCGCGGTCGTGACGGTCAGCGACGGCTGCCGGGCGGCGCTCGAGGAAGTCGATCCTTCGGTCGCCCGGAGGCTCCACGTCCTCCCGAACGGGTTCGACCCCCGGCTGCTGCAGCGACGAACCCCCCGCGCGCCGAGCGCCGGCCCTCGGGTGCTCATTCACGCCGGATCGCTCTACGGCGAGCGAACGGCCGAGCCGCTGCTCGCCGCGCTGCAGTCCGACGGGCTCCGCGAGCGCGTCCGCCTGCAGCTGGTCGGAGTCGTGGATCCGCGGACGCGGAAGCTGCTGGCGACCCTCGACGGGCTGGACGTGACGGTGGAGCCGCCGGTGCGCTGGGACGAGGCGATCGAGCGCGTCCAGGCGGCCGACGTCGCAGTCGTCATCAACGCCCCGGGGACAGGCGGCGACATGGCGCTGCCGGGCAAGCTCTTCGAGGCGCTCGCGCTCGGGCGGCCCGTGCTGGCGCTGACGCGGCCGGAGAGCGACACGGCCCGCCTGCTCGAGCGGCTGGGCCAGGAGACGGGAGTCGCACCTCCTGAGGATCCGGAGGCGATCGCGGACGCGATCACGCGCCTGCTCGACGTGCCGCCCGAGGCCGTGCCGCGGGAGGCGCTCGCCGAGTTCGACCGCGATCTGGTCGCCGCGCGCTACGCGGCGCTGCTGGACGAGCTCGCGAGCCGCTCGAGCAAGGCGACCAGCTCCGGGACGACGACCTCACGCCGGTAAGAGGCCGAGAAGTTTCGGCCCGCCTCGCCAAGCCGCCGGGCCAGCTCGGGATCGCGAAGGATCGTGAGCAGCCCGTCTGCGGCGCTCCCGGCGCTGCCGTCGCACACGATTCCCGCGACGCCGTCGACCTCCGGCAGGCCGCATCCCGGGGAGATCACGACGGGCGTGCCGCACGCAAGCGACTCGAGCACGGTGACGGGCAGGCCCTCGCTCGCCGACAGCAACGAGAAGACGTGCGCGCGGCCGAGGGCCCCCGCCTTCTCCTCCTCGGGGATCAGGCCCCGGAAGACGACGCCTTCGCCGGCGCGCGCCTGCAGCTCGGCGCCGTGGCGGCTCGGCGCGCCGATCACCTCCAGCCGCGCCTCGGGGAGCTCCCGCCGGACCCGCTCGAATGCGTCGAGCAGGGCTCCCACCCGCTTGATCGGGTGCAGCTGGCCGAGGTAGACGACCGTCGGCTCGCCGGCCCGCGCAATCTCGCCCGGCTCCGGGAGGTCGAGCGGCGGCGGCAGCGCATGCAGCCTGGCGGGCTCGGCACCCTGGGCCAGGTACTCCAGCCGCTCGGCCTCGGAGAGGTAGAGGCAGGCGGCCGCCTCGCGCACCGTCCGCCGGCCCCAGAGCGAGAGGAACGCGCGCTTCGCGGCCGACCGGCCACGCTCCGGGGTCGCGGGCAGCGTCCCGAGAGCCTGGAGCGCATAGGGCACGCGCGCCTCGACCGCCGCCCGAGCCGCGAGGACGCTCACCGCGGAGTAGACGTCGGGGACGAGCACGACGTCGAACTCGCGGACATGCGCCCGTAGCCAGCCGTGGAGGCCGCGCGGCAGCGGCACGTTCGTCCCGGCGAGCCGCTGCGAGACGTTCCGGAACCGCACGACCCGCGCGCCCTCGGGCTCGCTCGGTGCGTCGTCCGGCACGCGCGAGTGCAGGTCGAGCGCGTCCGTGGTGGCCACGGTCACCTCGTGCCCGGCCTCGAGCACGCCCTTGACCTCGGCGATCGCGACCGTGACGGTGCCGCCGAAGGCCCGGGCGGGGGCGAACCAGGGAACGCACACGAGGAGCCGCATCTGAGTAGATTGCCTCGCCGGTGTCACCGACGAACTCGGATAGCAGCTGGTCCGGCCGGCGCGTGCTGGTCACCGGGGCGGGCGGCTTCATCGGCAGCCACCTGGCCGAGGCGCTGGCCGGAGCCGGGGCGGGTGTGCGCGCGTTCGTCCGCTACACCTCCCGGGGCGACAACGGCTGGCTGGAGCTGGCCGAGCCGGACCTCGCGCAGGCGATCGAGATCTTCCGCGGCGACCTGGCGAATCCTGAGGCCGTCGCCGGGGCGCTGGAGGGCTGCGAGGCCGTCTTCCACCTCGGGGCGCTGATCCCGATCCCCTACTCGTACCGCCACCCGCGCGAGTTCGTGACCGCCAACGTGGAGGGCACGCTCAACCTTCTCGAGGCGGCCCGGCGCAGCGGCACCGCCCGCATCGTCCACACGTCGACCAGCGAGGTCTACGGGACCGCGCAGGCGATCCCGATCGACGAGGATCACCCGCTGCACCCGCAATCGCCGTACGCCGCGACGAAGGTCGCCGCCGACCAGCTGGCGCTCTCGTTCCAGCGCTCGTTCGGCACCCCGGTCGTGATCGCGAGGCCGTTCAACACCTACGGGCCGCGGCAGAGCGCGCGAGCGGTGATCCCGACGATCGTCACCCAGGCGCTCACGCGAGAGGTGATCGAGCTCGGCGCCACAGCCCCGACTCGCGACTTCACCTTCGTCGAGGACACCGTTGGAGGACTCATGCGGTGCGCGCTCGCCGAGGGTGTCGAGGGCGAGGTGATCAACCTCGGCACCGGCAGCGAGGTCTCGATCGGCGAGCTCGCCGAGCGCATTCTGCGGCTCCTCGGACGCGAGGTTCCGGTCTCGCTCGACCAGGAGCGGCTCCGGCCACCCGACAGCGAGGTCGAGCGGCTTCTCGCCGCGACGGCCAAGGCCGAGCGGCTGCTCGGCTGGGAGGCCCGCGTCGGGCTAGACGAAGGCCTGCAGCGGACGATCGAGTGGCTCACGGGCTCGCTGGACGCCTACAAGACGTCCATCTACAACGTCTGACGGAGGCCCTCGACCACGAGGTCGGCCTGGTCGTCGGTCATCCGGCCGTAGAGCGGCAGCGTGAGGATGCGGCCCGCGACGGCGTCCGTGCGCGGGAGCGGGCGGCGGGAGCCGTCGCGGTAGGCGCTGAAGGTATGGATCGGCGGGTAGTGCACGCTCGTCTGGATGCCGCGCTCCTCGAGCGCCGTGCGGACGGCCTGCCGGTCTGCTCCCTCCGGCAGCAGCACGACCGCAAGGTGATGGGCCGGCACGCCCCTGACCTCGGCGAAAGGCATCGTCAGCCCCTCGGCGCCGTCGAGCGCCTCGCGGTAGCCCGCTGCGATCCGGGCCCGCGCTGCGTTCTCGTCCGGGAGGCGGCGCAGCTGGACGAGCCCGACGGCGGCGCGCACCTCGTCGAGGCGATAGTTGAACCCGGGCAGGACGACGTCGTAGCTCGACGCGTGGCCCCGGTGGCGGTCCCATGTCAGGCTCGTCATTCCGTGGGAGCGCAGTAGGCGAAGCCGTTCCGCCAGCCCGTCGTCGTCGGTGACGATCATCCCGCCCTCTCCGAGCGGCAGGTTCTTGTTCGCGAAGAAGCTGAAGCAGCCGACGGCGCCGAGCGTCCCGCACGCGCGTCCGTCGAGGCTGGCTCCCGGCGCGTGCGCGGCGTCCTCGAGCACGGGGACGCCAGCCCGCTCCGCGACCGCCGAGACCGCCTGCATGTCGCACGGGTAGCCGCCGTAATGGAGGACGAGGATCGCCTTCGTCCGCTCCGTCAGCGCGTCCTCGAGGTCGCCCGGATCGAGGTTCAGGTCGTCCGGCCCGCCGATGTCGCAGAAGACCGGCCGGGCACCCGTGTGCACGATCGCGTTCGCCGCCGCGACGAAGTTGAGCGACGGCAGCACGACCTCGTCGCCCGGCCCGCACCCGAGCGCAATGAGCGCCAGGTGGAGCGCCGCCGTCCCGTTCGCGACCGCGACCGCGTGCGCCGTCCCGCAGAAGTCCGCGAACGCCTGCTCGAACTCGGCGACGCGCGGGCCCATGCTCCACCAGCCGGAGCGAAGCGTCTCGAGCGCCGCGTCGACGAGCTCGTCGTCGACGATCACGTCGGACAGCGGCACCTGCCAGCGCGTGTCGGTCACGGGACCATCCTCACAGAGCCTTCCTGACGAGCTTCCAGTACGCATTGAAGGCGCGATTCGCGGTTCCGGTCCCTCGGGGAAGCGGCATCATCTTCGGGTCGAGCACGGGCGTGAGGAAGCGCGCCAGCTCGCGGTCGCGGACCACCCGGAGCTTCTGCATCTCGCGCCGGTGACGGACGAGCCAGGGCGCACGGCGCATGCACCACCACCAGCCGCCGAGCTTCCCGCGCAGCCAGCCCTGCCGGAGCGCCAGCGCCACCATCGCCAGCTCGACCCCGGCGAGCAGCGGCGCGAGCAGCACCAGGAGCCTCGGCGAATACGACGACAGCACGAAGACGATGCGGTTTCGCTCGAGCAGCGCGAGCTTGTCGGCGTTCCGCGAGAACTCGTAGTCGTGGTAGACGTCGGCGCCCGGATCGACGACGACGCGCAGGCCGCGCAGCCGCGCCTTCCAGCCGAGCTCGAGGTCCTCGAGGTACATGAACAGCTCGACCGTGAAGCCGCCGAGCTCGCGAAAGAGCTCGCGCCGGATCGTCAGCGCAGCGCCGGTCGGGCCCGCCACGTCCTCGACCGCCTGCAGGCTCTCGGCCGGCTCGCCGTACCGGCCCGCCCAGGCGATTCCGCTCACGTGGAGGACGGTGCCACCGGAGTTCAGCAGCTCCGGCCGGTCCAGCAGGCGCAGCCGCGGCGAGACGACGCCCACCTCCGGCTCGGCGGCCGTGCGCCGCAGCTGCGCCAGCGCCCCGGGAGCGGCGACGGTGTCCTGGTTCAGGAAGACGAGGAGGTCGCCGTTCGCCTGCTCGGCGCCGAGGTTCGCCCCGCCCGCGAACCCGAGGTTCCCCTCCGCGTCGACGATTCGCAGGCCGTCCCAGCGCTCCTCGCCGGGATCGGCGCCGCCGTTGTCCACGACGATCACCTCCGCGTCGGGCGCGTCTTCTCGGAGCGAGCGCAGGCACCGGGCGAGCGCCGGGCCCGAGCGGTACGCGACGACCACGACGGAGACGGTGTCTGGTGGGGGTCTAGACAGCCGGCTCCGCGGCGCCGAGCCGTTCGAGGTCGGCGTCGACCATCATCTCCACGAGCTCGCGGAACGACGTCCGCGGCTCCCAGCCAAGCTGTTCCTTCGCCTTGGATGGATCGCCGATCAGCTGGTCGACCTCGGCAGGCCGCAGGAACTTCGGATCGACCACCACGTACTCCTCCCAGTCGAGATCCGCACGCTCGAAGGCGATCTGCGCGAACTCGCGCACCGAATGCGGCTCCCCGGTGGCGATCACGTAGTCCGATGGCTCGTCCTGCTGGAGCATGAGCCACATCGCCTCGACGTAGTCGCCTGCGAACCCCCAGTCGCGCTCGGCGTCGAGGTTCCCGAGCCGCAGATCCTCCGCCAGCCCGTGCTTGACCCGAGCCACGCCGTCGGTGATCTTGCGCGTCACGAACTCCAGCCCACGGCGACTCGATTCGTGGTTGAACAGAATCCCCGACACCGCGAAGAGGTCGTACGACTCGCGGTAGTTGACCGTGATGTAGTGGCCGTAGACCTTCGCCACGCCGTAGGGCGAACGGGGATGGAACGGGGTCAGCTCCGTCTGGGGAACCTCGCGCACCTTGCCGAACATCTCCGACGACGAGGCCTGGTAGAAGCGGATCGAGGGGTCGACCGCGCGGATCGCCTCGAGCATCCGCGTCACGCCCACCGCGGTGAACTCCGCGGTCAGCACCGGCTGGTTCCAGGACGTCGGGACGAAGCTCTGCGCGGCGAGGTTGTAGACCTCCGTCGGCTGCGCCTCGCGAAGCGCGGCGTCGAGCGACGGCGGGTCGAGCAGGTCGCCCTGGAGCAGGGTCAGCTTGTCGACCAGATGGCCGATCCGCTCGACGTTCTCCGTCGAGGCGCGGCGGGTCATGCCGAAGACCTCGTACCCCTTGTCCAGCAGGAACTCGGCCAGGTACGAGCCGTCCTGGCCGGTGATTCCGGTGATCAGCGCGCGGCTCACGACACCGGCTCCATCTCGCGAGCGGCGGCGAGCGTGTCGGCCAGCGTCTGCTCGAGCGCGATCTCGGGCTCCCAGCCGGTGGCGGCCTGCAGCTTCGAGGAGTCGCCGGAGAGCCGCGGGATGTCGGCCGGCCGGACCCGGGTCTCGTCGCGCTCGAGCTGCACGGGCACGCGCGCCAGGCCGACCAGCTGCTCGACGACCGCGGCCATCGTCACGGTCTTCCCGGAGGCGACGTTGTAGGTGCCCGCGGGAACCGAGCGGTCGAGCAGGAGTCCGTAAGCACGGCAGACGTCACGCACGTCGAGGATGTCGCGCTCGGCCGAGAGATCACCGACGCGGAGCGTACCGCCGCCCTCGGCTTCCAACCTCGCGATCTGACGCGTCCAGGAGCCGACGGCGAAGCGATCGTCGCGCCCGGGGCCCTCGTGATTGGTCGCGCGCGCCACCACGACGTCCAGGCCGGAGAACAGGCACGCGAGCTCCGCGGCCGCCTTGCTCGCCGCGTAGGGCGAGACCGGCGCGAGCCCTTCGTCCTCGGGAGTCGGGATCCGCGAGGCGTTGCCGTAGACCTCGCAGGTGGAAGCGAAGAGGACTCGCGCCTCGGGTCGAACCGCGCGCACGGCCTCGAGGACGCAGGCAGTGCCGTCGACGTTCACCCGCCAGGAGGCCATCGCGTCCCCCCAGGAGGCGGCCACCGAGGACTGCGCCGCGAGGTGGACGACGGCATCGGCCCCGCGAACGGCCTCGCGCAGCGCGTCGGCATCCAGCACATCGCCCTCGTACGGCGCGAACGCCTCGCCGAGCTCGGCACGGAGATGGGTGCCGACGAAGCCGGCCGGCCCTGTCACGAGGGCCCGCACTAGTAGGCGCCGCGCCCGGCGACCACCGCTGGGATCGTGCGAGCTAGAATCGTGATGTCGAGCCAGATCGACCAGTTCTCGAGGTAGTAGAAGTCCAGCCGGACGAGGTCGTCGAAGCTGAGGTCCGAGCGGCCGGAGATCTGCCAGAGGCCCGTGAGGCCGGGCAGGACGAGGTAGCGCTTCAGGTGCCACTCCTCGAGCTGCTGGTAGTCGCGGAGCGGGAGCGGCCTCGGCCCGACGAGGCTCATCTGGCCGCGCAGCACGTTCCAGACCTGCGGCACCTCGTCGAGCGAGAAGCGCCGAAGGACTGCGCCCACCGAGGTGACGCGCGGGTCCTCGCGCATCTTGAAGAGCGGCCCGTCCGCCTCGTTCGACGCCTCGAGCTCCGCCTGGCTTCTCGCGGCTCCCGCGTGCATCGTCCGGAACTTGAGCATCCCGAACTCCTGCTCGCCGAGGCCGATCCGCGTGTCGCGGTAGAGGACCGGGCCGCGCGAGGTGAGCTTGATCGCCGCTGCGATCGCGAGCCAGAGCGGCAGGCCGAGCACGAGCACGAGCGTGGAGACCACGACGTCGAACGAGCGCTTCAGGAACCAGTCGAACCCGGCCAGGGCGGGCGGACGCAGCTCGAACAGCGGCACGCCCTGGCCCGGAACGAGCTCGCCTCGCTGGGTCAGGAGCTCGGTCGTACTCGGCGCTAGCCGCACCTGCACCCCGCGGCGATGGGCCTCCGAGACGATCTCGAGCAGCTGGCGCTCGCTGAAATCGGAGTCGGTCACGATCAGCTCGTCGACCCGAATGTCCTCGAGCACGGCGGGCAGGTCGTCAAGGTCGCCCAGGACCGGCAAGGCCAGCCCATCTGCAGACCGGCCGATCGCGCCGACGAACTCGTAGTCGATCCCGCTGCGGCCCGGCCCGAGGCCGCGGTGGAGGCGGACGAGGTTCTCTCCCGAGCCGACGAGCAGCGCGTGGCGTCGGGTGCCCAGGGATCGCATGAGGTCCTGCGTGATCGCGTCGTAGCTCGCCCGCAGCGCGGCGATCGCGATCGCGCAGAAGACGACCGCAGTCGGGATCAGCCCGAAGGTCGCGAAGTGATGCCCGGTGCCGAGGCCGAACGCCAGCGTGATCAGCGCCACGAGGATGAGCGACGACAGGATCCGCCCGAAGCCCGGCCGCCGCTCGCGGGCCGCGTAAAGATCAGCCCGCGAGAACGCGAGCACCGTGATCAGGGCCAGGAACGGCAACCAGTCGGTCTCCACCCGCCAGAGGAAGCCCCAGAGGATGTGCGACCGGCCGTAATAGACCTCGCGCAGGACGAGTGCGGCATAGACGCCGAGCACGAGGCCTGCGAGGTCGAGGCAGACCAGCGCCGTGATGCTTGCGAACCGCCGCCCCGCGGAGAGGAGCCGGCCGCGGCTGAGGAAGAACGGCTTCCCCGAGCGGATGTCCGCGACGAGGGGGGCAGGAGGCTCGTACGAGCCCGCGACGGGGGTGGGGATACGACCCTTCCCCCGTCGCGGAGTCCTTACCGCCATCTATCTAGTGTGGCAGGCGCCTGAATGCGTTGTAGGCCGGCTTGTGCCTGCCGTTGACCGTCATCAGGCCCGACTGCCAGCCCGCGAGACGGCCTTCGTCCCGGAGCAGGAACCAGAGCATCAGCCCGATGCGCGGGTTCTTGCGCGCGATCGCGTAGGCCTGCGACAGGTACTTCGCCTGCTTCGCCCAGCTGACGCCGAAATGCGGATCCGGCGGCCGCGTCTGGTAGCCGTACTCCGTGATCCAGAGCGGCTTGTTGCCGTAGAGCCGCGTCAGCAGCGTGATCAGGACGTTGATGTTCCCGAGCGTGACGGTCGTCTTCGAGCGCGGCGGCGCGGCCGGGCTCTCGGTCGGGCTCGCGTAGTACGGATGGTGCGCGTACACGTCGAAGTGCCGCAGCCCGTAGCGATGGAGCGCCGAGAGGAACGTCAGCGGCGCGATCGAGGGCCGGCTGCTGCGCGCCTTGTTGTTGCCCTTCGGATCGGTGGCGCCGCAGGCAACGGTCTCCTTCAGGCCCGTGGCGTGCACGCCCGACCAGATCGCGGTGCACATCGCCGCGTAGTTCTTGGCCGCGGTCGGGATGTTCCGCTTCCCGGCCCGCGTCCACTGCGGCTGCAGGAAGACCGGGTTGTTCGGCTCGTTCCACGCCATCCACCTGCGCACGGCCGGGAGCACGACGCCGTCCGACCGCTTGAAGGTGCCGCTGTAGCGCTTCGCGGCCGCGTAGGCGAAGTTCTTCAGGTACGCCATCTTCGTCGGCGCCCGGTTCAGCTTCTTGCCGCCGTTCGCCCAGGCGGGCGTGCCGTAGATCGTGAAGATCACGGCCATCTTGTGCTTGTGGGCGTTGATCACGAACTGGTCGTAGATGTCCCAGTTGTAGGCCGGGTCGTTCGGGTCGGCCCCGTTCTTCGGCATCTTCTTCGCGACGTACGCGCCCCAGGGCAGATCCATGCGCAGGACCTGCACGCGCAGGTTGGTGAACGTCGCGAACGTCTTGTCCGGCGAGATCAGCGGCTGCACCGGGTCGTAGATGCCGACCAGCATCCCGCGGGATGCCAGGGCCGAGTCCGGCTTCGCGGTGGCCGCGACCGCCGCGAGGACGAGAACTAAGAGGGCGATGCTGATTCGTTTAGACCCCAAGAGGCTCCCTTCCGAGGGTTGGCAACATCCGCCGCAGACCCTCTTCGAGCTCGATCTCCGGCTCCCAGCTCAACAGCTGCCTGGCTCGCGTGATATCGGGCTGGCGAACCTGGGGATCGTCGATTGGCAATGCTTCGAACACGACTTCGCTTTTTGACGATGTGACCTTGATGACGGTTTGCGCGAGCTCGAGGATCGTGAACTCGCGCGGGTTTCCGAGGTTCACGGGCAGGTGCTCGCCGCTCTCGGCAAGCAGGTGCAGGCCGCGGACCAGATCGTCCACATAACAGAAGCTTCTCGTCTGCGAGCCATCTCCAAACACGGTGAGGGGCTCGTTCTCGAGTGCCTGGCGCACGAACGTCGGAATCGCGCGGCCGTCGTGCGAGCGCATCCTCGGCCCGTAGGTGTTGAAGATCCGCACGATCGCGGTGTCGACGCCCTGCTGGCCGTGGTAGGCCATGGTCAGCGCCTCCGCGTAGCGCTTCGCCTCGTCGTAGACGCCGCGCGGCCCGATCGGGTTGACGTTGCCCCAGTACGACTCGGGCTGCGGGTGCACCTCCGGATCGCCGTAGACCTCGCTCGTCGACGCGAGCAGGAACCGCGCGCGCTTGAGCTTCGCGAGGCCGAGAGCGTGGTGCGTCCCGTACGAGCCGACCTTCAGCGACAGCAGCGGCTGGCGGAGGTAGTCGATCGGGCTCGCGAGCGCGGCGAGGTGGTAGACGGCGTCCACCGGCTCGTCGATCTCGAGGTGCTCGACCATGTCGTGGCTGCGGAAGACGAAGCCGTCGTCGCGCAGGTGCTCGAGGTTCTCGAGCGAGCTCGTCTCGAGGTTGTCCACGCAGATCACGCGGAACCCCTTCTCGAGCAGGTACTCGCAGAGATGGGAGCCGAGAAACCCGGCTCCGCCGGTGACTACCGCGGTCGGCACCAAAGCATCGTATCGGCGCCCCTGGCCGGATCAGGCCTCTTCGCCAGAGCCTTACGAACCTTTAACGCGGGCCTAGCAGGCTAGGAGCGAAGCACGAGGTACTGCCAGGCCGAACGGCCGAGGATCGTCGTTCCGTCCGCCGCGTACAGCGTGAGCTGGACGCGGTAGGTGCCGGCCGTCTTTCCGGTCGTCGCGAGGTTGTAGACGTACTGATTGTCGGGGCTCGCCGTCCAGCGGAACACGTTGTCGGTGTTCGCACTGCCCGCGGAGTAGGTGTCGACGGGTTGGCTCGAGTCGGTCGTGGTGTCGTACCGCTCGAACGAAAGGCGTGCCGTGCTCCCGGCAGGCGGCGTCGTCATCAGCTGCGTCATCGCCTGATTGAGGTAGACCTGGAACTTGACCGGGATCGTGCTCTTGATCTTGATCACGGTCAGGTTCGTCGCGCGCGGATCGCCCTGGGAGCCGTTGTTCGTGGCGACGGGCTGGAGGATCGCACCCGGCCAGAGGCAGCTGCGGTTGACGCTCGCGGAGCGGGTCGTCTGGTTGCCGGCGAAATCGGTCCCGACCACGGCGATCGTGTTGGCGCCACAGGCCAGCGAGACGGTCGCCGAGAAGGTTCCGTCGAGCGCCACACTCGTGGGCGTACCGTTGACCGTGAGGCCCTGGAGCCCGGACGGCGTATCGCTTGCAGACCCGAGCACGGCGACCGAGTCGGCGGAGACCGTGCTGTTCGTGGTCGGCGCGCCGACCGTCAGCACCGGGGCGTCCTTGTCGACCTTCACGAGCAGGGATGCGCTGTCGCTGTTTCCGGCCTTGTCGGAGACGGAGCCGGAGACCGTCTGCCCCGCGGCAGCTGTCGAGCCCGACACGGTCGCGTCTGCCGGGCAGCCGCCGTCCAGCCCGGACAGCGCGTCCGAGCAGGTGAAGTGCACGGTCACCGACTGGTTCGTCCAGGTTCCGGGTACGTACGCCGACCCGTCGGCCTTCGTCGCGCTCGCGGTGATCGTCGGCTTCGTCCGGTCGACGTTGAGATGGGCGAGCGCGGTCGAAGCCGAGTTGCCGGCGCGGTCGTAGGCGGTGCCGGACGCGGACTGGTCGGCGCCCTCAGCCACGCTGACCGGCTGCGGGCAGTAGTCGATGCCGGAGAGCGCGTCGCTGCAGCTGAAGCTCACCGTCACGTCGTTGGCGTACCAGCCGTTGCCGTTGGCAGGCCGGTCTGGGGCGGCCGAGATCGCCGGCGCGGTGCGGTCGATCATGATCCCGCCCACCGAGGCGCTGCTCGAGTTGCCCGCCTTGTCGGCGACGGAGACCGGGCCGGCCGAGAGGTTGCCGCCCTCGCCGGTCACCGTCGAGTCCGCGGGAATGGTGGCGGGGTCGATTCCCGAGAGGCCGTCGCCTGCCGTCCAGTGAACCGTGACGTCGCCCCGGTACCAGCCGTAGGCGTTCGGCACGGTTGTCGTCGAGCCGCTCAGCGTGGGAGCGGTGAGGTCGATGTCGATGCCCGAGAGCGTCGTGGACGCGTGGTTGCCGACCCGGTCGTAGGCGGTTCCGGTGGCGGACTGGCCGGCGCCCTCGCCGCCGAGCGCCTGCGCGCCCGGGCAGCCCGGCGGCGCGACGCGGATGCCGGAGTCCGTGTCGGCGCAATCGAAGCTGACGGTGACCGGGCCGTTGTTCCAGCCGAAGCTGTTCGCGAGCGGCGAGCGCGACGCCGAGATGCTCGGGTCGACGGCGTCGATCTTGACCGTGGCCGCGTTCTCGTCCTCGACGTTACCGGCGTTGTCCCCCGACCAGTAGCGAATCGTGTGCACGCCGTTCTGGTCGAACGAGAATGGAGCGGAATAGTTCTGCGCCGGGCCGCCGTCGATCGAGTAGTGCGTGCTCTCGACCCCCGAGAGCGCGTCGCTCGCCCCGAGCGTCACCAGCACCGGCCCGCCGTACCAGCCGTCCGCGACTGGATCGGGCAACTCGGCCTTCGTGCTCGGCGCGGTGCGGTCGATCTGGATCCCGGAGACGCTCGCGGAACGTGAGTTGTCCGCCAGGTCGCTGACCGAGGCGGAGGCCGAGAGATCGGGACCCTCGCCCTTCAGGGTCTCGTCGGCCGGGCATGCGCCGTCGATCCCAGAGAGCGCGTCGGAGCAGCTCCAGTGGACCGTGACGTCGTCCTTGTACCAGCCGTTCGGGTTCGGGTCGGTCGTCGGCGCGCCGGAGAGCTCGGGCTTCGTCTCGTCGACGTTGACGTGCTCGACGCCTGCCGACTCGGAGTTGCCGGCCTTGTCGAAGGCCGTGCCGGAGGCCGACTGGTCGGCGCCTTCGCCGAGGACGACGGGCTCCGGGCAGGAGCCGACGCCGGAGAGCGCATCGCCGCAGCCGAAGCTGACCGTGACGTCGCCGTCGTACCAGCCGTGTGCATTCGCAGGCCGGTCGGGGGCGGCCGAGATCGTGGGCGCCGTACGGTCGATCCGGATGCCGCCGAGGGAGGCCGACGTGCTGTTGCCCGCCTTGTCCGAGACCGCGACGGGCCCCGCGGACAGGTCGTCGCCCTCGCCGGTGACCAGCGAGTCTGCCGGCACCGTGGAGGGATCGATCCCCGAGAGGGCATCGCTCGGCGTCCAGTGCACGGCCACGTCGTCGCGGTACCACCCGTAGGCGTTCGGAGCGGTCGTCGCGGCGCCGGTCAGGTCGGGCGCGGTCAGGTCGATGTCGATCCCTGAGAGCGTCGTCGAGGCGTGGTTGCCGACGCGGTCGTAAGTGGTGCCGCTCGCGGACTGCTGTGCCCCTTCGGACAGGATCGTCTGCAGATCGGGGCAGCCGGGCGGACTGACGCGGATGCCCGAGTCGTCGTCGAAGCAGCTGAAGCTGACCGTGACCGGGCCGTTGTTCCAGCCGAACGCGTTTCCCTCGGGCGTGCGTGCCGCCGAGATCGTCGGGTTGACGGTGTCGATCTTGATCGTCGCCGCGCTCTCGTCCTCGCGGTTCCCGGCCTTGTCCAGCGACCAGAAGCGGAGCGTGTGGACGCCGTTCAGATCGAACGAGAACGGATCGGAATAGTCCTGGGCGGGACCGCCGTCCACCGAGTAATGCGTGCTTTCGACCCCGGAGAGGCTGTCGGATGCAGCGAGCGTCACGAGCACGGGGCCCGCGTACCAGCCGTCGGCGACCGGATCCGGCAGGTCGGCGTGCGTGGTCGGCGCGGTGCGGTCGATCTTGATCCCGGCCACGGTCGCGGTGCGCGAGTTGCCGGCGAGGTCGGAGACCGATTCGGATGCCGAGAGGTTCGAGCCCTCGCCGGTGAGCACGTCGTCTGCCGGACATACGCCGTCGATCCCCGAGAGCCCGTCGGAGCAGTCCCAGTGGATCGCGACGTCGCCGTCGTACCAGCCGTTGCCGTTCGGATCGGTGGTCGGCGTGCCGGAGAGCTCGGGCTTCGTCTCGTCGACGTTGATCCCCGAAACCGTGCTGTCGGCGCTGTTGCCGGCAGCGTCGAGAGCTGAACCGGCGACGCTCTGGCCGGCCCCCTCCCCGAGGGTGCTCGGCGCGGCGCACGAGGCGATGCCGGAAAGGCCGTCCGCGCACGTGAAGCCGACCGTGACGTCGCCGTCGTACCAGCCGTTGCCGTTCGGCGGGCGATCGGGAGCGCCGCTGATCGTCGGAGGCGTCTTGTCGAGCGACACGTAGGCGTGGCCCGAGGCGGAGTTGCCGGCGTTGTCGAGCGCGCTGCCGTCGACCTCCTGATTCGCCCCCTCGCTCGTGACGACCTGGTCGGCCGTGCAGCTGGCGATCCCGGAAAGGTCGGGCTGGTCGGCGCACTCGAAGTGCACGGTGACGTTGCTCTTGTTCCAGCCGTTCCCGTTCGGCGCCGGCGAGAGCACCGGAGCGATCGTCGGCGGAGTCAGGTCGATGCCGACACGCACGACGTGATGCGCCTCCTCGTTCCCGGCCCTGTCGACCGACCAGAACTCGAGCGTGTGATCGCCCTCGCTCGAGATCGAGACGCTGGTGCCGGACTGGGTCGCGCCGCCGTCCACGGTGTAATGCGTCGCGTCCACTCCCGAGAGCGCGTCGTTTGCCGTGAGCGTGATCGTCTGGGAGACGTTGTTCCAGGCCGAGACGGCAGAGGCGTTCGTCGTCGGCGCCGTCCGGTCGATCCTGACGCTCGGGCTCGAGTTCGCGGTCGCCGAGTTGCCCGCCTTGTCGGACACGGTCTTGGTGTCGAAGAGGCCCGTCCCTTCGCCGGAGATCGTCGAGTCCGCCGGGCAGGAGCCGTCCATCCCCGAGAGCGCGTCCGCGCAAGTCCAGTGAACCGAGACGCTCCCGCTGTACCAGCCGTTGCCGTTCGGGCTCGTCGTGGGCGCACCGGAGAGCGAGGGCGCCGTCTTGTCGATCTTCACGGGCACGGTCGCCTGCGCGCTGTTGTCGGCGTTGTCGACGGCCGTGCCCGTGACGTCGGCGCTCGCGCTCTCGGCGGTGCGCGTGGTGGGTCCGGAGCAGCTCTTGATGCCCGAGAGCGGGTCGGTGCAGGTGAACGAGACCGTGACGCTCGTGTTGTTCCAGCCGTTCGCGTTCGGCCCGGGCGACGCGCTACCGCTGATCGCCGGCGAGCTCTTGTCGAGCTTGATCGTCACCGAGCCGCTGCCGCTGTTCCCGAGGCGGTCGGTCGCGGTGGCGCTCTTGGTCGTGCCCGCCGTGTCTGCCGTCTGGGTGTCACTGGCGGGCGTGAGGCTCGCGACGCCCGAGCCCGAGTCGCTCGCACTCCAGGTGACCGTGGTGTTCGAGTTGTTCCAGCCCGCGGGGTTGGGCGCCGGCGAGAGCGAGCCGGTGACCGTCGGGCCGGTGTTGTCCAGCACGTACGAGGCCGTTCCCGTCCCGGGCTGGCTCGAGCAGTTCTGGTTGTTTGGGTTGAAGTTCTTGAAGGCCGTCGCCGTGATGGTCTGCAACCCGTTGCCGCCGCCTGCCGTGAAGGAGAACGTCCAGGTCGACTTCCCGGTGGTCTGGCCCTGCTGCGAGATGTGCGCGCCGGTGATCTGGACGCACTGCGTGTCGCTCGAGGTGTTGACCGTCAGCGTGAGCGCCCCGCCGTTCTTCGCGTAGAGCGTGCCGCCGACGGAGACGGTTCCCGCGCCGCCGGTGAACGTCGCCGAGGTGACCGAAGCGCCGAAGGCGCCTCCGCTACCAACCAGCAGCAGCACGAGGACGGTCGCTCCCGCGAGGAGCGACCAGCGCCCATGGCCTGCACGCCTGCCTTCCATCCCCTCGGAGCATCACGCCCGCCCCCACGACGAGGACCACCCGATCGGCTGAAAGCCACCGACGGAAGGTCTAGCGGTCGGTCCTGCGGCGGCCGCGGCCGCCGAGATCCTTGTTCGACTCCATGTCGAACCACATCGCAAAGAGTGAGAACTGCGAGCCGAAGATCAGCAGCAGTGCGACCAGCACCACCGTCGCCGCGGTGATGTGGTTGCCCATGATCCGCAGGACGACCTCCGCGATTCCGAGCCCGAGGCCGAGGATCGTCATCACGATCCCGAGCAGATAGAAGAACACCAGCGGGTGGAAGTCGCGGATCACGTACTTCTCGCGCATCCGCCAGAAGAACCCCTTGATCAGCAGCCACGAGATCGTCGGGACGACCTTCCGGAGCCGGATCCCGGAGCGCTCGCCCACGCCGTAGATCGGCCGCGACGGGTAGTCCCGAACCCGCGCGTTCCAGACGTTGAGGTGCACCAGCATGTCGTTCGGGAACCCGTAGCGCCTGTAGATCCGGTCGAGATCGAGCAGCTCGAGCATCTCGAGCGAGACCGCCGTGTAGCCGGACTGCGAGTCGGCCACGTGCCAGTAGCCGGACGCGATCTTCGTCATCAGGCTGAGGAACGCGTTCCCGAGGTAGCGGTAGCGCGGGATGATCTCCCAGGCCCGGCCCGTGAAGAGGCGGTTCGCCTTCGCGTAGTCGACCTCCCCCCGCGCGACCGGGCCCGCGAGCGTCTCGAGATCGTCGGGATCCATCTGCGCGTCGGCGGCCATCACCGCCGTGACGTCGATCCGCTCGTCGCGCGCCCGCTTGTAGCCGGTGACGATCGCCGCGCCGACGCCGAGGTTGCGCTCGTGCTCGAGCACCTCGACCCGCGGATCGCCCGCTCCGCGTGCCGCTGCCGCCGTCTCGTCGCGCGAGGCGTCGTCCACGACGAAGATGCGGTCGACGAACTCCGGGATCGACCGGATCGTCTCCGCGATCAGCTTCTCTTCGTCGTGCGCGGGCACGACGACGGCAACCCGAGAGCCGTCGAGCACTAGGGCATCACCCGGTTCCAGTGCCGGATTCCTGGGGTGCGAGAAGCAAGCCAGGCAAGGACGCAGGGAGCGCCCATACGAGGAGTATGGGCGCGACTGAGGACGACGCGTGGCGCCGCTTATCGCGCGCCAGGGGCCGGTGACTGGCGGCGGGTGGTGCCCTGGCTAGGAGCTGCGGCGGACGACCCGGCCGACCGGCTCCCAGAGGAGCGCGGCGAAGATCCCGAGGAGGAGTCCGAGGAGCCCGGCGGCGATGACCGTGTTGCGGCGGCTCTTGGCCGTCGTCTTCGTGGCGGCCGCGAAGGTGACTTGCCGGCCGAGCTCGACCTCTTTTGCCACGGCAAGCTGCTGGGACGCCGTCGTCAGCTGGTCGGCGATCTGGGCGCGCTGAAGCGCGGCGAGCAGCTTGTCGGTCGCCGAGAGCGACCCGCCCTTGAGCTGTTCGTCGATCGTCTTGAGCGCGGCCGTGTACGCGGAGACCTGCTCCTTCCAGCCCGAGATCAGCGTGTTCGCGTACGTCGACGTGTTCGCGATCACGGTCTGGGCGAGCGCGTTCGCAGCCACCTGCGTCTTGCGGGGCGCGCCACCGGTCACCGAGATAACGACCTCTGGCGTTTGTCCGAGCTTCGTCAGCGCACCCGAGACCGGACGCGAGGTCACATGGCCGCGAAGCTTCGAGACCGGCATGCCTGCCTTTCGGGCGGCGGCTCGAAGCGCAGCCTCGCTGTGAATGATCTGGCCGACCGTCGAGGGGTTCGTCGCGGGGCTCTGGAGCTGCACGCCGCCGGTCGGCGAGAGCGGCTGCCCGAGGTAGACGGTGGTGTTCGCGGTCCAGACCTGGTTGCCGCCGAGCGAGAGCAGGAAGCCGACGACGATGCCGCCGACGAGCCCGGCCACGGGGAGCCACCAGCGCGCGGAGAGCGCGGCCAGATAGCTCCGCAGGTCCACGTCGCGCTCGGCGTCCAGATCAGCAGTCGCCATCGCGCGCCGACTCTACCTGCGTCCCTTCGGGAAGAAGGCGAAGATCCGCCCGTACCCGACGACGTAGAGCCGCACCGTGTCGGCCACTGCGCCCGCGTACCGGCCTCGCTTGAAGAGCCAGAGCACCTTCCCCGTCCGCGCGTCGAGCCCGTACGTGCGCCCGCCGAAGCACGCGACGTAGACGACCCCGTTGATCACGACCGCGGAGCCGGAGATCGGCCCGGCCGTCTTGAACTTCCAGCGCATGTCGCCGGTGGCCGCGTCGAAGGCGTAGAACGTCCCGTCGTAGGAGCCCGCGTAGACGGTGCGGTTCCACACCGCCGGCGAGGCGTAGACGTAGCTCCCGGTCCCCTGCGACCAACGCAGCTTCCCGCTCGTCGCTCCGAACGAGTACATCTTCCCGTCGGTCGCGCCGATGTAGACGCGCCCGTAGGCGACGGCCGGCGTGGAGTAGAACGTCCCGGTAGCGCCGAGCCGCTGCTGGGCGCCGGTCTTCCAGACGAGCTTTCCGGTTCGGGCGTTGAGCGCGTAGACGTGGCTGTCGTAGGAGCCGAAGAAGACGCGGCCGCCCGAGTAGG
>DATDMJ010000031.1:0-11843 GCA_036518855.1 Gaiellaceae bacterium | reverse complement strand
GAAGAAGGTCGAGGAGCAGAACTTCGTCATGCGCAAGAACGTCCTCAAGTACGACGACGTGCTGAACCGGCACCGCAGCCGGATCTACGAGCAGCGGCGCCGCGTGCTCGAGGGCGAGGACCTCTCCGAGGAGATCCTCGGCTGGATCGACGAGGTGATCGAGCGGGTGGTCGCCAACTACACCGACGGCGACTACCAGGAGGAGTGGGATCTCGACGCGCTCTGCAAGGCGATGGAGGACGTCTATGCCACCGACGAGCCGATCACGCCGGAGGAGCTTCGCGACGAGGTCGGGATGGACCGTCAGGCGCTGATCCAGGAGTTCCAGGAAGACGCGCGGGACACGTACGTCGAGAAAGAGAAGGGCCTCGGCACGAACCCTGAGACCGAGCTGCCGCTCCTGCGTGACGTCGAGCGCTTCGTCGTCCTCCAGGTCGTCGACGCTCGCTGGCGCGAGCACCTCGAGAACATGGACTACCTCCGCGAGGGCGTGCACCTTCGCGCGATGGCCCAGAAGGATCCGCTCGTCGAGTACACGACCGAGGGCGAGTCGATGTTCCGCGAGCTCGGGCTCACGATCCGCGAGGAGGTCGTCGTCACGCTGTTCCACGCGGAGATCCAGGTCGACGAGGTCGACCAGCTCCAGGCCGCGCAGGCCGCGCAGGGCCTGGACGGCGGCAACGTCGCCTACGCGCACGAGTCGCTTGCCGGGGCCGACGCCATCGCGGCCGCCGGAGCGGGAGCGCTCCTGGGAGGAAACGGCGCGTCCACAGCAGGCTCGCTCGAGGCCGGCGGCGGCTCCGTTGCGACGCAGCAGCGCGTCGTAGCCGACAAGGACAAGATCGGCCGTAACGACCCGTGCTGGTGCGGCAGCGGCAAGAAGTTCAAGCGCTGCCACGGCGCCTGACCCGTGGCCGATCCCACCTCATCGCCGCCGCTCGAGGAGCAGCTCCAGGAGATCGGGGCCCAGCTTGCCTGGGTCCGTGATTACCTTTGACCCGGACGAGCTCGAGAAGCGCGTCGCCGAGCTGGAGCAGGAGCTCGGCAGCCCCGGCTTCTGGGACGAACCCCAGCGGGCCGCCAAGGTCTCGTCGGACCACGCGCGCCTGAACAAGCGCCTCGAGCGCTACAAGCAGCTCGTCCAGGACTACCAGGACGCCCAGGAGCTCCTCGCGATGGACGGCGACATGGCCGCCGAGATCGAGGCGTCGATCGCGCCGCTGCGCACCGAGCTCGACCGGCTCCAGGAGGACGCGCTCTTCTCCGGCGAGTACGACGCGGGCGACGCGCTCGTCACGATCCATGCGGGCACCGGCGGCACCGACGCGCAGGACTGGGCCGAGATGCTCCTGCGCATGTACCTCCGCTGGGCCCAGAGCCGCGGCTTCAAGACGGAGCTCCTCGAGGCGAGCCCGGGCGAGGAGGCGGGGCTCAAGTCGGCAACCTTCGCGGTCCACGGGGAGAACGCTTACGGCGTCCTCAAGGCCGAACGCGGCGTCCACCGGCTCGTGCGCCTGAGCCCGTTCGACCAGGCTCACCGACGTCACACGAGCTTCGCGCAGACCATCGTCAGCCCGCTCCTTCCCGAAGACGTCGACGTCGAGATCGACGAGAACGACCTTCGGGTCGACACCTACCGCGCCAGCGGCGCAGGCGGCCAGCACGTCAACAAGACGGATTCAGCGGTCCGGATCACCCACGTCCCGACCGGGATCGTCGTCCAGATCCAGAACGAGCGCTCGCAGAGCGCCAACAAGCAGACGGCCCTGCGGGTTCTGCGCTCGCGCCTCATCGAGCTCGAGCAGGAGAAGCGCGAGGAGGAGCTGGCGAAGGAGCGCGGCGCCGCGCAGGACATCGGCTTCGGCAGCCAGATCAGGAGCTACGTCCTCCAGCCCTACCAGCTCGTCAAGGATCACCGGACCGAGTACGAAACGGGCAATACGCAGGGAGTTTTGGACGGTGCGCTCGACGAGTTCATTCGGGAATACCTGCTCGCAAGGGCGGCGGGCAAAGTTCTCTAGCCGTACGTTCCGGTAGACTCCGGCGGCTAAGTACCGGCGCCTTGCAGCGGCGCCTTTTAGTTATGGCCGTGCAGGAACCGGACCTCCAGCACATCGAAGAACCCTCCTCGACTGTCGTCCTCGAACAGACGCCAGTCGTGCCGCCGCCTGCGCCGGCGAGTTCGCCGATGGTCATCTTCGAGTACGTCACGAAGATCTACGAGCCCGACGTCGCAGCGCTGCGAGATGTCTCGTTCGCGATCGACAAGGGCGAGTTCGTCTTCATCGTCGGCGCCTCGGGCTCCGGCAAGTCGACGATCGTCCGGCTCGTTCTCAAGGAGCTCGAGCCGACCGCCGGCAAGATCATCGTCGGCGGCCGGGACCTCACGCGTCTCAAGCGCTCGAAGGTTCCGCTGCTCCGGCGCAACGTTGGCTGCGTCTTCCAGGACTTCAAGCTGCTCCCGAACCGCACCGCTGCCGAGAACGTCGCCTACGCGCTGAAGGTGCAGGGCGAGAGCAGCCCAGCCGTCCGGCGCAAGGTGCCCGAGGTGCTGAACCTCGTCGGGCTCGCGCACAAGATGACCTCGTATCCCGACGAGCTCTCCGGCGGCGAGCAGCAGCGCGTCTCGATCGCGCGCGCGTTCGTGAACCACCCGCCGCTCCTGATCTGCGACGAGCCCACCGGGAACCTCGACCCGGACACGAGCGTCGGGATCATGCAGCTGCTGTACCGGATCAACCGCTCCGGGACGACGATCCTCATGGTCACGCACGACCGCGAGATGGTGGACAAGATGCGCAAGCGCGTGATCGCGCTCGAGGAAGGCCGGCTCGCCCGCGACGAGCGCCGCGGGGGCTACACCTCCGAATGATCGCCCGTCTCAAGCTGATCGTCGCCGAGGCCGTGCGCTCGCTGGGCGCGAACGTCTCCACGACCTTCGCCGCCACCACGACCGTGCTGATCGGGATGTTCATGCTCGGGCTCGTGGTCGGCCTCGGCAGCTGGGCCCTTTCGTTGAGCGACCACTACAAGAAGCAGCTCGTCGTGAAGGTCTATTTCTGCACGCGCCTCGATCAGGTGACATGCAAGAGCCATGACGCGTCGAAGACCCAGGAAGACCGGGTTCACAACCAGCTGATCGCCATCCCGCAGGTGAAGACCGTTCGCTTCATTCCGAAGCAGCAGGCGTACCAGCAGATGAAGAAGGAGCGGCCGGATCTCGTCAACAGCGCCCCCGGGAACCCGTTTCCGGACGCCTATGACGTGATCCCGAAGCAGGGTGATCAGATCGACGCGATCGCTCGTCAGCTCAACCCGCTGCCCGCCGGCGTGCAGCAGATCTGTCCGCCCCCGCCCGGTAGCGCGGGCGCTGCATCGTCGATTGGCCAGAGCTGCAACCGGATCACGCACCGGGTCTTATCCGTCGCGCGCTACCTCTGGATCGTCGTGCTGATCGCGTTCATCGTGCTGCTCGTCTCGTCGACGCTCCTCGTGGCCAACACGATCCGCCTCTCCATCTTTGCGCGGCGGCGCGAGATCGAGGTGATGAAGCTCGTCGGCGCAACCAACTGGTTCGTTCGTGGGCCCTTCATGATCGAAGGGCTGCTCTGCGGGCTCGGCGGTGCGGTCGCGGCGATCGTGCTGCTGTTACTCGGGCGTACGCTCTTCCTGGGCCACGTCATCCACCTGCACGAAACCGATGTCCACGCATGGCCGTTCGGCCTGCACGTGTTGATCGTCCTCGGCGCGGGGCTCCTGCTCGGCGCCGCGGGCTCAGGACTGACGATCCGCCGTTTCCTCCAGGTCTGAATCTAGAGCCATTGCGGCGACGTTCGTCGGGTCGACCGGTCATCTCAGACGGACGCACGGGCCGAGCCCGCGCCTCCTGAGGTCGGCATCGCAAGCGACGCCTTGGTAGTCGAGCTCTCCCGGCGGGGCAAGCTCCTCGTCGGCGAGCCGTACTTCACGCCCGGGGTGCCGGTCACGATCGACCGGAAGGGCAGCGGCGAGGCGGGGCCCGGTGACCTCGCGCTCGTGCGAACGGGGCGGGGCCGGGCGAAGCTCGAGCGCGTGATCGGTCGCGCCGACCGGATCGAGAACGTCCTCGAGGCGCTGCTCGTGCAGGAAGGCGAGCGCGGCGGCTTCGAGCCGTTCGACGTTCCCGAACCGTCAGTCGAAGGCCGCGTCGACCTGCGCGACGAGCTGGCGTTCACGATCGATCCGGAGACCGCGAAGGACTTCGACGATGCGCTGACGCTGTACGAGGATCGCGTCCTCGTCCATATCGCGGACGTATCGTGGTTCGTGCCAGCCGGGTCGCCGCTCGATCACGGTGCGTCGCGGCGGGCCTTCTCCGTGTACGTGCCGGGCCTCGTCTCGCCGATGCTGCCGCCGCGGCTCTCGAACGACCTGTGCTCGCTGCGGCCGGATGTGGACCGGCTTTGCGTCACGGTCGAGGTCGAGTTCGGCTCCGGTGAAGCGCGGTTCTACCGTTCCGTGATCCGGAGCAAGGCGCGCCTGACGTACGGGCAGGCGGAGGCGATCCTGGCCGGGCGAGAGCGCGCGGAGCCATTGCTGGAGGAGGCGCTGCGCCGGGCCGAGCGGGTCACGACGGAGCTCCGCGAGCGACGTTTCGCCCGCGGCGCCCTCCGGATCGAGGGGCAGGAGCCGGCATTCCGATTCGATGGCGAAGGTGGCGTGGCCGACGCGGGACGCGAGTCGGAGCCGCACGCGCACATGCTCGTGGAGGAGCTGATGATCCTGGCGAACGAGGCGGTTGCGGGCCTCCTCGCGGGCCGTCAGCGCGAGGCCTTGTACCGCGTCCACGAGCGGCCCGAGCCGCAGTCGGTCGAGCTGTTGATCGCGAAGCTGGCCGAGCTCGGCGTGCCGACGCCGCCGGTGCCGGAGCGGATGGGGCCGGCGGATGCGGCGGCGGTCGCCGGGGCCGCGAGCGAGCGCGTCATGGAGTACGTGCGGCGGGCGGGGCGGGGGGGAGATGCGTTCCCGGCACTCGTCCTGCAAGCGCTCAAACAGGCGCGGTACGACCCGCGGAACCTCGGCCATTCCGGGCTCGCGAGTCGGGCGTACTGCCACTTCACCTCGCCGATCCGCCGCTATCCGGATCTCGTCTGCCACCGGGCCCTCTTGCGGGAGCTCGGAGCGTCCGACGAGCCGCTGCCGGAAGACCTGGCGGAGCTGGCCGAGCACGCTTCGGTGCGAGAGCGCACCGCGGCGAAGCTCGAGTACCTCGCGGACGAGATCTGCCTGGCGTGGCTGCTGGAACGGAGGCTCTTCGAGCTGGGGTGGGAGGCGAGCTTCGAGGGCGAGATCGTGGGATTGATCCCGTCAGGCCTGTTCGTGCGCTTCGCGGAGGTGTTCGAGGGGTTCCTGCCGGCGCGGCGGCTGCTCGGCGATTACTTCGAGTTGAACCCACTCGGCACCGCGCTCGCGGGCCGGAGGAGCGGAAGGACGTACCGGCTCGGCGACCCGCTCGAAGTGCGCGTCGAGGAGATCCGCCGCAACGAGGGCAAGGTCGAAGTCGCCCTGGCCGCCGGCGCCCGTCGATAGCCGCTGCCGTCATGAATAGGTCCACGCGCGCGAGCGCGCGCATCCCCGCCCAGGGTGGGGAGTTAAGTCCACCCGCCACCCGCGACGAGCGTAGTAGTCGAACCCGCACGCGTGTGGGACGCGACGGTGACGATTCCGTGACTCCCTACAATCGAGCGCGTGGCGAAGACCCAAGGAGAGAAGCCGATCGCCGAGAACCGCCGCGCGCGGCACGAGTACCACTTGCTCGAGCGCCTCGAGGCCGGGCTCGCCCTCGCCGGCAGCGAGGTCAAGTCGCTGCGCCAGGGCGGGGCGACCCTGCAGCGAGCCTACGCGGACGCTCGCAACGGCGAGCTCTGGCTCGTCGGGCTTCACATCCCGGCCTACGAGCAGGCCTCGGTCGCGCCGCATGACCCCGACCGCGACCGGAAGCTTCTTCTGCACCGCCGCCAGATCGACCAGCTCACCGCGAAGGTCGCCGAGCGAGGCTTGACCCTCGTCCCGACGCGCCTCTACTTCAAGGACGGTCGGGCCAAGGTCGAGCTGGCCGTCGCGCGCGGCAAGGAGGTCCGGGACAAGCGGCGCGACATCGCCGACCGGGAAAGCCGGCGCCGGATCGAGCGGACGCTCAAGAGTCGGAGGTAGTGGAGCCCGAGCGGGCCCGGGTGCGGGCCGGAGCAACTCCGGCGCCGGCCGCCTCGAAACGCCCAGGGCCGGTTCGGCGGACGTGGCCCTCGTCGACCGCCTCGCTCAGCGCGGCCGAGAAGCGGCCTGGGCCCCAGAAGCGCGAGTGCGCCCGCCGCGCGAGCTCGGCGCGATCCGCCGGCCCGTCGTGTTCGAGGGCACGCACGATCGCGTCCACCTCGCGGTCGAGCACGTCCTCGCCCGCGAGGCGGCTGGCACCGGCCGTCCCGAGCATGCCCGGCGAGTAGAGGTTCGTGCCTGGCCCGAAGCGGAAGCGACGCGAGGGCCGGCTTCGCCGGGCCGCTCGCTGCGCGTGGCGCTCTTCGTCCGGCCTCGCGCCACCGTCGCTCTCGGCAGCCTCCGCCTCGCGTGCCGTGAGGGGCTTCGCGATCTCCTCGAGCTCGACCTGCTCGGCGCGCACCCCGAGGAAGATCTCCGCGATGCCGCCGACCGCCATCACGGCGGCGCCGACGAGGAACGCGACCATCAGGTCGGACGTCTTGCCGGTGATCTGGTGCCCGAAGAAGAGCGGCCCGGAGATGCCGCCCGCGGCCGTGCCGACCGCGAAGAAGAACGCGATCGCCAGCGCACGCGTCTCGACCGGAAAGATCTCGCTGGCCGTCAGATAGGCGGAGCTCGCTCCAGCGGAGGCGAGGAAGAACGTCGCCCCGATCAGCGCCATGAACGTCCAGGAGCTCAGCGACCCGAGGACGAGGGCCGTCACCACCAAGATCGCTGCGGACCCGAGGTACGTGAGCGAGATCATCGGCCGCCTGCCCCAGGTGTCGAACAGATGGCCGAGCACGAGCGGGCCGAGCAGGTTCCCGGCCGCGAAGATGATGAAGAAGACGGGCACGAACGACGACGTGACGCTGAAGTACTTGGTGAAGATCGTCCCGAGGTCGAAGGTGACGGCGTTGTAGATGAACGCCTGCCCGACGAAGAGTGCGAGGCAGAGGATGCTGCGCTTCGGGTAGCGCAGGAACGCCGTCTTCGCGATCTCCCGGAACGGGATCCGCTTCCGCTGGCGAACCTTGATCGTCTCGTCGGGCTCCTCGAGCGGCTCGCCCGTCTCGTCCTGGACGTCCTCCTCGATGCTGCTGACGATTCGCTCGGCCTCTTCCTCCCGGCCGTGGATGAAGAGCCAGCGCGGGCTCTCGGGCACGTTGCGGCGGACGAGCATGATCGCGAGGCCCAGCACCGCGCCGATCCCGAACGCGAGCCGCCAGCCCACGTTCGCCGGGAGCAGATTCTCGTTGAGCAGGACGATCGCGGCCAGCGCGCCGCCCATCGCGCCGAACCAGTACGAGCCGTTGATGATCAGGTCGACCCGGCCGCGCACGCGCGCCGGGATCAGCTCGTCGATCGCGGAGTTGATCGCTGCGTACTCGCCGCCGATTCCTGCGCCGGTCAGGAACCGCATCAAGTAGAAGTACCAGGGCACCCACGCGAAGGCCGTCGCGACGGTCGCCGCGATGTAGATGCCGAGGGTCAGGATGAAGAGGCGCTTGCGGCCGAAGCGATCTGTCAGCTGCCCGAAGAAGAGCGCGCCGAGGCATGCGCCGCCCACGTAGAAGGCGGCCGCGATGCCGATCCCGGCCGTGGTCAGCGGGATACCGCTGCCCTTCTCCGTCAAGCGGCTCGCGACGGAGCCGACGATCGTCACCTCGAGCCCGTCGAGGATCCAGACCGTGCCGAGCCCGATCACGACCAGCCAGTGGAAGCGCGACCAGGGCAGCCTGTCGAGCCGCTTCGGGATGTCGGTCTCGATGACGCCGGTCTGGACGGAGTCGGCTGCGGTGCTCATCGTGGCAACACAAGTCCCCGGCGCCTCTGAACGCGAAACCGCCTGCTACGTTCGGCGCGTGCTCGCCTGCCGAGTCATGGGCCATCGCTACCGGTTCCGCGCCGAGGGCGAGACGATGCTCTGGGAATGCGAGCGCGGTTGCGGTGCCGGCTCGTCGAAGCGCTATCCGACCGCCGAGGAGGCCTCCCTCTACGCGAAGGCGTTCGACCAGGAGGACCGCGACGACCTCGGCCGCCGGGCGCCGCTGCTCGGCATGTTCCCGCTCCGGATCTACCGGTCGCTCAGGGGCCCGCGCAGGTAGACCCGGCCCGTCGCCGGCTCGTATCCGAACTCGCGGTTCAGATGGCGGATGGGCGCGTTGCGCTCGTCGTTGCGCGTGCGCAATTCCTCGTAGCTGTTCTCCATCGCCCAGCGAATCTGCACGGCCTTCAGCGCCCGCGCGATCCCGCGGCCTCGCCAGGAGCGCTTCACCCCCGTGAGATCGTGGTGCGCGGTCGTCGGCTGGGCCACCGTGAGCGAGAACTTCGCGTAGCCGACCACCTCGTCGCCGGAGAGCGCGAGGAAAGTCGCCTCCGGCTGATCGCCTGCGCCGCCCATGTCGTTGACGAGCCATTTCTCGAACGGCTCGACGATCTCGTCCTCCGAGCCGGGGACATCCGGTGAGGCCTCGCGGTAGACCTCGTAGATCCCGCGTGTGAGATCGGGTCGCTCGGCCCACGTCACCATCTCGATCCCGGGCGGCGGCTCGACCGGAGGCGGGTCGATCTCAGCGAGGTGCAGTGCGACGCCCTTCTCGCGCCGGTCCACGACGAACCCGCGCCGCTCGGCGAATCTCATGCTGTCCGGGTCCTCGTCGGTCACCACGGCCTCGAGCTCGCCAAGGCCGCGGTCACGGGCCCAGCCCGACACCGCTGCGTAGAGTCCCGAGCCCGCCCCTCGGCCGCGAGCCTGGGCCAGCACGGTGAGGAGCACGTGCGGGAGCTCGGGGCGCTGCGGCACGATCGCCACGAACCCGGAGCCGGCCGGCTCGCCGTCGATCCACGCAATGAGGTCGTCGTGATCGACCATCGCCTCCTTGAAATGTCTTACCTCGTCCATCGTGACCGCGTCGTGCGGCCAGACGGCGTTGTAGACGTCGAGGGAAAGCTGCTCCTCGCGCTCACCCGCACATGACCTAATCTCCAGCATCCGGACAACGATATGGCCTATCCGCGGGCGGGGTTGTCGCCCGCTCGGGAGGGAGCTACCCTGGGGCGAGCCGCCACTGTGTTGTCGCGAGAGACTCTTCGTTCCCGCTCAGTGTTCTCCGCAGCCGTGAGCCTGGTTCTCGTGGCCGCGGGCGCTGTGCTCTTCGTCCTCCTCGACTCGAGGAACGAGCGGATCGTGGCTGCGGCAGGGCTCTTCGCGCTCGCCACGGCGATCCTGATCCCGCTCACGATCCGGGCCCGTCGGCGGGAGCAGCAGCGCCAGGCGGACCTCGACCGGGCAGAGGCGCGCTACCGCGCGTTGCTCGACGGCCTGCCGCTCGTCACCTGGCTGACCGATCCCGGCGACCGCAGCTCCTCGCTGTACGTGAGCCCGTCGATCGGCGACCTGACCGGCTACTCGCCGAGCGAGTGGCTCGAGCAGCCGGAGCTCTTCGCAAAGCTCTTGCACCCCGAGGACCGCGAGCGGGTGCTGGCCGAGCTCGAGGGCGTTGCGAACGGGACTCCGATGCGCATGGACTATCGGCTCCTCGCGCGCGACGGGCGCGCCGTCTGGGTGCGTGACGAGACCGTCACCGTGCGCGACGCGGGCGGCGAGGCGCTCTACACGCAGACGTTCCTGCGCGACCTCAGCGAGCTTCGCCGCTCCGAAAACCAGCGCGAGCGCCTCGAGGTTGCCGAGCACGCCGCGTCCGAGGAGATCGCCGAACGGCAGTCGCGACTCGACCTCGTCCGCCGAGCCGGCCAGGAGCTGACCTCGACGCTCGACCACCAGGCGGCGCTGTCGCGGGTCGCCGACCTGGTCGTGCGCGACCTCGCCGACTGGTGCGTGATCGACCTCATCGACGAAGGCGACCTCAAGCGCGCCGTTGTCGCCCGGGCCGAGCCGACGAAGGGTGACGGCGCCACCGGGCTCGCCGACAGCCCGGGGAGCTCGATCGGAGCCGTCGCGCAGAGCGGCCGCGCCCGCATCCTGCCCCCTCCGGGCGAGAGCTCGAAAGGCGAGCCGGTCCACTTCCTCGACGGCCTCGAGGCGCAGTCGGTCATCTGCGTCCCGTTGCGCGCGCGCAAGCAGCCGCTGGGCGCGCTCACCGTAGCGCGGACGACCCGCGGCGAGGTCTTCGGCCCGGCCGACCTCGCGCTGGCCCAGGACCTTGCGGTCCGGATCGGCATCGCGCTCGACCGGGGCCGGCTCTACCGGCTGGTGGAGGAACGGGCCGACGCCGCACGCGTGCTCGAGCACGTCGGCGACGCGATCTTGCTCCTCGACCGCAACGGCATCATCCGCCTCTGGAACCCGGCCGCGGAGGCGATCACCGCGATCTACGCGAAGGACGTGGTCGGCCGCTCGGCGGTCGACGCCATTCCCGGCTGGCAGAACGCCGCAGACCAGGTGCCGGTGCTCCCGAAGCCCGACCCGGGCCACGAGGAGGTCACGATTCCGATCGACACCGAGCGGGGAGAGCGCTGGATCTCGATCTCGGGCGTCCGCTTCTTCGGCGGCACGGTCTACGCGTTCCGCGACCTGACCGACGTGAGACGGCTCGAAGAGATCAAGGCCGATTTCATCGCGACGGCGTCCCACGAGCTGCGCACACCGTTGGCCGCGGTCTACGGCGCGGCGCAGACCCTGCTCCGACACGACTTCGCCCTCGACGAGGTGGGCCGCGAGCGCTTCGTCTCGCTGATCGCCGAGGAGTCCGAGCGCCTCGGGCGGATCGTGAACGAGATCCTGCTCGCCAACCAGCTCGACTCGGGCCGTGTGGACGTCGAGTTCGAGCCGTTCGACCCCTCGGAGCTCGTCGAGCGGGTCGTCGAGGCCACCCGCACCCATGCGCCGCCGACCGTCACGGTCAGCCATACGGCGGCCGAAAACCTGCCCGAGATCTCCGCGGACCCGGACAAGGTCCGCCAGGTGCTCGTCAACCTGATCGAGAACGCGATCAAGTACTCGCCCGAAGGCGGGCACGTCCAGGTCGAGGTGAGCGAGCACGACGGCGCCGTCCGCTTCGGCGTCCGGGACGAAGGTCTCGGGATCGCACCCGGCGACCAGGACCGGATCTTCGAGAAGTTCTACCGGGCGGATCCGCAGATGCTGCGCGGCGTGGGGGGCACGGGCCTCGGCCTCTACATCTGCAGGGAGCTCGTCAGCCGGATGGGCGGCCGGATCTGGGTCGAGCCGAACGACGGCAAGGGCTCGGCGTTCTTCTTCGAGCTCCAGACCGCCGAGGCGGCGGTGCTCGCGCACGGGAACATCGAGCACGGACGGCTACAATTCCGGCACTGACATACGGGGGCGACCTGGCTTCGACGTGGTCGATTCTCCGGCAGAGCTGCAAGCCGAGGTCCCCGGTCGGCCTCGTAAAACAACCGGGACTCAACGTAAGTGCGAAGAACGATCACGCACTCGCTCTCGCTGCCTAACCCGTAGCGAAGCGCGTCGCTCCGAGCTCGGCCCGTGGCCCGGGTAGCGGCGTCAGAAACGGGCTCGGCGCGGAGGGAGAGCCAATCGCCCGAAGCGCGACACCAAAGGATGGCTAGCCCGGCGGTTGGTCGGCTGCCAACCGGCCGGCGGGCGAAATTCAACGGCAGCCTAAGCT
>DATDMJ010000030.1:0-20114 GCA_036518855.1 Gaiellaceae bacterium | reverse complement strand
GAAGGCCCAGCCCTTGCGGTTCGTGCGGGCGCGGAAGGGGCCGATGCGCACGACCGCCCCGCGGACGCGCGTGCGCAGGTCGCCGTCCACGACGCCCAGGCGGACGGCGTTCGAGCTCGGCGTGCCCGCCGCGTGCAGGCGTTCGGCAGTCTGGCTGCTCCAGAGCGAGCAGCCTGCGGCAACCGCGCCGATCGCGGACGCGAGCAGGAGCAGCGCAATGCTGAGGACGACCCGGCGACGCATGTCGAAGGAGGCTAGAGCGACCGCCGGTTGGTGCCGCGGATCTCCCCGTAGACCCGCTCGTGTTCCTGCGCCGATGCGTCCCAGGTGAGGCTCGCGGCCGCTCTCGAGGCTCCCTCGTAGGCCTGCGCGAGCGCCTTTTCGTCGCCGAGCAAGGTCGAGCATGCGGCCGCCAGCGCCGCCTCGTCGCCCGGAGGCACTACGAGCCCGGCTCCGAACTCGCGCACGATCTCGCCGAGGGACCCCACGTCCGAAACCACTGCGGGCCTACGGTAGCCGATCGCCGTCGCGAGCACTCCGGAGGAGTCGAGCTTCCGGTACGGCAGGACGACGATTGCCGCCTGTTCCATCAGCTCCGCGACTTCGGCGTCGCCGATGAAGCGCAGCCGCCACTCGACGCGATCCGACGCAACCGGCTCGATCGGATCGAGCGGGTCGCCCGCGACGACGAGCCTCGCCTCGGGTATGCGCGGCAGTGCGCGCAGCAGGACGTCGAGGCCCTTGTACTCGCGGATGAGGCCGAAGAAGAGCAGCGTCTTGCCGTGGGGCGGGCCGAGGGGCGGGTGCTCGAAGACCGGGTGGCGGATCACGACGGGGTCGAACTCGCGCAGCTGCCCGGCGGCGCGCTGCGAGTGGACGATCACGCGGTCGACGAGCCCGAGCGCCTCATGCCATGCGGGAAGCGCCCGCTCGCGACGAGGGACGACGTCGTGCGCGGTCAACACCGTCGGCCACCTGAGCCGCCTCACCCACCGCACGTCGAGTTCCGGGCGCGGAAGCCACTGCAGATGAACGACGTCTGGTTCGAGCTGCCGCATGCGCCGCATGAGCGCGGACGCGCTCGGCAGGTACTCGACCGCTTTCAACGCAAGGCGCCAACGGGCGCGAGGCCTGCCACGCAACAGCCGGCTGCTCACCGGCGTGAAGAGCTCCCTGCGCTCGTAGCCGTCAGGCTCCGGCGCGTCGCCGTGCAGGAACGCCGACGTGAAGAGCGTGACGTCGTGCCCGCGCCGGGCCAGCGCCTGCGCGAGGTGGTGGTCGTACGGCGGCGTGTACGCGAGCGGATCGACGAGCGCGACGCGCACTACACGGTGGCTTGCGGCTCGAGCGCGAGGCTGGAGTAGAAGCGCGTCATCACGACGCCTTCGCGGAACTCGCCCAGCATCGGCTCGACATGCTCGCCGGCGGCCAGGGCCAGCACGAGCTCCGGGTATCTGCCGCCCGCGGCGAGCGGGAGCGGGAACGCCCCGCCGAAGCGGGGGTTCACGTCCGTGACGCAGTGCTCGCCGTCCTCCCGGAAGACCTGGATCGTCGCCGGGCCCTTCAGCGGGAGCGCCTCCGCGACCCACCGCGCCGCCTCGATCAGCTCCGGATCCTTGATCGTCCGCCCCTGGATCGACTCGCCGCCCTTGGAGAGGATCATTGTCCGCGGGATCGCGTTCAGGCAGCGGCCCTCGAAGTCGCAGAGAACGTCGATGGAGAACTCCTCGCCGAGGCAGCAGGTCTGGACGAATGACTCGACGGGCGAGTAGTCGAGGAAGAAGTCCAGCTGGCGGCGGTCCTCGGCGCGGTAGATGTTCCGCGAGCCGTAGCCGTAGCGGGACTTCACGAGCAGCGGGTAGCGCGCGTCGTCCGGCACGTCCTCCGGGAGCCAGCTCGGCGGCGACGGGATGCCGTGCTGCTCGAAGAGCTCGTGCGCGGCGTACTTGTCGGCCGTCTTGACGACGATCTCCGTGTCGGGCAGCAGGAGCGGCGCGCCGAGCTCGTTGCGGCGCTGCGCGAGGAGCACCGAGTCGATATCCGTAACGGGGATGACGAGCCCGACGCCGCGCTCGCGGACGATCTCGGCCAGCGCCGGGATGTAGGCCGGGTCGGCGACGCGCGGCACGAGCGCCTTCTCGTCCGCGTGATGCAGCGTCGGTGCGAGCGGGTCGGCGTCCGCGGCGATGGTCGTCGCCCCCGCCTCCTGGAAGGCGGTCACCACGTCGACGCGCATGCCCGAGCATGTGAAGAGCACGTTCACGCGGGGGAGCCTAGCCCTGCCAGCCGCCGGTCTCGCCCTTGTACGTGCCGGAGAAGAGGGCCTTCGGCGTGCGGGCGAGGATCTTCAGGTCGATCCAGGCGGAGCGGTGGTCGACGTACCAAACGTCGAGCTCGATCCGCTCGTCCCAGGTGAGCTTCGTGCGGCCGTGGATCTGGGCCCAGCCGGTCAGGCCGGGCCTGATCTCGAGCCGGCGGCGCTGGCGCGGCGTGTAGCGCTCGACCTGATAGGCGAGCGTGGGCCGCGGGCCGATCAGGCTCATCTCGCCGCGGAGGACGTTCCAGAGCTGCGGCAGCTCGTCGATCGAGAGCCGGCGCAGCACGCGACCGACGCGCGTGATCCGCGGATCCCCCTTGTTGACCGCCCAGCCGGCGCCCTGCTTCTCGGCGCCGACGATCATCGTCCGCAGCTTCAACAGGTCGAACTCCTCGCCGTCGTGGCCCACCCGACGCTGGCGGTAGAGGACCGGGCCGCCGTCGTCGATCTTGATCGCAATCGCTGCGAGCCCGAGCAGCGGGCTGGTGATCGCGAGGCCCAGCGCTGCGCCCGCGACGTCGAGCGACCGGGTCAGCGCGTGCCCTCCGCCTTCTCCCAGACGGCCGGCACGCCGAAGCGGAGGTAGCGGGTGAGCGCCTTCACGGTCGCCCACGTGACGAGCACGTAGTAGTAGGCAAGGGCCGCGCCCGGGACGGGGAGTCGGAACCGCCCCGCGAGCGCCAGGAGCAGCCCGGCGGCCTGGACGGCGAGCACGACCTGGTAGACGAGCCCCTGCCGCACGAGCGCCACGCTCGTCAGCAGCAGGACGAGATGGAGCAGCCCGCTCGCGTAGCGCAGCAGTCGGTGCGAGACCATCTCCAGCCAGTACGTGGGCGTCAGCCCGCGGAGCATCCGGCCGCGCAGGACGATCAGCCAGCAGTGCTCGAACATCCGCACCTTGCGGCGGTACTCGTCCTCCTGGTCGCGGCTCGGCTTCTCATGGGAGAGCGCTTCCGGCTCGAAGACCGCGCGGCGGCCGCGCTGCACCATCAGGTACGGGAACGCGAGGTCGTGCCCGAAGCGCGGGTCGACGTCGACGTAGTCGTCGCGCCGAACCGCATAGATCGCGCCGTTGCCGCCGGTGACCGAGCCGAGATCGGACTCCTGCTGCCGGAGCCACACCTCGAAGCGCCAGTAGGCACCTTCGCGGTTGGTGCCGTCCGCCTCCATGAGCGAGACGCGTCCGCAGACGTAGCCGACGTCCGGGTCGGCGAAGCTCCGCACGAGCTTGCGCAGCGCGTCGGGAGGCCAGGTCGCGTTCGCGTCGGTGAAGGCGAGGATCTCCCCGCCCGTCTGCGGGACGGTGTGGTTCTGCGCGGCGACCTTGCCGCCTCGCGGACAGCGGACGAGCCTGACGCGCGCCTCGCGCTCGACGAGCTCGTCGGTGCGGTCGTCCGAAGCATCGGAGGCGACGACGATCTCGAGCTTGTCGGCCGGGTAGTCGAGTGCGAGCAGGTTCTCGAGCCGCCGCTCGATCACGTCCTCCTCGTTGTGCGCGGCGACGATGAGGCTCACGCGCGGCGTCAGGTCGGTCTTCCTCACCTGGCGCCTGCGAAAACGAGCCCCCAGCGCGACTGCGAGCGGATACGCGAGGTGGGCCCAGACGAGCAGCCCGAGCGAGATCCAGAAGAGGACGACGAGCACGATCACGGGCCGCTCAGCTTACGACGCGGAGAGGCCCGCCCGGGTCAACCGTTCCTTGGGGAGGGGACGGGAGGGGTCCGGGCGGGCCGTCTCCAAGGGTACGTACTGACCTCTATATCGGTTTCTATTCATCGGGTTCCGAAGAGCTCGGCTACCCTGCGGGCGAACGATGCGCCAGGTCATCGTCGCGCTCATCACGGCAGCAGTCGTCGCGCCCGCTCCTGCCGGCGCGTCCCTGATGGTCGCCCAGTGGGCCAGCCGCCCGACGCTGAAGGTCGTCGGCGGCGCGGCCGAGGTGGACTGGACCTCCAGCGGTCGGCGCCAGTCGGTCGTCATCTTCCCGAACGGCACCCGCCGCTACGGCGCGCACCTCAGAGGGCGCGATGCCTCGTTCCCCACGACCGCAGCGTCGATCCCGATGGCGCTCGCCGTCCGCCAGACGCGCAACGGCAGCTTCTGGGCGCTGCAGGCCTGGCACCGGATCCCGAGCGAGGGCGTCGAGCTCCGCTTCTCCCGCTGGAAGGGCGCGCCGACGCTCCTGACGCTCGACGCGGTCTGCTGCAAGTGGCGCTCGGAGAACGTCGTCGGCAAGGCGAGCTTCCACGGCCGCGCGATCTACGGGTACCGCTCGACGCGCACCGGAGTGCCGCTCGACAAATACGGCCGCAACGTCTATCTCGACACCTACCGCGGCGGCAAGTGGCGGCGGATGATGGGGATCCTCACGCACCGGCCGACCGGCCGGTTCTCGCTCTGGATCCGGCCGCACTGGCAGGGCACCGAGTACCGCGGCACGATCATCGGGCCCAACTGGGGCTGGACGCTCGGCCCGGACGCCGAGGCCGTCACGCAGTCCTCCCGCTAGTTGGCCCGCATCGCCTTCCAGCGGGCGCCGTCCGAGTACGACGACGCCTTCATGGACAAGATGGCCGGCGCGTACCTCGAGCAGACGCGCTGGAGCAAGCTCCGGCTGAGCGCGCTCATGCCGCTGGTCGAGCCTCGCCGCGGCGACCGGATCCTCGACCTCGGCTGCGCGGCCGGCGCGCTGACCCACTTCTTCTCGCAGCAGGGCGCGACCGTGACCGGGATCGACTCCGAGCCGAAGGCGATCGAGAAGGCTCGCGAGCTCTTCCCGGACCTGGAGTTCGAGCTCGCGGACGTCTCGAAGCTGCCGCAGGCCGACCGCTCGGTCGACAAGGCCGTCGCCGGCGATCTCGTCGAGCATCTCGACAACGCGACGCTGAACGCCATGCTGCGCGAGCTGCGGCGCGTGCTCGTCCCCGGCGGAACGCTCTCGATCTACACGCCGAACCCGAAGCACGTGATCGAGCGGCTGAAGGCGCACGACTTCGTGCTCGCGCAGAACCCGACGCACGTCGGCCTGCGCACCTCGGACCAGCTCGTCGCCGCGCTCGAGCGCAACGGCTTCGCGGTCGACCGAGCGGGCTGGACGCCGAGCTTCTTCCCGGTACTGCGAACGGTCGAGCGGGTGCTCGGCCGCTTCTCGGAGAGCTTCCGCTACCGGCTCGTGATCAGGGCCTCGTCGTAGGCCGCCAGCGTCTCGTCGGTGACGCGGTCCCACGAGAAGCTCGTCCGCGCCCGCTCGCGCGCCGCCGCGCCGAGCCGCTCGCGCAGCTTCTCGTCGCCGAGGAGCCGCTCCAGCGCCGCCCGTAGCGCTCCGACGTCGCGAGGCGGGACGAGCAAGCCGGTCTCCCCGTCGACGACGAGGTCGAGCAGCCCGCCCACGGCCCCGGCCACGACCGGCCGCCCGTACGCCATCGCCTCGGCGCAGACGACGTTGAAGCCCTCGCGGTGCGAGGGGCAAGCGACCACCGCCGCGCGCTCGTAGAGCTCGCCGAGCTCGCGGTGCGGGACGAACCCGAGCGCGCCTGGAACCTGCGGGCGCAGAGGACCGTCGCCCGCGACGACGAGCTGCAGCTCCCGCGCTGCCTCGACGAGCTCGAGGATCCCCTTCTCGCGCGAGAGCCGCCCCGCGAAGAGCACCTCCGGCGGCGTGGCCGGCTCACGCACGAACGGCGGGATCTCGACGCCGTTCGGGATCACGCGCACGTGGTCGACGCCGAGACCGCGCACGGCATCCGCCAGCGCGTTCGAGACGCAGATGACAACGCGCGCGCGCCGCAGCACCCACCGCGCAAGCGAAGACGCACGGCGCGCCAGCTCCGCGTCGGTGCCGTGCACCGTCAGCACGAACGGCTTGCCGAGGGAAGCCGCTACGAGCCCGGTCGGGAGCCAGTGGGCGTGCAGGAGGTCGGCGTCCTCCGCGACTCCGCGTGCGGCGCGACGGAAGTTCACGAGCATCGGCGGCACGAGCGCCGTCCGCCACGGATCGCGCCGCAGGTTCCCCATCACGCCCGCGCCGTAGGCGATCCCGAAGTGCTCGAACTGCATCGGCGAGACGACCTCGACCTCGATCCCGCGCTCCCGCAGCTTCGCGACCGCCTCGCCGAGGAAGTGCACGGTCGCGTCGCCCTCGTACCTCGGGTACGAGGTCGTCAGGACGACGACCTTCAACGCTCTGCGGCGCCGCTTGCGGTGCGGTCGGCATCGCCGGCTCCGAGCGCAAAGACGGACGGCGTCACCAGCACGAGCATCGCGAAGACGTAGAAGTAGAAGAACGACATCGTCAGGTAGAAGATGTTCGCCGCCATCGTCCCGAGCAGGGCCGCGGTCATCCCCCAGGCCAGCGGCCGCACCCGCGCCGCGATCGGGTCGCGCGCCGCTGCGAGCGCCTTGCCCACCCGCCGCGCCGCGCCGAGGCGGGCGAACAGGTACCAGAGGAACACCGCGAAGAGCGCCGTCCCGACGAGCCCGCCCTCGACGATCAGCATCACGTAGTACGAGTGCGGCCCCCAGTTCGTCTTGCCGGTGACGAACTGGTAGTAGACCGAGAAGTTGTTGAAGCCGAGCCCGAAGAGCGGATGCGAGTGCAGGATCTTCGGGATGAACGTGTAGACGGCGAGATGCGTCGAGGACCCCGACCCGTGCGAGAGCCGCGAGCTCACGACGACGCTGAAGAAGTGCCTGCGCCGGTAGATCGCGTACAGGACCGGGATCGCGACCAGGGCAAGCGGCAGGACGGCCAGGCGCGAGAAGAGCAGGTGCCGGTACGGGATGAGCAGGACGATCACGCCGACCGCGACACCCAGCGCGCCGCTGCGAGAGAGCGTCGCCAGCTCGGCGATCAGCAGGAAGGCGATGAGTACGGCGAGCCGGAGCCGCTTCGGGTGGTCGCGCTCGAGCCGGAGGTAGATCGGCGACAGGATCAGCAGCGGCAGCAGGATCATGATCGCGAGGTGGTTCGGATCGAGCGTCAGCGCGTTGGGCCGATAGACGTTCGCGCCGTTGACGGCGCCGTAGATGTTGATCTGGCTCGCGCCCCGGGTCAGCGGCTTCACGAACAGCGAGTCGAGATTGTGTCCGGACTGTGCAGCGAGCAGCTGCAGGATCCCGTACGCCGCGTTGACGGCGATCCCGCCGAGGAACCAGCTGAGCGTGCGCCAGTAGAAGTCGCGCGAACGGCCGAGCAGGTAGACGACGCCGACGATCACGAAGCCGAAGTGGATCAGCCACTTGACGATCCCCTTCACGAACTGGTCGAGCGCCTGCGTCGTCTCGAGGTTGAAGAAGCCGATCAGGTTGACCAGCAGGAAGCCGGCCAGGAAGAGGAGCAGCAGCGCGGCAGTGCGCGGGATGCGCCCGTTCGCGGGGCGCCCGAGCCGGTCGAGCGTCCAGACGCCGAGGAAGCAGAGCGAGGTGACGTCGGCGAGCGAGACCTGGCCGAGGAAGTTCCAGTGCACCTTCTCGAAGGTCGCGCAGAACACCGCCGCCAAGAAGAAGAACGGGACGAGCGGGCTCTCGCGCGCGGCTACAGGCTCCACAGCAGCTCCGCGAGCTCCTCGACCCGCGCCTCCCTCGAGAGCTCCTGCCGCTGCTCGGCGCTCAGGTAGCCGTCGCCGAGCCGGCCTGCCTTCCAGCGCGCGTGCAGTCCGACGATCGCCTCGCGGATGCCCTTCTCGTCCTCCGGGGCGACGACGACGCCTGCGCCCGTTTCCCGGACGAGCTTGGCCGCCGCGCCGTCAGGCGGCACCGCGGCGAGGATCGGCCGCTCGGCCGCGAGGTACTCGAAGATCTTCCCCGAGGGGACGACGGCGCCGCGGCCGTCCGCTTCCGGCAGCAGCAGCAGGTTCGCCTCGGAATCGCGCTGCAGCTCGAGGGCCTGGCGATGCGGCAGGTACGGCAGCAGCTCGAGCCGGTCGCCCAGCCCGAGCGTGCCGGCCCACTCCTCGTCCGCGGCGCGGAGGCCCCCGGCGAAGCGGGCGACCACGTCGTCGAGTCCGGACGAGGCGAGCGCGCCGAGGAACGGCCGCGGGTTGCGCTGGCCGAAGAAGCTCCCCGCGTGCGTGATCCGGAAGCGCTCGCCCGACCGGTAGTCGAGCCCCGCGAAGTCGTCGAAGTCGCAGCCGTTGGGGATCACGCGCACCGGCCCCACCGGGTCGTAGCGGCGCACCTCGTCGGCGATCGTCTCGGAGACGGCGACGACCGCGTCGGCCGAGCGCGCCACGTTGCGGACGATCCCCTGGAGCGCCTTCTCCTTCGCCTGCACGGCGGTGCGGTCGAAGCGCCGGTCGGCGTTCAGGAGGATCGCGTCGCGGAGATCGGCGACCCACGGGACCCCGGTCAGGCGCTTGACCGCGGCGCCGATCAGGTTCATCGAGACCGGCGGGCTCGTCGTGATCACGGCGTCGATCCCTTCTCGCTTGACGATCCTCACCGCGGCGGGAACGGCTGTGGGCACCCAGGTGACGCTCGCATCGGGCAGGAGCAGCCGACGGTAGGCGAGCCTCGCCTGCGCGACCAGCTTGTCCGTCCCCTCGAGGCCGTGCAGCTCCTCGGCGGGGAGCCGCGCGGCCGGGCCGAGGTAGCGCGCGCGGTGGACGAACGCCTGGGTTGGCGGGCGCAGCTCGTCGTCGCGGTGCAGCCACTTCGGGTCGTCCGGCGCGAGGACGTGCGTCTCGATCCCGAGCGCCGGCAGGTGCGTCGCCGTCTTCAGCGGGCGCTGCACGCCGCCCCCGCCGGCGGGCGGGAAGTACATCGTCACGAGGAGGACCTTCATCGCAGGCGGTAGAGAACGTACCGGGGGTCCCGCCAGGCTTGCGGCAGCGGGTAGCGCCTGGTGCCGTCGCGGGCGGTGTCGACGAAGAGCCACTTCGCGCCGTGGCTCAGCGGGACCGAGAGCGGCCCGCCCTTGAAGAAGAACTGCTCGGCCTCCCGGTCGCGCTGGTTCGGGTGGTTCGCGCGCGTGTCGCTGCTGTGCACGGCCGGTGTCGCGTTGACGTAGACCGGCAGGGCCGCGACGAGCGCGTAGCCCGTCTGCGGATCGGTGAAGACGACCGTCCGCTCCGGGAGCCGCGCCTGCAGCGCGCGGACGACCGGCGCCGGGAGCGTCTCGAGCGCGTTGGGCGGGGCGGTCCAGTCCGAGTAGCCGTGGACGGCGACGGGGACGAGGAAGAGCGCAACCGCGGCGGCCGCGAGCGGGCCGTCGCGCTCGAGGTCGGGAAGGCGCCTCCAGAGCGCAGCGAGCAGCAGCGCTGCCGCCCCTGCTGCGAAGGCCGCCCACGTCACCCAGCCCGGGCTTCCGTGCGCGTGGTGGTAGCGCGCGCCGAAGTCTCCAGGCAGGCGCCACTGCAGGACGATTCCCGCGGCGAGCGCGACCGGGAGGACGAGCGGCCCGAGCAGCTGCGCGAGGACGAGCGCAGCCCCCACGAGCACGAACACGCGCGGCGAGAAGCCGACCAGCCGCCGCGCCTGCGAGATCGACACGAGGTCGGCGAAGTGCGGGAAGACGAACGCCAGCAGCGAGACCGCCAGCGCGGCCAGCATCCCGCCGAGCGCGAACGCCGCCCAGAGCCGCCGGCGGGCGAAGATCACGAGCGGGAGCAGCACGAGCCCCGCGATCGCGATCGCCCCGCCGCGGCCGAACAGCTCTGGTTTGAGGCGGTAGCTGTGCAGGCCGAAGACGTCGAGCTCGGTCGCGTAGCTCGCGAATGCCTCCCGCAGCTTGCTCGCCCCGGGGTTGTGCGCAGCGGTCTCGTGGAGGATCGGACGGAGCCAGAACGCGACCGCGGCGGTCGGAATCGCCACGGCCGCCAGCGCCGCCGCGATGCGCCCGACGTCGCGGCGGTCGAGCAGCGCGCGGGCGACGAGGAACCCGCCGAGCACGACGAGGACGAGCGCCGAGTGCGGCGGATGCGTCAGCGTCATCGCCCCGCCCGCGGCGGCCACCGACGCGAGCAGCGGCCACGAAGGCTCGCGCACGTACATGAAGACGAGCGCCAGCAGCGCGGGCAGGATCAGCATCCGGCTCGCGTTCGCGGCCAGTGGCAGCGAGACCAGCGAGCCGGCGTGGCCCGGGGCGAGCCCGAGCAGCGCGAACGACGCCAGTGTCGTGGCGACGCCGGCCCAGCGCGAACGGAAGAGTGCGACCCCGGCCTCGTAGGTCAGCACGAACGACAACGGCAGCAGCGCCGTCGGCCCGTGCAGGATCACCTCTCCTGGGTCGACTCCCGCGAGCTTCGAGATCAGCGCGAGGAAGCCGTGGAAGAGCGGGAACGCGTACCCGGGGTGGAGTCCGCCGTCCTTGTACTCGTCGAGGCTCCGCAGCGAGATCGAGCCGAGGTCGACGAGCTTGCGCACGCGGCCGAGGTGGAAGAACGAGTCGCCGCCGAACGATGCGACCCACCAGAGGGCGACCCCGGCCGCCAGGCCGAGCCCCAGCACGCCGAGGGTCCAGGCGGAGAAGCGAAGCGGGGGCGCGCGGAAGGCGAACGGCGCGGCGACGAGGCCGAGCCCGCCCATCACGCCGGCGGCGAGCCAGATCGAGCCGTGCACGGCGAACATCGCGGCCATCCCGGCGAAGAGCGCGGCGAGGCTCCAGACGAACACGGCGGAGGCGCCCTCGAGCCGCAGAGCCTGCGCGATCGCGGCGCCTGGAAGCAGGAGGCAGGCCGTCGCGGCGATCAGCCGGAAGCCGAGCCCGAAGCCGGTCGCCGGCAGCAGCCGCGAGACCCCGAGTGCGGCCGGCGCGACGAGCCACCACGCGAGCGGGGCCACCCGCACCCGACCCATCCGGAGCTCAGCGGTGATCGCGCTCATCTCCGAAGGAGCCGCCCCGCCTGGACGAGGGCGGGCTTGGGGTCGTCCCGCGCGAAGACGGCGTCGACATACGGCGGCCGCTGCGGAGCGGGCCGCTCGCCGGGCAGGAACGTGATCGCCCAGCGGCGCCGAGCGCCGTTCATCGAGACCGGCTGCGGCCGCTCCCCGACGAGGTCCTCATAGGCGATCCGCGGGAAGTCCACCCCGCAGGCGGCGGCGAGACCGTGCCATTGCCACAGCCGCGGGTTGATCTCCATCAGCCGATAGCTGCCGTCGCGCGGGTCGCGCTTGAACTCGACCTGCGAGAGCCCCGTGTGCCCGAGCTCGCGGAGAAATCGCAGGCCCTGGTCGACGACCTCCTCCACCCAGAGCGCCTCGCCCACTCGGCACGTGCCGACTCCCGGCGGCGTCTGCCGGAGTTTGCGCCCGCAGAACAGGCCGAGCGGATCGCCGTCCGCGGCGAGGTAGCTGCCGAGGGTGTAGAGCTCCTCGTCGCCACCCGGGATCAGCTCCTGGACGAGCGGCTCGTACTCGGCGGTCTCTGCCCACGCACGTTCGACCTCGGCTCGGCTCTCGCAGCGGAAGGCCTGACGTCCGAAGCGGCGCTTGAAGCCCTCCGTGGACGACGGCTTCACGAGGACCGGGTAGCCGAGCTCGTCCGCCGCCTCCGGGGTCGCGGCCCAGCGCGGCACCGCAATCCCGGCCCGCTCCGCCGCCTCGAGCTGCGAGCGCTTGCTCTGGATCCGCTGCAGGACCTCCCACTGCGGGAACGGGAACAGCAACCGCTCGGCGAGCCGCTCGCCTGCGCGCGCGATCGCGTTCAAGGGCTCGTCGTGGGTCGGGAAGACGGGCGCCGGAGTCTCGAGCTCCAGCTCCGCGAGGAACGCGACGAACGCCTCCTCGTCCTGCGGGTCCGGCGAGAGAAGCGGCCGGGCGTAGCGCGACCGGAATCCCAGCGCGCTCCGGCGGTGGTCGACCGCATAGACCTTCAAGCCTGCCCGGCCGAGCGACCGAATCGCGGCGAGCCCGTTGACCCACCCGACGTCTACGACGACAGCCGGTGGTCTCATGCGAGCAGCTCCGTCGCGTGCGCGCTCGCCAGCCATCGAGCAGCTTCCCGGGAGGTCCGGCCCCGGTCTCCGCGGAACAGCACGGAACGCAGCCGCATCGACGCGAGGAGCAGCCGCCGCGCCCGCTCCGCCTCCCGCGGCCCCTCGTGCTTGGCGAGAAACCGCAGGTGACCGCGCAGCTGCTCGCGGTACATCGGCCCCCAGTTCTGCGAGGTCGTCGCGCCCCCCACGTGGACGAACTCCGCGCCCGGGTAGAAGAGCACCTTCCAGCCCGCCTGCCGGAAGCGGTAGCACCAGTCCGTCTCCTCGCTGAACATGAAGAAGTCCTCGTCGAAGAGCCCTACGGTATCGGCGGCCTCACGCCGGACGAGCAGGCAGGCGCCCATCAGAAACTCGGCCTCGCGCACCTCGTCGTGCGGGAACCGCTCGGCGTAGAAGGCGTTGAACGCCCGCGTCCTCGGCCCCAGCTTGCGCAGGAAGAAGTACTCGGTGGACAGGCGCCACAGCGTCGGGAACCCCCGCACCGAGCGCTGCAGCGAGCCGTCCGGGTTGAGCAGCTTCGGGCCGACGACCGCGGCCTCGGGCTGCTCGCCGGCGAAGGCGGCGAGGCGCTCGACGGCGTCCCCGACAGCCCAGGCGTCCGAGTTCAGGAGCAGGAAGTAGTCGCCCGAGGCGGCGCGCATGCCCGTGTTCGAGCCGGCCCCTAGGCCCGTGTTCCCCTCCTCGATCAGCCGCGCCTGCGGAAAGCGGCGCCGCACGAGCTCCAGCGTTCCGTCCGTCGAGCCGTGGTCGACGACGATCGTCTCGTAAGTGCGCACGCTCTCGAGGCAGCGCTCGATCCAGGGCAGCGCGTTGAACGTCACTACGACGACCGACACGCGAGAGTCGGGAATCTTCAGGTCTCCCGAGCGAAGCGAAGGGACAAACCAGTCCCGCGGAAAATGCGCAGCATTTTTTGCGGTGAGTCAGCCATGGTCCGGCGTCGCGTGCCGGTGCCTCAGGTCCTGGATGCTCTGCCAGCCGAGCATCACGCCGCCCGGGATCGAGAGACAGAGCGTGACCGCGAAGAAGAGGAAGCCCGTCGCGAAGGCCTTGTCCGCGCTGACGCCGAGGCCCCCGAGGAAGCTGACGAAGAACGACTCGCGCACGGCGATCCCGTTGACGGTGAACGGCATCAGCAGGACCAGGAAGAGCAGCGGGCCCATCACGTAGTACGGCCGCGGCGACAGGTCGACGCCGACCGCCTTGCCCGAGAGCCAGATCGCGAGCACCCGCACGGCCTGGACGCCGAGTGTCAGGACGAAGACCCAACTGAGCAGGGCGGTGTGGTCACGGTAGGAGTGGATTCCCTCGTACACCGCACGGATGGGGCGCTCGAGCCGCAGGAACCGCAGCAGCGGCACCGTCTTGGCGAGCAGCGGGCGGGCCCGCTTCGAGAACAGCACGATCGCCAGGAAGACCGTCGCCACCACGAAGCCGAGCTCGATCCAGAGGTAGACGCCCACGTCGTAGCTCTGTCCGATCGCGAGCGCGAACCCGACCGCGGCGAGCGTGAGCGTCGCGGCGCCGCCGAGCGCGCGCTCGAGCAGCACCGAAGCCGCCACCGGGCCGCCGCGGCCGGGGTGCCGCCGCGTCGTCTCGTAGATCCGGACCGCGTCGCCCCCGACCGCCGTCGGCAGCACCTGCCCCGCCGTGTACGCGACGAAGTAGGCGCGCACGAGCCAGGAGAGGCGGTCCCTGATCGCCCGCGCCTCGAGCAGCTTCTGCCAGCGCCAGGCCATCGGCCAGACCGACAAGACCATGATCGCGACGGCGCCGAGGAAGTAGAGGAAGTTCGCATGCGCGAGGATGTGCAGCGTCGTCGTGATGTTGATCTTCCAGACGATGTAGGCCGTGCAGAGGCCCGTCACCGTGAGCGTTCCGGCGACCCTGAGCAGGCGTTTCTGGCGGCTAGACAGCGTGCGCATCGACCGCGCGGAAGCGTATGCACTCGGCCGCGCGCGTCGCTCGCTCGAGAGCCTCGGCCCGGCTCGCGCCGACGGCGAGCACGGCGCCGGCCCGCTCGGAGCCGCCGTAGGCGCGGGCCCACGCGATCCCCGGCTGGGCCCCCGCCCGCTCGAGGCCCTCCGCGTCACCGGCCCCCGAGAGGAAGAGCACGCACGCGCCGCCCTCGTGGCGTCGCGGCCGCAGCCGCTTCGGCGGGACCTCCTTCCCGAGCGCGGACGCGAGCGCCAGGCCGTGCAGGTCGATCCCGAGCGCCGCCTCGCACAGCTCCGCCTCGTGGCCGCCGCCGATCCTGGCCGCGAGCTCCAGGACGAGCGGACCGCCGCGGCCGATGCCGATCTGCGTCGTGCTCGGGCCCTCTCGGATTCCGAGCGCCGCTGCCGCCCGGCCGGCCAGCTCTGCAGCCGCCTCCGCGTGCTCGCTCTCCCAGACGTGTGCGAGCGGGGCGCGGTCGGTCGCGACGAGCGGGTGGAAGACGCCGTTGCTGGAGAATCCGGTCACGGTCACGACCGGCTGCTCCGGGACCTCCTCGACGAGGCAGAGCCCGATCCGGGAGGCCCGCAACGCCGCCCGCACGGCGCTCCGCAGCTCACGCGAGGAGCGGACGAGCGCGCGGGCGCGGCGGCCCTGGCGGTCGGGAGGGCGCACGAGGCACGGGACGCGAATCGCCTCGTCCGCGCGGGAGACGACCTGCCAGCGCGTCTGCGGGATCCCGGCCTCGGCGAGCCGCTCGCGCTGGCGGAGCTTCGAGGCGGAGAGCACCGCGGTCTCCGGCGAGATCGGGTGCGGCAGGCCGAGCCTGGCCGCGATCCGCGCGGCCGCGCCGACCGGCCAGTCGGCTCCCGGCGAGATGATGCCGTCGACGCCCTCGGCCTCCGCGAGGCGCTCGACCACGGGCTCGTCCTCGACGGAGACGATCGCCCGTCGGTCGGCGTACCGGAAGCCCGGCGCGCGGGGATCGCGGTCGACGGCGATCACGAACAAGCCGCGGGCATTCGCGGCCGCGAGCAGCCCGAGCTGTCCCGCGCCGGCCCCGAGCACGAGCAAGCGCTCCATCGTCGCATTGTCGCGACCGCGCGGGATGGCACCGTTTTGCGAGAATGCCGCCCGTGGCGACGATCCTGGGGGAGCGGGTCGAGGAGCTGAGACAGGCCCGCGATCACGGCGGCAGCTGGATGGCCCGGCGGGCGGTCGAGGCGCTCGTCGAGATCGCCGAGACGGACGCCTCCAGCGGCGAGGAGCTGCTGACGAAACTGGTCGACGCGGGCCGCGCGCTGGCCGCAAGCCGTCCCGGCGTGGGCGCGGTGGCGGGAGCCGTCGGCAGGTTGCTCGCCGCGGCGAACCGTCATTCCCAGCTCGAGCCCGAGCAGCTCCGTCAGCTGATCCGCGAGGAGGGACAAGCGCTCATCGAAGGCAGAGAGCGCGCCGGCGCTTCGATCGCGATCCAGCTCTCGGAGCGGCTGACCGACGCGATCGTGCTCACTCATTCGGCCTCCGCAACCGTGCGGGAGGCGCTCGTGCACACGCCTCCGGCCCGCGTGATCTGCACCGCATCGTCACCGCAGGACGAGGGGCGGCCGTTCGCGGAAGACCTACGCGAAGCGGGACTCGAGGTCGAGCTGGTCGAGGACGAGGACGCCCCGCAGCAGCTCGAGTGGGCCTCGCTCTTCCTGATCGGCGCGGACACCGTCTTCCGGGACGGGACGCTCTGCAACAAGCCCGGGACACGCGGGCTCGCCGCGGCCGCGGCCGAGAACCACGTTCCGACGATCGTCGCGTGCGAGGTGGTCAAGCTCGCCCCGCACGACGCGCCGTCCGATCCGAGCGAGTGCGAGCTGACTCCGGTCGACCTTCTCGACTGCATCGTGACCGAAGAGGGCACGCATCCCGCGAACGAGATCCGCGCCCTCGTCGACCGAACGCCCTTCTTGCGCGAGGGCTACGCCCTCCTCCGCCGCTAGGACGGGCGCACCGGCAAAGCCGGCACGCCCTTTCATGGTCGGCATCGCAAGCGACGCCTAAGCGGCGTCCAGCACCGCCTCGTAGGACTCCTCGGTGCGTGGCCGCGCCCGCTTGATGCCGAGCGCCGCCAGCGCGCCGAGCGCCACGACCGCCGCGCCCGCGTAGAGCGCCGGGGTCAAGCCGTCCACGAAGGTCTGGCCGGTGCCGTAGCCGCCGTAGTGCGCGAACACGGAGGCGAGGACCGCGATCCCGAAGACGCCTCCGAGCTCGCGGATCGCGTTGTTCGCGCCCGAGGCCTGTCCCTCTTCCTCCGGCTTGACGGACGACAGCACCACGTTCGCCACCGGCGCGAAGTAGAGCGCCATGCCGATGCCGGAGATGATGAACGGCGCGACGAACACCGAGTACGCGGCGGTCGCCGAGCCGACCGCGGCGAGCCACGCGAGACCGGTCGCCTGGAGCGCCAGCCCGGTCGCCATCAACGGCCGGCCGCCGATCCGGTCGGAGAGCGCGCCGGCGATCGGCGCCACGAAGATCGGCATCATCGTCCACGGCAGGATCCGCAGCCCGGCCGAGAGCGGCGAGTACCCCTGCACGGTCTGGAAGAACTGCGCCAGCAGGAAGATCGAGCCGAACATCCCGAAGAACATCAGGAACGAGGCGCCGTTCGCGGCGCTGAACGTGCGGTTGCGGAAGAAGCGCAGCGGCAGCATCGGCGCGGGGGCGCGGAGCTCCCACAGCACGAACAGGATCAGCACGAGCACGCCGCCGGCGAGGGTTCCGACGATCTCGCCGCTCGCCCAGCCGACCTGGTTGCCGCGGACGAGGCCCCAGACGATCCCGAGCAGGCCGGCGCTGGCGATCCCGAGCCCCGGGAGGTCGAGCGCCTTGTTCGGCCCGTGACTCTCGCGGAGCCGGAGCGCGGCGAGCGGGATGAGGGCGAGGCCGATCGGCACGTTGAGCCAGAAGATCCACTGCCAGGAGATCCCCTCGACGACCGCGCCGCCCACGAGCGGCCCGATCGCGACCGCGAGGCCGCTGATGCCGCCCCAGGCGCCGAGCACGAGGCCGCGGCGCTCTGCCGGCACGGCCGCGCTGAGGATCGTCAGCGTGAGCGGCGTCACAATCGCGCCGCCGACGCCCTGGACCGCACGCGCGGCGATCAGGACGTCGATCGACGGGGCGACCGCGGCCGCGGCGGAGGCGAGCGTGAAGAGGCCGAGGCCGATGACGAACATGCGGCGCCTGCCGAACCGGTCGCCGAGCGCGGCGCCGGTGACGAGCAGGACCGCGAAGGTCAGGGTGTACGCGTTGACCGTCCACTCGAGGCCGCCGAGGCCGGCGCGGAGGTCGCGCCGGATCACGGGCAGCGCGGTCGTCACGACGAGGTTGTCGAGCGTCGTCATGAAGAGCGCGACCGAGGTGATCGCGAACGTCCAGATCGTGGCGGTGCGAGAGCTCATCTCCGCTCCCTTCTCTTGGTATTGATCACTCACTTACTTCCGTCCCAAAAAAACGTGTCGTTCATTGCGGTGGCAGGCAGGACTCGAGCAGGCGCTCGGCCCACGGCGCGTCCTGGTTGAGCAGGTCCATCGAGGCGAAGACGTTCAGGAGCATCCCGAAGGCGAAGAAGTCGCGGACGCGCTCGGTGTCGCCGCCGGTCAGGCCCTCCGCGTGCTCGACGAGCGCGCCGTAGCCCTCGCGCACGACCTCGCGAACCTCGGGGTCGTCGCAGTCGGCGTAGGCCTGCATCTGGAGGCGGAGGCGAGTGCGGTCCCTGAGCAGCTGAACGTAGGCCTCGCCGATCGCGTCGAGCGCCGGCTCGCCGCGCTTGCCGGCCGATGCCTCCTGGAAGAGCGTCAGCGTGTCGCGCAGGCAGCGCCGCACGACCTCGACGTAGAGCTCCTTCTTCGTCCCGAAGAGGCGGAAGAGGTACGGCTGTGAGACGCCGGCGCGACGCGCGATCGAGTCGGTCGATGTGCCGTGGAGCCCATGCTCACCGAATTCCTCGAGCGCCGCGGCGAGGATCTCCTCGCGCCGCTGCTCTGCCGTCTTCCTTTCTGTCGTGACCATGGAAGGAAGTTATCAGTCACTCACAACTGCGTCAAGTCCCCTACGAAACGGCGTCTTCGGGGAGCGGGATCAGGCGCGCGCGATCCCGAATGTCCTGCATCGTCGTGAGCCCGCGGCGTGCGTCGACGACCGATCGGTTCCACTCGCGCCGATAGGCGGCGCTCGCCGGCGGGAGCGCGAGCGCCCGGCGGCGAGCTTGGAGAGCGGCCACGAGCAGCGCCTTCGCGGCGACGTCCATGCCCGTTGCCGGATCTCTATGCACGCGTGCGAGCGATCGGTCGACGATCCGGGCGAGGAGACGCGAATGCGGCCCGAGGCCGGAGGCGGGCAGCCGCCCGAGCCGCCAGTCGCGATACGCGAGCTCGTAGCCCGTCAGCGCCTGGCTCACCGGCTGGTAGTGGCCGACCAGCCGCTGCTGCTCCGCGTCGAGCGCGCGGAACGAGAGCTTCGCCTGCGGAGGCGGCTTCGGCGGGGGCGCAGGATGCTGCTTGCTGTGGCAGCCGCCCGCCAGCAGCCCCGCGGCCAGGAGCGCGCAGGCCCGGCAGTAGACTCGGCCGCGATGAGAGTCCTGGTCACGGGAGCCTCGGGCTTCGTCGGGCGCGCGCTCGTGGAGGAGCTGCGTCACGGTGGGCGAGCTTACGAGGTCCACCCGCTCGAGCGCCGCGACGGCGACCTCGCCGAGGACGGCGTCGCGGAGCGGGCGATCGCAGAGGCGAAGCCCGACCTGGTCGTCCACTCGGCCGCGCGGATCGGGATCGCCCGCTGCGAGGAGGAGCCGACCCTGGCGCTCCGCTCGAACGTGCTCGCCACCGTCTTCGTCTCGCAGGCCGCCGCCCGGCACGGCACCCGCCTCGCGTACGTCTCGACCGCGGACGTCTGCGAGCCCGCGAGCCTCTACGGGCTCACCAAGCTGTGGGGCGAGCAGGCCGCGGCGCAGTACTCGCCGCAGGGCCTGGTGATCCTGCGCCTCGCGAACCCCTACGGGCCCGGCAGCAAGGGCGCGCTCCCGACGATGATGCGACAGGCGGCAGAGGGCGAGCCCATCCCGGCCTTCCGCGGCGAGGCGCGCTCCTGGCTCTGGATCGGCGACGCGACCCGCGCGATCCGGCTGGTGCTCGAGAGCGGCGAGCAAGGGATCTTCAACATCGCTTCGGACTCGGCTCCGGTTCCGCTGACCGAGGCCGCGCGAGTGGCATGCGAGGTCGCCGGCGCCTCGCCGGAGCTCGTGGAGGAGCTCGACCCGCCGCCGGGCCGCGTCGCGCCGCAGGTCGGCGTAGAACGGCTGCGCGCACTCGGCTGGGAACCCGAGGTCGGCCTCGAGGAGGGCCTGCGCCTGACGCTCGAGTCGCTGCGGGCCGCGGCGCCCCTCTAGCGGTGAAGGCGTTCGTGCTCGCCGGCGGCTCGCGGTCGCAGCTCGGGCTCCTGGAGCAGGCGCGCGCGCTCGGGCACGAGGTCTGCGTGATCGACGGAGCGCCGACGGCGCCGCTTCTGAGCGAGGCCGACCACCGGATCGTTCGGAGCTTCGCCGACGTCGACGGCGTGCTCGCCGAGCTCGAGGAGCGCGGGATCGAGGCGACGGCAGTCGCGACGATGGGCTCGGACCAGGCCGTCCTGCCGACCGCGCGCCTCGCGGAGCGCCTCGGCCTCCCGGGGCTGCCGGTCCAGACCGCCGAGATCGTCGCGGACAAGCGGAAGATGCGCGCGGCGTTCGAGCGCGCAGGGGTCACCTCTCCGAGCGGGCGCGACGTCACGGGCCCGGACGAGTCCGCACTCGCCGAGGTCGGCTTGCCCGCCGTGGTCAAGCCGGTCGACGGGTCCGGGCAGCGGGGCGTCACGGAGATCCGCTCCGAGGCGGAGTTTCCGGCCGC
>DATDMJ010000029.1:0-12751 GCA_036518855.1 Gaiellaceae bacterium | reverse complement strand
CAGCACGCGCTCGCAGGTCTCGACCTCGACGAGACCGGCTGCGAGCGCGCGCTGGGCCTGGGGCTCGTCCTCGGGCGAGGCCGCGACGGCCAGCTCACAGCTCGTTCCCATGGCCGGGAACGCGCGACGGACGAGGGTCATCCGTTGTTCCCGCCCGCCTGCGGCGAGGAGACGATCGCGGTCCCGCTGGAACCGACGGGCTGTTGCTGCTGCGAAGCCGAGCCGGAGGTGTGCGTCGTGGTGTGCGCAGCCGGCGCGAGCAGAACCCGGCGCGGGCCGTTCGCGGTGTGGACGACCACGACGCGGGCGCCCTGCTGCGAGACCGGCGTCGGTACGCGCGTCCAGGCGAGGACCGCTACGAGCCCCAGCAGCGCCCACACGGAGAACACCGATGCCCAGACGCGACGCATCAGTCGCTGCCTTCCCAGTCGGCCGGGGCGGGCTGCTGGGCCACAGAGGCCTGTTGCACGACCTGAGTCGCGCCGCTCGCGGGCAAGTGCCGTGTGAGCCCGCTGACTGCGGCGCCGCCGGTGAGCGCGGTGGCTGCCAGAACGGCGGCGAGGACGAACGCCGCGCGGCGCGACTGCTTGGGGTCCTGCTGTCGCTCGTCCATGCCTGTAGGTGTACGCGGGCGTGATGCAAGCGCGGGCCAAGCAAGTGCAAAGGTTCGACCGCCGGGCGCAAAGATTCCGATCCGCTCAGGCAGGCCGCAGCCGGATGACCGCCTCGAGGCCCTGGCCAGGCGCATCGAGCAGCTCGACGTTCCCGTCGTCCTGCTCGACGAGGCGGCGGACGATCGCGAGCCCGAGGCCGCTCCCCTCGCCCGCCCGGTTCCGCCAGAAGCGATCGAACGCCCGCTCGCGCTCCTCGGGCGCGAGCCCTGGTCCCTCGTCTCTGACCCGCAGCTCGATCCAAGGCGACGCGGACCGCGTCTCCACCGTGATCGTGCCCCCGTGCGGCGAGGCCTCGAGCGCGTTCTCGAGCAGGTTGTCGAGCACTTGCCGCAGCCGTTCCTCCGTCGTGCGGGCCGGTGCGGCGCCACCGGCCGTGGTCAGCCGCACCCCGCGCTCGTCGGCGAGCGCGGACCAGGCGTCGACACGCCCGCGCGCCACGAGATCGACGTCCACGCGGCCGGCGGGCTCGCGGCTCGCGTCGGCACGAGCGAGCGCGAGCAGCGCCTCGACGAGCGATCCGAGGCGAGCAACCTCCGCGACCGCGCCGTCGAGCTCCGCGCGCCCGGCCGGGGTGACGTCGCGCGAGAGGTTCTCGAGGCGGAGCCTCAGGGCTGTGAGCGGCGTCCGCAGCTGGTGCGAGGCGTCGGCGACGAACTCGTCCTGCGAGCGCAGCAGCTGGTCGAGCTTCGCCACCGTCTCGTTGAAGACGGTCGCGAGCGAGCGGACCTCCGGCGGCCCCTCGAATTCGGGCGCTCGTGCCGTCAGGTCGCCGGCGCCGACGGCTTCTGCCGCGCCCTCGAGCCGCCCCAGCGGCCTCGCGATGAACGTCGCGACCGCGAGGCCGACGACGACGGCGACGGCGATCACGATCGCCGCGATCGCGGCGAGCACGAGCCAGTAGCGCCGGATGCGGGAATCGACTGCGGACGTCGGATACGTGATCCGGGTGGCGCCTTCGATCCGCCCGTTCGCGGCGACCGGTACCGCGACGTAGAGAAGTCGGGTGTGCAGCGTCTTCGAGTCGCGGGTTCCCGAGGCGACGTTCCCGCGCAGGGCCGATGCGATTTCAGGTCTGGACGCGAAGCTCGACACACCGGAACCCCTGGCATTCGTGTCGATCACGGCTACGCCCCTGCGGTTGACGATGACGACCCGCCCGCCGGTGTCGCGCCGGTACCGGTAGGCGACGCCGGCGATCGCCTGCAGCCGCTTCCGCGTCGGTCTCCGGAGCGTGTCCGGGACAATCGACGCGATCGTCGTCGCGTCGTGCTCGACCTTCGTCTCGAGCGTCCGCTGCTCGTTGCGGCCGAACTGCACACCGAGCGGAATCTCGAGCGCGGCCAGCACCACGACGACGAGGCCGAGATACCCGATGAGGATGCGGCTCCTCACGCGCGCAGACGGAAGCCCACACCCCGGACCGTCTCGATCCAGCCGGGGTCACCGAGCTTCCGGCGCAGTGCCGCGACGTGCACGTCGATCGTCCTCGTCGATCCGTACCAGCTCGTCTCCCAGACCTCGTCGAGCAGACGGCGGCGCGAAACCACGGCGCCGGGATCGCGCGCGAGCATGGCAAGCACGTCGAACTCCTTCGGCGTCAGGTCAAGCTCGCGGCCGTCGAGCCGCACCCGTCGTGCGCGCGGATCGACCTCGAGCTCGCCGACCTGCACGGATCCGTCCGCGGGGGCGGTCCGGCCCCGCCGTGTGACCGCGCGGATGCGGGCGATCAGCTCGCGCAGCCCGAAGGGCTTGACGACGTAATCGTCGGCGCCGAGCTCGAGGCCGACTACGCGGTCCGGCTCGTCGCCGCGGGCCGTGACGATGATGATCGGAACGTCCGACCGCGCCCGGAGGCTCCGGCAAACGTCCAATCCGTCCATGTCGGGGAGGCGGAGGTCGAGCAGGACGACGTCAGGCTCGTCTGCCTCGAGGGCGGCCGCACCAGTCGCCGCCCACTCGACGTCGAAGCCTTCGCGCCGCAGGCCCTCCGCGAGGGGCTCCGCGATCGGCCGTTCGTCCTCGACGATCAGCACTCGCATGCGTCAATCCTGACGCACGCGCCGCAGCCGGTCGGCTCTCCGCGCGGAATCTTTGCGATCCACGCGCAAACCTTTACGGCACCCTGGCCCGGGCCTGACGTGGAGCCGCCTACGGTCGGCGTGTCTCTACCGGGAGGTGTCAGATGAACAAGGCTCATGCCGCAGGAATCGCGCTGCTGCTCGCGGCCGCAGCCGTCCTCGGGATGCTGGCCGCGACCCGGACGGCCGGGCTCGGCCGCGCCGCGTCCTCGTCCGCGTCGGCACGAACGGGGGCAGCCAGTTCGGCGCTCGCCTGGCGCGCGCAGCGGCTCGACCGCATCGAGGCGGCGCTCCGGCGTTCGCTGCGAAGCCGGCCGCCGAAGCTTCCGCCGGTCCCGGCTCGTCACGCCGCCGCAGGCCCACCTCCCTCCGTCGCCTCCGCGCCGGTCGCCGCCGCCCCGCGCGTCGTCTATCAGCGACCACCGCCGATCGTCGTCGTCAAGCACCACGCGCACGGCGACGGCCACGAGTCCGGAGACGGGGCCGAGGGAGGAGGAGCCGGCGATGACTAGCCACGTCGGACGCCTCTACTCCCTCGCCCTCGCACTCTTCGTCTTCTTCCTGACGTGGGCGACCGTGGCGGCGCACCCGTGGTCGGCAGCTGCGACGCCGCGCGCCGACCCTCGAGCTGCAGCGCTCGCCGCCCGCCAGTTGCGGCTCCGGCACGAGAGCATCGCCGTCGCCCGCGTCGTCCGCCGGCGCTGGGCGGTCTACCGACGACAGTTGCAGCGGCGCCAGCAGCAAATCGCCGCCGTGAATCGCGCCAATGCCGCAGCCGCGAGACAAGCCCAGCTCGCCGCGACTGCAGCGGCGGCCGCTCCGACCTTCTCCGCGTCCGGGGCTGCCGCGCCTTCGGTCAGCGTGGTCACCCTCCCGCCGGTGACCATCACGAGGACGTCGTGAGAGATCCGACGTTCTGGATCCTCGCGCGCGCGAGCGGCTTGACCGCCTACGCGCTGATGACGCTCGCGGTGCTGGCCGGCCTGGTGCTCAAGTCGCGGCCGTTCGGCCGCGCGCTGAAGGCAGCCTCGGCGACCGACGTCCACCGGTTCCTCTCGCTGCTCGCGCTCGGAGCCGTCGCCGTGCACGGGACGGCGCTCGTGCTCGACTCGACCGTGAGGATCGGCCCGTCGGCGCTGCTGCTTCCCGGGCTCGCGCCCTACCGGCCCGTCTGGACCGGCTTCGGCGTCGTCTCCGCCGAGCTCGCGGCGCTGATCGTCGTCTCCTTCAGCCTGCGAAAGAAGATCGGCGCCAAGGTGTGGCGAAAGCTCCACTGGGCCACCTACGTCGTGTTTGCCGCGGCGACCGCACACGGCCTCGGGGCCGGCACCGACTCTGCACGTTCGTGGGCTTTTGCCTTCTACCTCGTCGCCGTCGGCTCCGTCGTCTTCGCCACGGCCTGGCGAGCCCTCACCCGCACCCCTCGTCCCACAACCCAAGGAGGAACCCGTGTACGAGATCGTGATCGATCGCTCGCTCTGTAGCGGCTTCGGGGCCTGCGCGGAGCTCGCGCCGGATGTCTTCGAAGTCGATGCCGGCGGGAAGGCGGCCGTCCGCGTCGGCCGGTCCGACGACCCCGCCGTCCTGGACGCCGCCGCCGCATGCCCGATGGCGGCGATCGAGGTGATCGAGCGAGAGGCGGCATGACGCCGCGCTCCGTCCTCGTGGTGGGCGCCGGCCTCGCCGGCGCCCGCTGCGCCGAAACGCTTCGCGCGGAGGGCTTCGACGGCGACGTCGTCCTCGTCGGCGAGGAGCTCGTGCCGCCCTACGAGCGGCCGGCGCTCTCGAAAGAGCTGCTCGCGGGGACGCGGACGCCGGAGAGCCTCGCGCTTCGGCCACCGGGCTTCTGGGCCGAACGCGACATCACGCTCATGCTCGGCGAGCGCGTCATTCGGCTCGACAGCGCCCGACGCCTCGCGGTGACCGATCGCCGAACCCGATTGCGGTGGGACGCGCTTGTCCTCGCGACCGGAGCGCGACCGCGAAGGCTGCCGTTCGCCGCGCCCCGCGGCGTGCACGTTCTCCGAACGCTTGACGACGGGCTCGCGCTGCGAGCGGAGCTCTCCTTCTCCCGACGGCTGGCCATCGTCGGCGGTGGCTTCGTCGGCGCCGAGGTCGCCTCGACCGCGCGCGGTCTCGGCCTCGAGGTGACGATGCTCGAGGCGGGGGAGACGCCGCTCGCGACCGTGCTCGGTTCCGACATCGGCTCGCTGCTCGCGGACCGGTACCGCGGCCACGGCGTCGACCTGCGAACGAGAGCGCTGGCGGCCGGCTTCCACGTGGACAGCTCGGAGCGAGTCTGCGGGATCGAGCTCGCCGACGGCTCTGTCGTCCCGTGCGACGTTGCCCTCGTCGCTGTCGGCGTCGAGCCGGAGCGCAGCCTCGCGGTCGCGGCGCCCGAGATCCTGCTTGCTGGGGACGCAGCGGGCGGGCCCGGCCACTGGACGAGCGCCGCGGTGGACGGTGAGGCCGCGGCGCGCCGAATTCTCGGTCTCGACCCGCTTCCGACCCCGGCCCCGTTCTTCTGGTCGGACCAGTTCGGGCTTCGGATCCAGCTCGTCGGCGACGCGCGCGGTGCTGCCGCGCTCGAGGTCGACGGTCACGACTCGGAGTTCGTGGCGCGCTACCGGTCGAGCGACGGAAGGCTGGTGGCGGCACTCGCGGCGAACCGCCCTCGTGAGGTCGCAGCGCTCCGTGCTGAGCTAGCGTTGGCCGCATGATCAACCGCATGGCGATCGTCTTCGGAGTCGCCGCGGTGGCCGCGATCGCGATCGTCGCGAACCTTGCGCTGCTCGGCTACGCGTCGGCCGGCAACGATCCCGTCGGGAAGCTCAAGCCGCAGGCGCGCATTCCCAACGCGCCCACAGCTCCCGCCTCGGTGATCCGGCCGCGCGTCGGCCGCGTGACGGACGAGGGCGCGGACGACTAGATACCGCGGCCGCGGCCGTTCAGAGCCAGTGCTTGCGGTGGAAGAAGGCGATCAGCCCGCCGGCGATCACCAGCATCGCGCCGCAGATGATCCAGAAGGCGCGTGCCGAGTCGAAGCCCGGGAACTTCACGTTCATCCCGAAGAGCCCGGTGATCAGCGTCAGCGGGAGCAGGATCACGCTGACGATCGTCAGGAGGAGCAGCACCCGGTTCTGGCGGTGGGAGATGACCGACTCGTTCGTGGACTCGAGCGCCTCGACGACCTCCTTGTAGTTGTCGAGGAGGTCCCAGATCCGCTCGGCCGCGTCCACGATGTCGTCGAAGTAGAGCTCGAGCTCCTCCGGGAGGAACCGCTCGACCTGCCGCTCGAGCAGGCGCAGCGTCGACCGCTCGGGCTTGATGATCTTGCGGTAGGAGATGATCTCCTGCTTGACGTTCGAGATGTCGCGGACGACGTCCTCGGCCCGCTCCTCGAACAGCGCGTCCTCCAGCGAATCCAGCTTGTGCCCGATCTTGTCGAGGATCGGGAAGCAGTAGTCGAAGAGGTCGTCGAGCACCTCGTAGAGCAGCCGCCCGGAGCCCTTCGAGAAGAGCTGCCGCCGGAAGGTCTCGTCCTCGTAGCAGCGGTGGAACAGCCTCGTCACCGGGAGCAGCTCGACGGTCGGGAACGTGATGAGGTAGTCCTGGCCGACGAAGAAGTCGAGCTCCGCGGCGTTCAGCCGCTGGATCGCCTTGTCGTAGACCGGGAAGTGGAGGACGCCGAAGAGATAGCCCTCCTCGGTGTACTCGTCGATCTTCGGCCGCTGGCGCTTCGAGACGACGTCCTCGATGTCCAGGGGGTGCCAGCCGTAGCGCGCGGCGAGCATGGTCGCCTCCTCGACGGTCGGCGCGTCGAGGTGGATCCAGGTCAGCCCGTCGGCTTGCTGCTCGGCGAGGCGCGGCTCAGGCCGTAGGTCGACCTCCCTCGCCGGCGGGCGAGGCCTCGGTCGCTTGATGCGGGGCAGGCTGGGCACCGGTACTGAGGGGGTCGTCGAGTCGCATCTTCAGAGTTCGCCATTCTACCCGCAAGGCCTTTCGGGGAACCCTTTCTGGGCCGGGCGTTCGCACTGCCTGAGCGGGGATGCGGCGCTCCAGCGCGAGCGCGCCGGCGCCGGCCGCGAGGCACGCCGCCGCGGAGCCGAGCCAGAGCGCGCCGGCGGAACGGCTGAGCAGGTAGCTGCCGAGCACGGGGCCGATCGTGAACCCGAACTGCCAGGCGATCGTGCGGAGCGCCATGTAACGGCCGAGCAGGTGCTCCGGCGCCATGTCCGCGATCAACGGGTTCTGGACGGCGCCGTGGATGCACTCGCCGATGCTGAAGATCACGATCACGCCGCAGAGGGCGACGACAGCGGCGCCCGCGTCGAGCCACGAGCCGACCGCGAGGATCGAGACCGAGGTCACCGCGAAGATCCCGGCCGAGAGCGCGAGCGCGCGCATCCGCCTCCGGCCCTCGAGCGCCTTCGCCAGCGGCAGCTGTGCCAGCACGATCAGGACGGTGTTGACGAAGAAGACGATCCCGATTCCGGTCTCGCTGACGCGCGCGTGCTCGGTGGCGTAGGGCGGCAGCACGGTCGACACCTGCGCGTAGGCCGCGGTGACCAGCGTCGCGAGCACGAGCAGCAGGAGCACGAACGCGCGGTCGCGGAGGACGACCGTGTAGCGACCGGCGCTCCGCGCGGCCTGCGGCAGCGTTTCTGCCTGCGGCACGAACGAGAGCACCACGATGAACGCGAGGAACGTGCCCGCGTCCAGCAGGAAGAGCAGCTTGAAGCTGGACGGATCGGCCGTCGTCGCGATCAGGCCGCCGACCAGCGCGCCCGCGCCGAAGCCGAGGTTGTCGGTCGCCCGCTGCAGCGCGAACGCCGCGTTGCGCTGCTCGCGCGTGGTCAGCGCGGCCAGGAGGCTCGAGTGGCTGGGGGCAAAGCCGCCGTTCCCGAGGCCCGCGATCGCCGCGAGCCCGAACGCCTGCCACGAATGGTGGACGAACGGGAAGCCGCCGTAGCCGACGGCAAGCAGGCCGAGCGAGCTCATCAGCGTCGTGCGCGCACCGACGACGTCGACGACGCGCCCGGCCACGGGCGTCGCCACGACGCCGACGGCGAACAGGGTCGAGACGATCGCGCCGGACTCGCCGAGCCCGAAGTGCCGTACCTGGTGCAGGTAGATGATCAGGAACGGGAGGACGATTCCGTTCCCCAGTGAATTGGCGACGCCGCCGGCCTCGAGAAGCCAGACAGGGCGGGGCAGCTGCGGGCGGAGTCCTCGGAGGTACGCGGTGACGGCTTTCACGCGCGGCAAGAGCGTAACCCGCCGCCGGAGCGTTGCCTAGAGGCGCTGATTGATTCGTCAATCAGTAGAGAAATCCCTATGTGAATTCTCGTCGGCGTTTGGACTGTCCCATTTCTTGGAACGTTTCCACTCGCTAACCCACTAGCGGGGGGTGAAGAATGCGGAAGCTCATCGTGGCTGTGATCCTGGCCGCGCTGGCCGGCGCGACGCTCGCGATCGCCGGCGGCGGAACCGCAGGGAAAGAGGCCACGCATGGACTCGTCCGTGCAAGCAACGGCGGGACGGCTGCCGGCTCGTCGTTCGCCTCGGCGAGCGCGTCGTCGTCGTTCGGCCCGAACGTGATCGACGGGATCTACGAGGGCGAATCGCCGGCGGTCAGCGGCCTGCCGATCCTGCCGGTCGTTCCGGGCCCGCTCCACACGCGCGACAATGAGTCGCTCCAGTCGGGCGGCTCGACGAACGCCCAGGATCCGGTTGTCCAGCACCGGAAGGGCACCGGCCCGATCTCGGCCCCGATTCAGAACTTCGACGGCATCTGCCTGCCGTTCGGCCCGCCCTGCGCCCAGCCGAGCAGCTGCAGCTGCCTGCCGCCCGACACCGAGGGCGAGGTCGGCGCGACGCAGTACCTCCAGGCGGTGAACACCGACTTCGCCGTCTACTCCAAGACCGGTGCGGTGCTCCGCACCTCGACGCCGATCAACGAGCTCTGGGCGAACACGAACGGCGAGTGCAAGATCCACAACGACGGCGACCCGGTTGCCCTCTACGACCAGTTGGCGCGGCGCTGGATCATCTCGCAGTTCATCGCCACCCCGAGCGGCAATGCGGGCGACGATCAGTACGGCGAGTGCATCGCCGTCTCGACCTCGAGCGATGCGACGGGGAGCTACTACCTCTACGAGTTCGACTTCGGAACCAATGTCTTCTTCGACTACCCGAAGCTCGGCGTGTGGCCGGACGGCTACTACATGATGGCCAACGAGTTCCCGACGAACTCCGAGACGTCGTCCGGCGTCGGCGTCTTCGCCTTCGAGCGGAGCAAGATGCTCCAGGGCCAGCCGGCCCGCGTCGTCTTCTTCGACGAGTCGCAGCACAACCCGCCCGGCGGGCAGTACATCGGGATGCTGCCGAGCGACCTGGATGGCTCGTCGCTGCCGCCTTCGGGCTCGCCGAACTGGTTCTCCGAAGTCGACGACCCGACCGGGGTGCCGCCGACCAACCCGGGTGACGCCGGCTTCGACATGCGGCTCTGGGCCTTCCACGTCGACTGGGCGAATCCGGCGAACTCGACCTTCGGGAACAACGGTGACCCGAACGCAAAGCTGCCCGTGGCGCCGTTTGCCAGGCCGCAGTGCACCTACGGCTATGGCGACTGCGCCCCGCAGAAGGGCGGTCCCCAGGAGCTCGACGTGCTCGGCGACCGGCTCATGTTCCGGATGCCCTACCGGAACTTCGGGTCATACGCCTCGCTGCTGCTCAACCACTCGGTGCACCTTACGGACACGGCTGGTGCCGGCCGTATCGGCATCCGCTGGTACGAGGTGCGCATCCCGCGCGGCGGGATGCCCTCGCTCTACCAGCAAGGCACCTATGCGCCCGACGACACGACGACGGACCCGCTCTGGCGGTGGATGGGCTCGATCGCCCAGGACCGAAACGGCGACATCGCCCTCGGGTACAGCGCGTCCGGGCCGAACGACTTTCCGTCGGTCCGGTACACGGGCCGGGCGGCGGGCGACCCGCTCGGGCAGATGACCCAGGCCGAGCAGACCGCGTACACCGGCACGGGCCCGCAGACGGAAGTCGAGGGACGGTGGGGCGACTACAGCGACATGACGGTCGACCCGAGCGACGATTGCACGTTCTGGTACACGCAGGAGTACCTCGCGACGGACACCGTCCTGCTCGGGACATGGCGCACACGCATCGTCTCGTTCAAGTTCCCCGGTTGTAGGGGGTAACGGATCGCAGGCCGCGCTCGAGCCGGCGCGGCCTCTCCAGCGGAAACGGCGTAGAGCAAGAAGCGCCCACAGCGCCTCGACGAGACCGAGCGGCCACGCACTCACGAGGAATGCGTACGCGCTTGCGAGCGCGCAGCCGCCCGCGAACGCGAGGACGAAGCTGCGATGGCGGTGCTCGAAGGCGTACGCGGCCGCCATCAAGGTGACCGCGGCGGCGCCGAAGACCGTGAGCACGCCTCGCGGCCTCAGCGGGCGGTCGCGGGCACGACCGGCTCTTCCTCCTGGAACCAGGTGTGGATCACCGAGACGCCGTCTCCGGTCGAGGCGATCTCGAGGATGAGGTCGTCCTCGTCGCCCTCGACCGTCCACCCGGCCCACTTGCAGCATTCGCGCTCGACGGCCACGAGCGCCGTGAGCTCCTGCTCGACTCCCGGGCCGCGTCTGAATTGGACGCGCACGCCGTGATCCGTCTCTGTCCTTCCGAAGCCGGCCTCCGCGTAGAGGCGCTTCCACCGATCGACCTGGCTTCCGAGCTCGGACGAGCCGAGTGTGCACGCGACGGGTTCCATGACTGCCTCCTTGGTGGGACGTTGGGTCTCGGCTATCGTGCTTGTTCAAGTCGGCTTGATGTCAAGCACGGATCTGATCGGGATCGGCGAGGTCGCCCGCGCGAGCGGGAAGGCCCCTTCGGCGATCCGGTACTACGAGGAGATCGGGCTGCTTCCGGAGCCGCGGCGGATCTCCGGGCGGCGGCGCTACGACCCGGAGATCGTCCGCACGCTGGCCGTGATCGAGACGGCGCAGCGGGCCGGGCTCAACCTCGATGAGGTTCGGCTGCTGCTCCAGGCCTCGCCCACGGACGGCGAGGCAACCGAACGGCTCCGCGACGTGGCGGAGCAGAAGCTGCCCGAGCTCGCTGGGCTGATCGAGCGTGCGGAGCTGGTCCGCTCGTGGCTCGAGGACGCAGCTCGCTGCCTCTGTCCAACCCTCGACGACTGCCCGCTCTTCGAGCCCGACCGTCTGCCTCAACGCTTGCCAACCTGAGAGGCGTTGCTTAGCCTCTGGCGCGGGGCATGACCGGCGTCATCAGCTCGACCTCCGGACTCGAGCCGGGCTCGTTTCGGGATCCGGACAGCCGGATCTTCACTGCCGACGGCAGGGTCCTTCGCCTGCTCAGCGACCAGGGACTCGCCGACTGGCGTGCGCTCGAGGCGTCCGGCCTGCTGGCTGACCTCCCGGTCGTCGGCACGCGCGAGGTCGAGACGGCGGGCCTGCCCGACGACGCGCTTCACGGCGGCGTGGCCGCGGCCCTGGAGCACGACCGCATCCCGTTCGTCTCGTACCCGTACGAGTGGACGTTCGCGATGCTCAAGGACGCGGCTCTGCTCCAGCTCGAGCTGCTGCGTCGCGGGATCGAGAAGGGCCTGATCCTCAAGGACTCCTCGCCCTACAACGTCCAGTTCCAGGGCGTGCGGCCGCTGTTCATCGACATCGGCTCGTTCGAGCGGCTTCGCGAGGGCGAGCCGTGGGCCGGCTACCGGCAGTTCTGCATGCTCTTCCTCTACCCGCTTCTGCTGCAGGCGTGGAAGGACGTGCCGTTCCAGCCGTGGCTGCGGGGGAGCCTCGACGGGATCACGCCGCACGAGGCTCGCGAGCTGCTGTCCACCCGCGACCTGGTCCGGCGCGGCACGCTCTCGCACGTCGTCCTGCACGACCGCCTCGAGCGCCGCCACGAGGACAAGGACGAAGACCTCAAGGGCGAGCTTCGCAAGGCCGGCTTCAAGAAGGAGTTGATCCTGGCGAACATCCGCGGCCTCGAACGGCTGATCGGCCGGCTCCGCTGGGAGCCCGACCGCTCGACCTGGTCGGAGTACGGCCCCCACACGACCTACACGGAGGACGACGCCGAGCGGAAGGCCCGCTTCGTCGCGGATGCGGTCGCGGAGGAGCAACCGGGCCTGGTCTGGGATCTCGGCTGCAACGAGGGCCGCCACTCCCGGCTCGCCGCGGAGACCGCCGAGTACGTGGTCGCGATGGACGCGGACAGCCTCGTCGTCGACCGCCTCTACCGCGCGCTGCGCGAGGAAGGGCAGGAGCGGATCCTGCCGCTCACGGTGAACATCGTCGATCCGTCGCCCGGCCTCGGCTGGCGGGGCCTCGAGCGCCGCCCGCTCCTCGAGCGCGGACGCCCCGACCTGACCCTCGCCCTCGCCCTGATCCACCACGTCTCGATCGCCGGCAACGTCCCGGTCGCCGAGTTCCTCGACTGGCTCCGCGCTTCGACGCGGTCGCTGGTGCTCGAGTTCGTCTCACCCGAAGAACCGATGGCCCGCCGACTGCTGGCGCGGAAGCGGCCCGGAGACCACCCCGACTACCGGGCCGACTGGTTCGAGCAATGCCTCAAGGAGCGCTTCGACGTCGTTCGCTCAGAGCAGCTCGCCGCAGGTCAGCGGACCCTCTACCTTGCCCGCCCGAAAGCCTGAGCAGAGCTTCACCCGTACCGCGCTGATCCGCGGGGCCCAGCTCGCGGTGCTGTCGGGCTTCGCGCTCGCCGAGCCGCTGCTCGACATCCTCGGCAAGAACCCCGAGTTCTTCTCGGTCCGCCGCTCGACGAGCGGGCAGATCGTCCTGTTCGCGCTGGCCGTGACGCTCCTGCCACCGCTTGCGCTGCTGGCGGTGGAGCTGGTCGTGCGCGTCTTCAGCCCGAGAGCATCCGACGTGCTCCACCTCGTCTTCGTGGCCGGGCTCGTCGCGGTGATCGCACTGCACGTGCTCACGA
>DATDMJ010000028.1:0-2407 GCA_036518855.1 Gaiellaceae bacterium | reverse complement strand
CATGGTCGAAGAAACGGTTGAGCAGCGCGCGGCGGGCGTCGTCGGGCATGAAGCCCGAGGCTACACTGGCCGCCGGGCCAGGCCCCGTGCAGTGGGAGCCTGCGAACCGCGTCAGATCCGGGAGGAAGCAGCGCTAAGTAGTCCCTCTCAGGTGTGCGGTGTGCCTGGCCCTCTGCTTGAATCGTCGAATGGCTGCGCTTTACCGGAAGTACCGTCCTCAGAGCTTCGCGGAGGTCGTCGGGCAGGAGGCGGTCGTCCGGACGCTGTCCAACGCGATCGGCACGGACGCCGTGCGCCAGGCCTACCTCTTCGCCGGCCCGCGCGGCACCGGCAAGACCTCGATGGCTCGCAGCCTCGCCAAGTGCCTCAACTGCGCGCAGGGACCGACGACGACGCCCGACGGCACATGCCACGCGTGCCGAGCGATCGCCGCTGGAACCTCCCTCGACGTGATCGAGATGGACGCGGCGTCGCAGCGGGGCATCGACGACATTCGCGAGATCCGCGACCGCGTCGTCCTCCAGCCGGTCGAGGGGCGCTACAAGGTCTACATCCTCGACGAGGCGCACCAGCTCACGGACGCAGCCTGGAACGCGCTCCTGAAGCTGATCGAGGAACCGCCGCCGCACCTCGTCTTCGTCTTCTGCACGACCGACCTCTCGAAGGTGCTGCCGACCGTCCGCTCGCGCTGCCAGACGTTCGTCTTCCAGCGTCCGAACCTCCAGCATCTCGTCAAGGTGCTGCGCCAGATCGCGGACGCCGAGGGGATCGCCGCGTCCGACCAGGCGCTCGCGCTCGTCGCGCGCAGCGGTCGCGGCGCCTATCGGGACGCGGTGTCGATGCTCGACCAGCTCGCCTCCGCGACCGCGAACCGGGTCACGGTGCAGGCCGTCCTCGAGCTGCTCGGAACGGTCGAGGAGGAGGCGCTGTTCCGGCTCTGCGACCTCGTGATCGACAAGGACACGGCGGGCGCGCTGACGTACGTCGAGGAGCTGTCCGAGCGCGGGCACGACCTCGGCCGGCTCGTCGTCGACCTGATCGAGCATCTGCGACAGCTCATGCTCGCCCAGCATCTCGGCGACGTGCCCGAGTCCGCGGCGACGAGCGCCGAGGCACGCGAGCGGCTGCAGGCGCAGGCGAACCAGCTCGGCGAAGCGACCGTGCTGCGGCTCGTCGACCTGCTCGCCGTGGCGGTCGACGACATGCGCCAGGGCGGCGACCCGCGCCTGCCGCTCGAGCTCGCGCTCGTCAAGGTGACGCGGCCCGCCAGCGACCTCTCGCGCGAGTCGATCGCCTTCCGCCTCGAGCGGCTCGAGCAGGGACAGGTCCCTGGCAGACCTGTCCCGGTGCCAGGCACCGAGCCAGGTCCGGAAGAGCCGAGCCCTGATCCCGAGCCCGCAGCCGAGCGCGTCCCCGTTCCCGTCGGGGCGCCGGGCCTCGAGCTCTCTCAACTCCAAGAAGCCTGGGCGCGCACCGTCTTGCCGGCAGTCGAGGAACGCGGCGGCATCCCGACCGCGTCGCTCCTGCGCGAGGCGCATCCCGCGGATCTGAGCGGCGACACGCTCACACTCGAGTTTCCTCCGACCGCCCAGTTCCATCTCGACCTCGCGCGCGACCCGAAGAACTCGGGCCTGCTGGCCGACGCCCTGTACGACGTCACCGGCAGACGGCTCGAGCTCGTCTTCGCGCTCGGCGAAGCGCGTGAAGGCCCCGCCGCGGTCGAGGACGAGCCGGCCGGTGAGGAGCGGATCCTCGAGCTCCTGAAGGAGACGTTCGACGCGCAGGAGCGAGAGAGCTAGCCATGTCCTCCTTCGACATGGAAAGGCTGATGCAGCAAGCCGCCCAGATGCAGGAGCAGGTGCAGCGGATGCAGGACGAAGCCGCTCAGGAGACCGCGCAGTCGTCCGTCGGCGGCGGGCTCGTGAAGGTGACCGCGAACGGGGCCGGCGAGGTCGTCGCGATCGAGATCTCACCGGACGCGATCGACCCGGAGGATCCGGAGGCCCTTGCCGACCTCGTTCTCGCCGGCGTGAACGAGGCTCTGCGCTCGGCCCGCGCAGGGGTCGAGGCGAGGGCGCAGCAGATGCTCGGGGACATGGGCCTCGGCGGACTCGGCCTTCCCGGCCTCGGCGAGTGAACACACCCCCGCCGCGGCGGAGAGTCCGCGGCCGGTACATCTTCTCGAACTGGCTCTGGGCGATCATCGTGCTGGCCCTGATCGGCATCGTCGTCTGGGGCTGGGCGTTCGACTTCCATTAGCCCGCTAGGCGAGCTGTCCGACCGGGACACGGCCGGTACCAGGTACCGGCCGTGTCCGGAGCGGACGAGTACCCTCAGGCGACATGCTGAGCCCCTCCGTCGAGAACCTCGTCGCCCAGCTGACGCGCCTGCCGGGCATCGGCAGCCG
>DATDMJ010000027.1:0-14649 GCA_036518855.1 Gaiellaceae bacterium | reverse complement strand
GCGGCGGCCCCGACGACGTCGAGGCCCAGCTCCTCGGCGAGCCTTCTGAGCTCCGCCGCCTGCATATGGGAAATTGTGCCCGCGTGAAGGCAATTCGGATCCACGAGGACGGCGGCCCCGAGGTTCTCCGGTACGAGGACGCGCCCGATCCCGAGCCGAAGGACGGCGAGGTCCTGGTCGAGCTCAGGGCCGCGTCGTTGAACCATCTCGACGTGTGGATCCGCAAAGGCCTGCCTTCGGTGCCGAAGCCGCGGATCCTCGGCGCCGACGGGGCGGGCCTGCGACGGGACACCGGCGAGGAGGTCGTCATCAACCCCGGCCTCGAGCACGGCGAGCGGATCCTGGTGATCGGGGAGCACATGGACGGGACCCACGCCGAGCTCGTCGCCGTTCCCGAGGCCAACCTCTACCCCCTGCCCGGGGGGCTCTCGTTCGAAGAGGCGGCCGCCTTCCCGCTCGTCTTCGAGACCGCCTACCGGATGCTCGTCACGAAAGCGGGGCTCCACGAGGAGGAGTGGGTACTGCTCTGGGGAATCGGGAGCGGCGTCGCCACCGCGGGGCTCGCGATCGCCAAGGCGCTCGGCGCGAAGGCGGTCGTCACCTCGTCGAGCGATGCCAAGCTCGAGCAGGCCCGCGAGCTCGGCGCGGACGCGACGGTGAACCACGCCGACGGAGACGTGATCGCGGCGGTGAAGCAGGCGACGGGCGGCGCAGGAGTCGAGGTAGTGCTCGAGCACGTGGGCGAGGCGACCTGGCAGCGCTCGCTGCAGGCCGCTCGGGCCGGCGGGCGGATCGCGGTCTGCGGCGCGACGACGGGGCCGAACCCGCCCGCGGCGCTGCACCGCGTCTGGTGGAAACAGCTCACGATCTACGGCTCGACGCTGGGGACGAAGGAGGACTTCGAGGGCGCCTACGACCTGATCGCGGCCGGCCGGGCCCGCCCGGTCGTCGACACCGTTCTTCCACTGCAGGAGGCGCGCGCCGGCCACGAGCGGCTCGAGGCCGGCGAGCAGTTCGGCAAGATCGTCTTCGAGATAGCTACGTAAGCTGGAACGGGACGCTGGTGAGGATCACCCGCGGCTCGAAGAGGAGCAGCCGCTTCACGTAGAGCGCGCGCTGATTGTGCAGCAGGCGGTCGACCCCGCGCGCGACGAGCTCGGGCATGACGACGACCGCGACCGCGTCCGGGTCGGCCGTGATCCGGCGCAGGTACGCGAGGAGCGGGCTGCCCACGTCGCGGTACGGCGCCGACTCGACCTCGAGCGGGACGCCGGTCGGGAAGCGCTGCCAGTCACGCTCGAGCCGCTTGGCATCGGCGTCGTCGAACGCGAATGAGACCGCCTTCGTGTCGCGGAAACCGAGCGACCGCGCGTAGAGGATGGCGCGCAGCGAGGCGGCGTGGACGTCGGCGACCGGCACGACGCACGTGACGCGCTGCGGCTCGGTGAAGTGGTCTCCCTCGGTGGCGAGCCGCGGCACGTCCGCGATCACCGTGTCCGGCTCGCGCAGGAACCTGCGCTTGAGCTGGAAGGTCGTACGCCGCACGGCCGAAACGAGCGACGGGCTCCGGAAGAGCTCGGGAAGCACGACCGTGACGAAGCTGTTGTCGCCCTTCGGGAAGCGCCACACGTAGTCGAGCATCGCGTCGAGCGGCTCTTCCTCCTGGGAGAGGACCTCGAGGCGCGGTTCGCCGTTCGTCCACTCGAAGAACCGCGGGCCGATCCCGGGGTCGCTCCCAGGGAACGGCACGTGCACTGCACGGAAGCCGTCGCGCGAGACCGTCTGCGCGTACCAGAGCGCCTCGCGGGTCGCCGCATCCAGGCGCTCGACGTAGAGGACGACGGTGTTGTCCACCTCGCGCCGCGCCAGCACCGCGTGCGCCTTCGCGCGCAGCCGCCGAGCGACCGCGCGGTAGTGCCGCCTGACCGCGTAGAACGTGGCGATCATGATCGGGATCGCGATGATCACCATCCACGCGCCGGCGAGGAACTTGGTCGAGATCACGATCACCGTGACCACGAAGGTGGTCGCGGCCCCGATCCCGTTGAGGAGCGCGCTCCAGCGCCAGCCCGGCCGGCGCGTCCGCAGCCAGTAGCGCACCATCCCCGCCTGCGCGAGCGTGAACGCGGTGAACACGCCGATCACGTAGAGGTGGATCAGCGAGTTGACGTTCGCGCGGAAGGCCAGCAGCAGCCCGGCGGCGGCCGCGGCCAGCACGAGGATCCCGTTCGAGTACGCGAGCCGGTCGCCGAGGTTCACGAACTGCCTCGGCAGGAAGCTGTCGCGGGCGAGGAGCGCAGCGAGGCGCGGGAACCCCTGGTAGGAGGTGTTCGCGGCCAGCACGAGGATCGCCAGCGTGAACGCCTGGATCAGGTAGTACATCGTCGAGCCCGTCGAGCCCGCCGGGAAGGTCGCGCGGGCGATCTGGGAGAGGACGGACGCCGACGAGCTCGGAAGCGCGTCCATCTTCGTGGCGAGGTAGGAGACGCCGAGGAACAGCGACACTGCGAAGGCCGCCATCAGGATCAGCGTCCGAGCGGCGTTCTTCGACTGCGGGTGCCGGAAGGCGGTCACGCCGTTCGAGATCGACTCGACCCCGGTGAGCGCGGCCGAGCCCGACGCGAACGCCTTGAGCAGCACGAACAACCCGATCGCGCCGGCGCCGGCGGGAAGCGGATGCGGAACCGTGGCGGTCGGGCAGGTGCCGACGGTGCACTTGCCGATCCCGACCGCGAGCATCGCGTACATGACGACGAGGAAGGCGTAGGTCGGAAAGGCGAACAGGAAGCCCGACTCGCGGACGCCGCGGAGGTTCCCGATCGTCAGGATCAGCACGCAGGCGAGCGAGAGCGCGAGCCGGTGCCCGGCCAGGGACGGCACTGCCGAGGTGAGGGCGAAGATGCCGGCCGCCACCGACACCGCGACCGTGAGGATGTAGTCGGTCAGGAGCGCGGCGCCGGCGAGCAGCGCCGGAAAGACGCCGAGGTTCTCGCGCGCGAACACGTACGAGCCGCCGCTCGTGCCCTCGTACGCCTTGATCCCCTGGCTGTAGGAGACCGCGACGATGAGCAGCAGCGCCGCGATCGCGGCCGAGATCGGCAGCACGTCGTGCCGCGCCGAGAGCGAGGTCGCCACCAGCACGGCCAGCGCGGCCTCCGTCGCGTAGGCCACCGACGAGATCGGGTCCGACGAGAAGATCGGCAGCGCCAGCGTCTTGGAGAGCAGCGTGTCTTCGAATTCGGCGCTCGCGCGCGGCCGCCCGATCAGGAACCGCCTCGCGCCGCCGAGCAGCGCGAAACCCGATCCGATCAGCCCGCCTGCTGGTCGCGGTGGCTCGTCGAGGTCGAGCCCGGAAGCTTCCGCGCTCACAGGCGCGGCGCGGGTGCCTCGACCATCACCCGGCACGGCGCGTGCTTGAACACGTAGTCGACCGTCTTGCCGAAGAGCCGCCGGCGGTGCTTGGAGCACGGAGCCCGGAGGACGACCACGTCGGTGTCGCACCGCTTCGCCTCGTCGACGATCGCCTCGCCCGCCAGCCGCGCCCGCAGCACCTTCGTGCGGACGTTGACGCCACGGGCGTAGCCGATCGCGCGGGCATCCTCGAGCACGCGCTTCGCGGCCGCCTCGTCCTCGAGCATGTGCGCGTCGAGCGGGAGGGTGGCCGGCACCTCGACCACGACGACGGCCGTGATCGTCGAGCCGTAGTCGTCGGCGAGCTCGGCAGCGAGCGCCATCGCGGTCTCGGACTCCTCCTCGCAGACGAGGGGGACGAGGATCCGCCGGTAGGCGAGCGCCTGACGGCGCCGAAGCTCAGCCGCACGAACGGCCATGAAATCACGCTAGCCCGCTCCGCCTCAATGCCGCCTCAGGCCCGAGGCTCCGCGCCTCAAGCGCTGCTCAAGGCCGCAGTCGGGTTCACCAGGCGGTAACCCGCCCCCGGCTCGGTCAGGAGGTAGCGCGGCCGCGTCGGGTCGGGCTCGATCTTGCGCCGCAGCTGCGAGACGTAGACGTGGAGGTAGTGCGACTCGTCGCCGTAGGCCGGGCCCCAGACCTCGCGCAGGATCGTCGGGTGCGTGAGGAGCTTGCCCTCGTTCTGGGCCAGCACGCGCAGGAGCTCGAACTCGTGCGGGGTCAGCTGCACCGGTCTCCCCGCGACCTCGACGGAGCGCTTGTCCAGGTCGAGGACGAGCTCGCCGATCTCGAGCACCGGGCCGCCCGGAGGGCCGGCGCGCCTCAGCGCCGCGCGCAGTCGCGCGAGCAGCTCGTCGATCCCGAACGGCTTCTGCACGTAGTCGTCGGCGCCGGCGTCGAGGGCCGCGACCTTCTCGCGCTCCTCGCCGACGACCGAGAGGACGAGGATCGGTGCGGAGGTCCAGCGCCGCAGCTCGCGCGTCACCTCCGTGCCGCTCCGGTCCGGGAGGACGAGGTCGACGATGACCGCGTCCGGTGGCTTGAGCGCGGCGGCCGCCAGCCCCTGCTCGGCGGTCGCCGCGGTCTCGACCTCGTAGCCCGCGCCGCGGAGGTTCGTCTGCAGCGCGCGGAGGATCTGGGGCTCGTCGTCCACGACCAGGACGCGCTGCTTGCTCATCCGCCGACCGTCACCGGGCGCGGAGCCGCCGGCAGGGCGAAGACGAACGATGCTCCGGAGCCGGGGCGAGGCTCGGCCCACAGCCGGCTGCCGTTCGCCTCGGCGAAGCCGCGCGCGATCGCAAGCCCGAGGCCGGTGCCCCGTCGGCCTTCGAACGGCTCGAAGATCCGGTCGAGCTCGTCCGGCTCGAGGCCGGGGCCGCGGTCGTCGACCCGGACGAGGACATCTCCACGAAGCGAGGACACCGTGACCGAGACCTCGTCCGTCGGCGACGAGAGCCGCAGCGCGTTCTCGAGCACGTTCGCCAGCGCCCGCTCGAGCTGACCCGCATCAACGCGCACGGGCGGTGTCTCGGTGAGGTGGCGAACCACGACGCGCTCTGCGTCCGCCCCGAGCGCCTCGAGGGCCTGCGAGATGAGCTCGTCGACGGGCCAGAGCTCGGGCTGCGGGTGCGCGGCGCCCGCCTCGAGCCGCGAGAGGTCGAGCAGGTTCCCGACGAGCCGCTCCAGCCGCGAGGTCTCGAGCCGGATCGTCTCCAGCAGCGCGGCGCGGTCGCGCTCGTCGAGGTCGAGCGTCGGGCTCGCGAGCCCTTCGCTCGCCGCGCGGATCGCGGTCAGCGGCGAGCGTAGGTCGTGGCTGACCGCGTGCAGGATCGCGGTCTTGGCAGCGTCGCTGCGTCTGAGCGCCTGCGCGTCGGCCGCCGCGATCGCGAGCTGGCTGACGACCACCGCTGTCACGAGGTAGACCGCCAGCGCGACCCAGTTCTCGGAGTCGGTCAGCGCCAGCGTGTGGAGCGGCGGCAGAAAGAAGAAGTTGAACGCGAGGAGGCTCACGATCGACACCCCGACGGCGTACGCGAGCCCGTAGAAGATCGCGATCGGGAGGACGGCGAACAGGTAGAGCGAGCCGAGGCTCAGGATCGGGGCGACGTAGTTCAGGCCGTAGACCGCTGCGCTCACGGCTGCGACGGCCGCGAGGCTCACCGCTATCCGCGCGGCATGCGCCCTCACATTCCCAGGATACGCCTGCTACCGGAGTTCGAAGAGCAGCTCTTCGACGTCGGTCGCGCGCACGCCGACGCGGACGAAGCCGCACTTCTCGAGCACCCGGACCGAGCCCACGTTGGTCGTCGCGACCCAGGCATGCAGCGGCCGCGTCTCGAGCCCGTCGACGAACTCCTGGAGCGCGCGCGTCGCGAGGCCCTTGCCCCAGAACTGCTTGCCGACCCAGTAGCCGACGAGCTGCCGCCCGTCCTGCGGCCAGGAGACGACGTTGCCGGCCACCTGGCCGTCCTCGACGATCGTCTGCTTGAGCAGCGAGTCGTCCGCGAGGATCCGGTGCCAGTGCGCGTAGAAGGTGTCCCGATCGCGGGCCGGGAAGACTGCCATCGCGTTGGCCTCCGGCTCGCGCTGGTGCTCGAAGAACGCGTCGAGATCGCTCTCGACGACATTGCGCAGCACGGGGGCCATGCGCTAACCCGTAGCAGCCACCGAGACCAGCTCGGCAGCCTGGTCCACGGAGAGCTGGTCGGTGTTGAGCACGAGGTCGTATTGCGTCGGCTGCTCCCGGCCGACGTCGTGGAAGCGCCTCAGGTAGCTCGCCCTGGCCGCATCCTCGTCCTTGACTGTGCGGACCGCCGCCGACTCGTCGAGCCGTTCGGACCGCCGCAGGCGGGCAGCGCGAGTGTCCGGCGACGCGGTCACGAACACCCGGAGAACGTCCTCGCGGCCGCCCAGCGCGTGGGAGGCCGCGTGCGCCACGATGACGGTCCTTCCCTCGGCGGCGGTCTCCTGGATGGCGGTGCGGATGAGCTCCTGCAGCTCCCCGCTCGAGGCCGAGACGACACCCGACGGCGCTCCGCGGGCGAGCTCGCCGAGAGCCCGACTGAGCCACGATTTCCGCCGCTCCTCGTCGGCGAGCGTGTCGACGTCGATCCCTCCGTCCATGGCAGCCCGGACGACAAGGTCTTCGTCGATGTAGCGGTAGCCGAGCTGCTCGGCGACACGCTGTCCGATCTCACTGCCGCCCGCGCCCGTCGCGTGAGAGATGCAGACGACCTGCCTCACTACTAGCCGAAGCCGAGGATGAACTTCGCGTCCTCGGACATCTTGTCCGGGGTCCACGGCGGGTCCCACGTGAGCTCGGTGTTGACCTCCTCCACGCCGGGCATCGAGTGCACGACCTCTTCGATCGACTGCTGGATCAGCGGGCCGGCCGGGCAGCCCATCGAGGTCAGGCTGTAGCGGATGTGCACGCGGGGCTCGGCGACCTCGACGTCGTAGAGGAGGCCGAGCTCGACGATGTCCATCCCGAGCTCGGGATCCTCGACGGAGCGCAGCGCCTCGATCACGTCATCGCGGGTCGGCATCAGGCGGTCCAGGGTATCGAGGGAGGCCGTTGTCGGGCGCCAAGTGTGAGGGATTTGGTCTCCGTACTTCGCCGCGCCTCCTGATCAGCGGCGCCCCCGATGGCACGAAGGGAGGCAGGAACGAGCATGCAAGCGAGGTGAGAACGATGAGACGAATCTTCGCGGCGACCCTGCTCGGCGCCGTATCGCTCGTCCTGTTGCTCAGCGTGTCATCCGGTGCTGGCAGCGCACCGTCCCCGAAGGCGAAGTCGCTCGAGCCGCGCACACTGGTGACGGAAACCGGCCAGATCCACGCCTTCGCGCAGGACACCCATTCGATCGCCTGGATCGGCACCGGCTACAAGGTCCACGTACGCAGCTTGCTGATCGGCAAGAGCGCGGTCGTCGGCAGCGCCGCACCGAGCATCGGCACCGGCCCGAGGCCGGTCCTGGCTCTCGCAGACACGCGCGCGCTCTGGACGAAGTTCGAGGGCGGCACGAGCCCGGAGACGTCGCTCTGGGCGTCCGCGCTCGGCGGGACCGCGACACAGGTCGACCTGCTCATCGGCGCCTTCCCTCCTGACCCTGGGGACGGCGCGTTTCTCGGCGGTGCTGCCGGCGACGGGCCAACGCTCGTCTACGGACAAACCTGGGAGTACTGCAAGCCCCCGTACCCCAATTGTCAGGAGCTCGACGTACTCGGCGGTGGTGTCAGCTTCGTCACCGGGCAGTTCTCACAACCTCCGATCAGCGGCATCCCCGCACCGATCTTGCTCGCCTTCTCCGGTCATCAGCTCGCCGTCGCGCCTGCTGCCTCGCCGCTGTTCACCGACTTTGGCGATGCGCCACGAGTGGCGGAAGACGGGCCGGTGCAGGTCTATCGCTTCGACCGCCAGGTCGAGCTGGTCAGCAGCGTCACGCCTCGCGGATCGGTCAGGGCGATCGCTCTCGACGTCAGCCGGCTGGCCGTGCTCGTGGAGCGACCGGACGGCACGAAGGCGCTCGAGCGCTACTACCCGAGGAACGGCACGCTCGTCTCTACAACGCCCGTCCCCAGGGCCACCGCGTCCGGGCTCGGCCTCAGCAGCGCGGGAGTCGTCTATCGGGTCGGGAGCAAGATCTACCTACTCGCCCGCGGAGCTCCGAAGCTGGTCTGGAAAGCCCGCGGGACGCCGATCGGGCTCTCCATCGAGCGGAAGCGGATCGCCTGGGCGGTCGACCTGAAAGGCCACGGGCGGGTCGTCGCTCTGAGCCTCAAGTAGGCGCCCCGGGGTAACGAGGCAGCCCGTCGTCCGGGATCTCGTCCCACGGCGCGCGGGAGTCGACCCACGAGTGGTACTGCGGCCGGATCCCCGGATCGCCGTCGAGCGATCCGAGCCGGATCGAGATCTCGTCGCCCTCGGGCCAGTACGCGCCGAAGAGCGACGAGCCGCAGACGGAACAGAAGGCCTTCACGGCGGTCCCGTCCTCCGGCTCGTAGACACGGATCAGCTCCTCTCCTGCAAGCAGCCGGAACTGCTCCCGCGGCACGCGCCCCTGCGTCTCGCCGAAGGCGCCGGAGTGCTTGCGGCACAGCGAGCAGTGGCAGTGGTTCGCCCGGCGGAAGGGCAGGTCGACCTCGAAGCGCACCCCGCCGCAGAGGCAGCTCCCCTGCAATGCCATCAGTAGCGCGGCAGGCGGACTTCCTCGCGGCGCTCCCGCGCGAAGAAGTGGATCCCGTCGACGAAGCGCACCCAGTTGCAGCGCGTGCACATGACGAGCGAGTGCGTCCATGCGCTGTCTGCCTGGAAGCGCACGCCGCGAAGCAGGTCGCCGTTCGACACGCCGGTGGCCACGACGATCACCTCGCCCGGCGCGAGGTCCTCGGTCGTGAAGACGCGCTCGAGGTCCTCCACTCCGGCCTCCTGCGCTGCCGCGACCTCGCGCCGTGACGTGGGCCAGAGCTGCGCCTGCAGCTCGCCGCCGAGGCAGCGCAGCGCGGCCGCCGAGAGCACCGCCTGGCGCGTCCCGCCGATCCCGATCGCCAGGTGGTCGTTCGTCCCGCGCACGGCTGCGGAGATCGACGCGGTCACGTCGCCGTCCTGGATCAGCTTGATCCGGGCGCCGGCCGCTCGGATCTCCTCGATCAGGTCGTGGTGGCGCGGCCGGTCGAGCACGATCGTCGTCACGTCGTTGACCATCCGCCCGAAGGCGTCCGCGATGGCGCGGATGTTGTCGCCCACGGGCTTGCGGAGGTCGATCGCGCCGCGCGCCTTGGGCCCGATGGCCATCTTGCGCATGTACATGTCGGGCAGCGTCTGGAACGAGCCGGGCTCGCCGACCGCGACCATCGACATCGCCCCGTAGCCTCCGCGCGCGACCACGCCGCGGCCCTCCAGCGGATCGAGCGCGAGGTCGGCCTCGGCGCCGCCGGAGCCGATCGTGTCCCCCACTCCGAGCTGCTCGCTTTCGCCGCCGGCGCCGATCACCACGCGGCCGCAGATCGGCAGCTGGTCGAGCGCGATCCGCATCGCCGTCGCCGCGTCGTCCTCCGCGGCCTGCTGGTCGGCTCGCCCCAGCCAGCGCGCACCGGCGAGCGCGGCCCGCTCGGTGACGCGCGCATAGCTCTCGCAGAGGCAGAACCGGCTTTCGGGCCCGGCCGCCTCCACCGTCCGTTCCGGCTCGGTCTGCGTCACGACCGCACCGGGGTGGGAGCCGCCGCGGTCAGGACGAGCTCCATGACCTCGCCGATCGCGGCCTCGATGTTCCCGTTCTCGATCACGGGCACGCCGTGCTTGCGCGCGCGGCCCAGGATGTAGGTCTGGATCAGCCGGATGTCGTCGAAGCAGTCGAGGTACTTCTCGTACGGGCGCACGCCGTCGGAGTCGGTGTCGCGGATCCAGAAATGGCTCGCGTGGGCCTCGGCGTCGTCGATCGCGAGCACGCACTCGACGACCAGCGCGCCCTCGATCTCCTTCGGGAGCATCCCGGGCACGAGGTGCACGCCCTCGAGCACCATCGACCAGCCCTCCTCCAGCGCGCGGTCGATCGAGGCGCGGACACCGACGATGACCTCACGCGTCTGCTCCATGAAGCCGTCGATCACGGCCTGGTTGCCCTCGTGGTCGTCACCCGCAGTCGCGCGCCCGGCCTCGAAGCTGGAGTGGTGGATCGCCGGCATGAACTCGCGCGAGAAGAAGGCGCGCATCGTCTGGCGGACGAAGTCGGTCGACGTGACTCGCGTGATCCCGAGCCGGTAGGCGACGTCGGTCGCGACCGTGGACTTCCCCGTTCCCGTCGCGCCGCCGACGAGCAGGATCAGCGGCAGGTCGAGCTCGTAGAGGGCGCGGTACTGGCGCAGGCGCTGCATCGCCGTCGCGCCGGCCTCCTGGCCGAGCCGCTCGAGCGCAACCTCCTCGATCCGCTCCAGCGTCGTGGACTGCCGTTCGCTGGCGGTGAGGTCCTGCTCGATCGCGATCGCGAGCTCGTAGGCCCGGTCGGCCGAGAGGCCTGCCGCGATGAGCGAGCGGGCCATCAGGCCCTTGGAGAAGGGCAGGCCGTCCTCGCCGCCGAGCGGCAGCGGCTGCCGGTAGCGGCGGTCGCTCATTGCGCGACGGGCTCCTTGACCAGGGCGAGCACCTGCTCGTCGAGGTTGCCGCCGACGAGCTCGTTGTCAGCGAAGACGAGCTCTCGCCCGCGCTCGAGTGCGGTCTCGGCGACGACGTCGACCGCGGCGGCCTTGATCTCGACGAGGTACACGTCGGCGTCGGCCTGCTCCAGGTCGGCGCGGAGGGCCTCCCGGCGGGCGAGGTTGCCGGAGACGTGCGTGACATCCGCCCCGTGCCGCTCGGCCAGGTGCGCCGCGAGCGTGTCGTGCACCGCGGCCGGAGCGGTGGAGAAGTACGCGACGCGCCGGCCGGCGACGGGCTCGACCGGCCGCGGCCGCAGCTCCACCGGCACAACGGGCACGTCCTTCACCTCGGCGATCGCCTCGAGCAGCGGCTCGCTCGCACCGCCGGTCACGACGACGAGGTCGGAGATCAGGATCCGGAAGGCGTTCAGGTAGCCGGTCACCACCTCGATTGGCTGGGCAGAGCTCGTCACGAGCACACGCGCATCCACGTCGACGGGCGGGATTGCCGCGCCGCTGCCGTCGAAGAGCACGAGGTCGGGCTCCCGCTCCGCAGCGAGCGCCCCGCCCTGCAGGACGTTCGATGCACCCGGAGCGCCCGCGAAGCCGCCTCCCGCTCGACGGCAGCCGACCGTGACCACACCCGCGAGCGCCGCGGTCTCGAGGTAGTCGGACGCCGCGTGGCGCCCCTCCCGCGAGAGCTCCAGCAGCCGCTCGAGCGTCGGCCGCACCTCGGCGAGCTCCGGTTCCGGCGGGCCCCCGCGCCCCATCGCCACGACGACGAGGTCGCGATCCCGCGCCAGCAACCGGGCCAGATGGCCCGTGACGGCGGTCTTGCCGACCCGCTTGCCGGTCCCGATCACCGCGAGGGAAGGCAACGGGAACGGCGCGAGCTCGGGCGGGTCGAAGCGGAAGTCCGGCCCGACGTACGGGAGCCCGGCGGCCAGGACCCGCGAGGCGACGCGGAATCGCTCCCGCGGCCCGAGCACCGGCTCGTCGGAGAGGTCGACGACGAGCTCCGGCCCGTGCTCCGCGATCGCCGCCTCGAGATCCCGCACGACCGGCACCCCGTAGTCCTCCCCGCCCACGAGCTTCTCGGTGCCCCCCGCGAGCCACGCGCCCACGAAGTCGTACGGGAGCTCGGCGAGCGCGTCCCGTACGACCGGCGCATAGTGCTCGCCGTCGATGACCGCCAGGGCTCTCACTTGCGCGAGGTCACCTCGTCCTCGATCCGCGCCGTGTACTTCTCGAAGGCCAGCGTCTCCGTCGAGAACTGGATGATCCGCTCCTCGCCGTGGAACGGGTACTTGCGCCACACGTCGACGTGGCGCTCGGCGATCTCGATCACGTTGTAACAGGGCCGCGTCTTTCCGCGCAGCCGCCGCGACGAGACCGTGCCCGCGTTCACGACGAAGAGGTTCTCGAGCCGCCAGGCATAGGGAACGTGCTTGTGCCCGGAGAGCACGAGATCGACGCCCGCGCGCTGCAGGCACTCGATGCAGTCGCCCGCGTCGTAGACCACGTTGCGCTCGCGCCCCGTTCCGGGGACGGGCAGCAGATGGTGGTGAAGGACGAAGATCCGCAGCTCGTCGGGCTCGCAGTCGGCGAACTGCTCCTCGATCCAGCGGTAGCGACCGCGGCCGATCTGGCCGTGGTCGAGGTCGGGCTCGGTCGAGTCGACGGCAACCACGGTCACGCCGTTGCAGCGGAGCACCGAATTCCGGTCTCCGAACATGTCCTCGAAGTGGACGTAGCCGACGTTGCGCGAGTCGTGGTTGCCCGGGATCACGACGACGGACTCGCACTCGATCCGGTTCAGGTACTCCCGCGCCATCGCGTACTCGTGCTTGAAGCCGAAGGTCGTCAGGTCGCCGGAGCAGATGACGATGTCCGGCTGGAGGTCGTTGATCTCGATGATCGCCCGCTCGATCAGGTTCGGGACGAAGTCGGGCCCTCCGCAGTGAATGTCGGAGATGTGGGCGATGACGAACGGCCTACTCCCGTCCTGCGGCATGGTCGAAGTGTAGAAGCGGCCTGTTGGCGATGGTACGGTCGGCTCAGGGCAACGGCCGGGAGAAGCTATGGAGTACCGGGTCCTGGGGTCGCTGGAGGTGCTCGACCGCAGCGGGCATCGGCTTCCGCTCGGCGGCGCACGGCAGCAGACCGTGCTCGCGTCCCTCCTCCTCCGCGCCGGGCGGACGGTCCCGCTCGAGCGGCTGGTGGACGAGCTCTGGGAGAAGCCTCCGCAAACGGCGGCCAAGACCGTCCAGGTGTACGTCTCGCGGCTTCGACACGAGCTGGAGCCCCGCGCGATCGAGAGCAGGCCGGGCGGCTACGCCCTCATGCTGGACGGCGACGAGCTCGACCTCGCGCAGTTCGAGCAAATCGCGGGCGACGGGAGAGCGGCGCTGGCAGCGGGCGACTTCGCCCGCTCGGCGCAGCTCCTGCGCGACGCGCTTGCGCTCTGGCGCGGCCCCGCGCTCTCGGGTCTGAGCTCCGAGCCGCTCCGCCGCGAGGCCGAGCGACTCGAGGAGATGCGCCTCCACGCCCTGGAAGACCGCATCGAGGCCGACCTCGCCAGCGGCCGGGCGCGCGAGGTGGTTGCCGAGCTGCAGCCGCTCGTGGCCGAGCATCCGTTTCGCGAGCGCCTGCGGGGCCACCTGATGCTCGCGCTCTACCGGGCCGGGCGGCAGTCGGACGCCCTCGAGGTCTACCGCGAGACGCGGACCCTCCTCGCCGACGAGCTCGGCCTGGAACCGGGCGAGGAGCTGCGGGAGCTCGAGCGCAGGATGCTGGCGCACGACCCGGACCTGGAGCTGAGCGTCCCCGAGCCACCGCCGGTCGAGCTCACGCTTGCCGAGGAGCCGCTTCGAGCCCGCCGGCCGGCCACGGTCGTCTTCGCCGATGTCGTCGACTCGACCGCCCTGGCCGAGCAGTTCGACCCGGAGCTGGTCCATGGCGTGCTGGATCGCTACTCGAAGATCGCCACGGCCGTGCTCGAGCGCCACGGCGGCGAGGTCGAGAAGTTCATCGGCGACGCGATCGTCGGCTTCTTCGGCCTGACCGACCTCCACGAGGACGATGCGCTCCGCGCGGTGCGGGCCGCAGTCGAGCTGCGAGATGCCGCCGTCGAGCTGGGCGCGGAGGTCAAGCGGACGAGGGGCGTCGACTTCGCCGTGAGGCTGGGCGTGAACACGGGCGATGTCTTCGTGGCGGCCGGCTCGCAGCGCGAGGCGTACGCGGTCGGCGACTCGGTGAACGTCGCCGCCCGGCTCGAAGAGCTCGCAGACGGAAACGAGATCCTCCTCGGCGAGCGCACCTACCGCCTCGTCGAGCCGCACGTTCGGGCGGAGGCGCTGCAACCGCTCGCCCTGAAGGGACGGACGTCGAAGGAACGCGCCTGGCGGCTGCTCGAGCTGCCTGCGGACGAGGAGTGGCCGACGATCTCGACCCCGTTCGTCGGGCGTCACGTTGAGCTGGAGGCGTTACGCGAGGCGTTCGCCCGCGCGCGCGACGACCGGGTCTGCCGGCTGTGCACCGTCGCCGGGCCAGCCGGAATCGGGAAGACGCGGCTGGCGAGGGAGTTCGTCGCGGAGGCCCGCGCGTCCGCGACGGTCGCGGTCGGCCGCTGCCTCTCGTACGGCGAGGGCATCACCTACCGCGCCCTGGTCGAGATCGTCAAGCAGCTCGCGGGCGACGACCCGAACGCGCGAATCTCCGAGCTGATCGCGGACGGCGACGAGGCCGAGCTCGTGGCCCGCCGGCTCCGCGCGACGGTGGGGCTCTCGGAGGAGACCGCACCGGCCGAGGAGACCTTCTGGGCGGTCAGGCGGCTGTTCGAGGCGGTTGCGGAAGACCGTCCGCTCGTGGCTGTCGTCGAGGACGTCCACTGGGCCGAGCCGCTGCTGCTGGACCTGCTCGAGTACCTCGTCTCGTTCTGCGCGGCGGCGCCCGTGTTCATCCTCTGCCTCGCCCGCCCGGAGCTGCTCGAGACCCGCTCGTCGTGGTCGACGCCGCAGGCGAACCCCTCGCTCGTCGTCCTCGAGGAGCTCGCGGACACGAGCGCGCGCGAGCTCGTCGCGTCGCTCGCCTCCGGCGACCTCG
>DATDMJ010000026.1:0-10321 GCA_036518855.1 Gaiellaceae bacterium | reverse complement strand
GACGTGCTCAAGCGCGAGCTGCACACGCGCGGCTCGACGGCGCTTCCGGGTGCGCGCCGCTCCCTCGAGGCGGCCGGTCACGCCGGGCTCGCCCGGGGCGTCCTCTCGGCAAGCGCGAACACCGCGGCGCTCCTCGACCTCGCAGGGCTGTCGGCGCTCCTCGAGGCGCGAGTCGACGCCGGCGTCATGCGGCGCGAGCACCTGAGCTCACGGCCGGCGCCGGATGTCGTGCTCGCCGCCTGCCGGCGCCTTGATGCGAAACCGGAGGCCACCGTGATCTTCACGCAGAGCGCAGCGGGCGTCGCCGCAGGACAAGCGGCGGGTGCGGACGTGATCGGGGTCGGGAAGGAAACGGGGGCGGAGCGCGAGGTTCGCTCACTGGTCGAGCTCCTCGACCGACGGCTCGCCTAGTTACGCTCGCGCGATCGCCAAGCTCGACACGCCGCACGGGCCTGCGCGGGCCCACCTCCAGCCGGTCGACTCGCCGCGCGGTGCGGTCTTGCTCGGGCACGGGGCCGGCGGCGGGATCCAGGCGCCCGATCTCCAGAGCGCGGCGAACGCAGCCAACGCCGCAGGCTTCAGCGTGGCCCTGGTCGAGCAGCCCTACCGCGTCGCCGGCCGGCGCAGCCAGGCGCCCGCGCGCCAGCTCGACGAGGCGTGGGTCGCGGTCGCCGGGCAGCTGTTCGAGGGCCTCCCGCTGATCGCCGGCGGCCGCTCGGCGGGCGCGCGTGTCGCCTGCCGCACCGCCGCCGAGACGCGAGCCGTGGCGGTCCTCTGCCTCGCATTCCCCGTCCACCCGCCGGGCCGGCCCGAGAAGAGCCGTCTCGCGGAGCTCGATGCCGTCCAGGTCCCGACGCTCGTCGTCCAGGGCGAGCGCGACCCGTTCGGTATCCCGCCAAAGACACGCAACCGGAAGGTCGTCCTCGTCCCCGGCAACCACTCGCTGCGAAGCGTCAAGGCCGTCGAGACCGCCGTTTCCGATTGGCTCGGTTCATCCCACTGGGACGAAACGCTCAGCCGCTCGACGCGGAAGGCTTGAGTCTCACGACGTAAAAGGAGGGTTTACGTGCTCGCATCGAGCTACCCGTTTCTCGACGTGATGTGGACGATGCTCGTCTTCTTCGCGTGGGTGATCTGGTTCTGGCTCCTGATCACGGTCTTCGCAGATCTCTTCCGGCGGCACGACACGTCCGGCTGGATGAAGGCCGTCTGGATCATCTTCGTGATCATCGTGCCGTTCCTCGGCGTCCTGGTGTATCTGATCGCCGAGAGCAAGGGCATGGCAGAGCGGAACGTCAAGGACGTGCAGCAGGCCCAGGCGCAGACGGACGACTACATCCGGTCCGTCGCGGCACAGTCCGACCCCGCCGAGCAGATCGCGAAGGCCAAACAGCTCCTCGACAGCGGGGCGATCAGCAACGCGGAGTACGACGCCATCAAGCAGAAGGCGCTTGCAACCTAGGAGCTAGCGCGCAGCACGCGGAGAACGCCGCGAGTGAGATCGGCCGCGCCAGCAGCCAGCCGGCGACCACCGGCAGCTGTAGCACCACGGTGAGCGGGCCGACTCGCTCGCGGGCCTCTCCGAGGATGCGGAAGTCCTTCGCGAGGCGCGCCGCGACAGCGGCGCTCGCGAGCATCAGCACGAAGCAGAGCCTGAAGGCGAGCCGAAAGGCCATGCCCCCTCATTCCTCTGCGCTCGGACGGGAAACCGCCTAGCATCGCTCTTCCCATGGACACGACGGTCGCGCCCGTGAGCGTTACGCCCGAGCTGCTGCTGGAGCTGCTGCGTCCATCGGAGGTCACACTCTCGCCTGACGGCTCGCGGATCGCCTTCTCGGTCTCGCGCGTCTACCGGGAACAGGGGAAGCGGATCGAGTCTCGGCTCTGGGCCGGCGACGTCGACGGCGAGCTTCGTGCGGGCGAGGCCGGGTCGCTGCCGTGCTTCTCGCCGGACGGCTCTCGGTTGGCCTACGCCTCTGACCAGGGACACGATGGCCGGCTCTCGCTCTGGGTGGACGGAGCCGAGCTCGGCGAGATCCCCGGCTCGGTCGAGGACATCCGGTGGTCGCCGGACGGCGCTCGGCTCCTCGTGCTCGCGGCCGACCTCGGTGCAGACCGGGCCGGGGCTGAAAGCGCGACGAAGATCCAGGAGGCAGAGGCCGGGCCACAGGATCCGAAGGTCTTCCGGCCGGCGCAGTTCTGGCGGCGGCTGTGGCTCGTCGACACGGGCTCGGGCGAGACGCGGGACGTGACGCCCGACGGCGTGAACGTCTTCGAGTTCGGCTGGGCCGGCGAGCGGGCGGTGGCCGTCTGCACGGACGAGCCCTCCGAGAGCGCCTGGTACGACGCCTGGCTCGGGCTGATCGACCTCGAGGCGCGCTCGGTCGAGCGCGTGCACACGCCGAAATGGCAGCTCCAGGCACCGCGGATCTCGCCCGGAGGACGGGTGGCGTTCGTCGAGGGCTTCAGCTCGGACCGCGGGGTCGTCACGGGGGCCGTGCAGGTGCTCGGCGAGGGGCCGGTCGCGCCCGAGCTGCACGCGACCTGGATCGACTTCGCGGACGAGGAAACCCTGTGGGTCGCAGGCTGGCGCGGGGCCGGGACGTTCGCGGGTCGGCTATCGCTCGACGGGAAGTACGAAGAGCTCGCGGGCGGGGACGTGACGATCGGGCCTCGCTACGGCCCGCGGGTCGCCGCCGGCGCCTCGCGCGTGGCGGCCGCGTGCGAGAGCGCAGAAGACCCGCCCGAGATCGTGCTCTGGGAGAACGGCACCTCGCGCACCCTGACGTCGCTGAATGCCGAGCTCGCGCCGAAGCTGCGGACGCTGGAGTGGCAGGCCTACCGCTGGGAGTCGTTCGACGGGCTCGAGATCGAGGGCCTCCTCGCCCTGCCGCACGGGCGTGCGAACGGGCCGGTGCCGCTGGTGGTGATCGTCCACGGCGGACCGACGGCGTGCTGGAACTGGGCGTTCGCGCCGGTCTACGGGATCGCGCACCTGCTCGCGGGCGAGGGGTACGGCGTCTTGCTTCCCAACGTACGCGGCAGCGTCGGCCGCGGCGCGGAGTTCGCGGAGGCGAACCTCGGCGACATGGGCGGCGGCGACCTGCAGGACATCCTCACCGGGATCGACGCGCTCGTCCGCGACGGCGTGGTCGACGACAAGCGCGTCGCGATCGCCGGCGGCAGCTACGGCGGGTTCATGTCCTCGTGGGCGGTGACGCAGACCGACCGCTTCGCCGCCGCGATTCCGTACGCCGTGGTCACCGACTGGCTCAGCTTCCACAACACGACCAACATCGGGCAGTTCGACAAGCTCTTCCTGCAGGCCGACCCGTACGACGCGGCCGGCGACTACACGCGTCGCTCGCCCGTCTACCACGCGGCCAAGTGCCGGACGCCGACGCTGATCATCCACGGCGAGGACGACCTCTGCACGCCACTGCCTCAGGCCTTCGAGCTCTACAACGCGCTCGTCGAGGCCGGCTGCGAGACGGAGCTCGTCGTCTATCCGCGCGAAGGCCACGGCTGGACCGAGCGCGAGCACCAGATCGACGCATGGAACCGGATGCGCGACTGGCTCGCGCGGCATTTCGCCTAGCGCGCCAAGCGCCCAACACGGCGTACGTGTCGGCGGTCGCGCCTGCCGCTAATGCGTCGCTAGCGCGCGCCTCTCCCAGACCTTGCAGCCGCATCGCAAGAATGGCAACGGCGGAGCGCGGTGGCCTGCGTTTCTCTTTGCGTCGTTCGCGGAAGCCGTCCTGCATGGCTGCCCGCTACGCGGAGCGCTTCGGCTTCTCGAACCTCGTGCTCACGCTGATCTTCGCGACCTACGCGGTCGTGCTCGTGCCGAGCTTGATCCTCTTCGGGCGGCTCTCCGACCGGTTCGGGCGCCGGCCCGTGATGCTCGCGGGGCTCGGCATCGCCTGCGTCGCGCTCGTGCTCTTCGCGTTCGCGCAGGGGACGGGATGGCTCTACGGCGCGAGGGCCCTGCAAGGGCTCGCCGTCGGGACGATCAGCGGAGCCGCCACCCTTGCGCTCGTCGAGCTCGACCCGCGTGGCGACCGGCGCCGCGCCGCGATGTTCGCGGGGCTCGCCCAGGCGGGCGGAAGCGCCGCCGGGCCGTTGCTCGCCGGCGTGCTCGGGCAGTGGGCGCCGGAGCCGTTGCGGCTGCCGTTCTTCGTGGGTCTCGCGCTGACGGTCGCAGCGGGGCTCGCGACGCTCACGCTGCAGGAGCCCGCTGGCGGGACCGAGCCGTGGCGGATCCAGCTGCCGCGCGTGCCGAGGGAGATCCGCAGCGCATTCGCCCGCGTCAGCGTGACGGCGGCGACGGTGTGGGCGACGGTGGCGCTCTTCCTCTCGATCGTGCCGTCCTACGCTCGCGGCTTCCTCGGGACGAAGAACCTGGCGCTCCTCGCGGCGGTCGCGGCGCTCGCCCTGCTGACCTGGGCGGCTACCCAGGTCGTTGCCCAGCGGCGGCATCCGTCGCCGCAGCTCGGCCAGGCGGCCGGGCTGGCCGTGCTGGCTGCCGGGCTCGTCGCGCTCGTCCTCGCGGCGCCGCTTGGCTCGCTCGCGCTCCTGCTCGCGGGGGCCGTCGCGGCGGGGATCGGCCACGGCCTCGGCTTCCTCAACGCGCAGGAGGAGCTGAACGACCTCGCGCCCGAGGAGCGGCGCGGCGAAGTGACGGCCGCGTTCATCGCCTGCATCTACTTTCTCGTCGCGAGCTCGGTGATCGCGACCGGCCTGCTCGACCTGCGCTTCTCGCTCTCGGCGTCCGTGGGCGCCGTCGCGCTCGTCCTGACCGCTTCGGCCCTGGTCACGGCCGCCTGGCAGGTCGGGGCCGGGGCCCGCAGGAAGCGAGCCCCGGCCGCGGGAGGGAAGCTACGAAGCGGCGATGCCCTCGAGGCCCGGCGGTAGGCCTGCGACCGTGCCGATCGAGCTGAGGGTTCCGTCCGCGTTGACGGCGAACTCGTCGACGGTCCCGTTCGTGCCGGTCTCGACGTACAGGTAGCCGCCGGACGCGGCCTGGTCGATCGGGCCCGGGTTCGTCGTGGCCGCGACGGCCTGCAGCAGCGAGGGCTGCCCGGAGGCGTCGACGCTGAACGAGCTGACGTTGTTCGAGCCCGTGTTCGAGACGAAGTAGACGTCGCCGACGCGCAGGACCCAGCAGAGCGCGGCCTGACCGTCGCTCTGCGAGCGGGGATCGCTCAGGGCCCCGCCCGAGCCGACCGCGTACGTCGTCAGCGAGCTGGCGCCGGCCTCGCCGTCCACGAGCCGGCCGGAGCCGAAGGTGAACGCGAACGGCACGGGCGTCGCCGACGGGTTCACGACCGGCGTCGCGGAGAGCCGCCCGTCGGGCCGAACCTGGAAGGCGTCGATCGAGCTGGTGCTGGCCTTGGTCGTCACGAGCAGCTGCCGACCGTCAGGCGTGAAGCCGACCTGGCCGGGCGACGTCAGGAAGTTCGGCGGATCGCCGTTCGCGAGCCCGAGCGACCGCGCCGAGCCGGCGATCGGCACGAGGTGCGAGCCGCGGAGCCAGAAGCCCTGCACGACCCCGGTACCGCCCGAGTCGAGCACGTACACGAGCCCGCCGCGCACCGTGACGCTCGCGGGGAACTCCCCGCCCGAGGAGACGATGCTCCTGAGCTGCAGGCGGTCGCCGTGCACGCGGAACGACGTCACGTTGTCGCTGCCCGCGTTGACGGCGATCAGCGTCCTGCCGTCCGCGGTCAGGGCGAGCGAGCCCTGCGAGGCGAGATGGTCGGACTCCGTCCCCGGCGCCGCGACACCGCCGAGCCCGCCGGTGGGGTACGCGGCGGCGAGGCTGAGGCGTCCGTCGTCCCCGCGGTTGAAGACGTCGATCTTGTTGCCGCCGGGCTCGTTCGTCTGAACGAAGATGACACCGCGGCTGCCGGGGTGGTGGCCGTGGGCGGAAGCTGACTGCGCACCGATCAGCGCGAGCACAGCGAAAACGGCTAGGGCTGGGCGAATCACATGGGCCTCCTCTCGATGGATGAACCCGCTCCACGCTAGGCAGGCCGGCGCTCGGGCGCGCTTACGAATTCCGTAACTCGATCCGCAGATTTAACGGACTCGTAATGCGGATACGGGTTTCGTGTGGGGAGACTTGACGCTATGACGACCGTTCTCGTGGTCGACGACGAGCCGATGGTGCGCGACGTCGTCTCGCGGTACCTCGAGCGGGACGGCCACCGCGTCGTCACCGCCGGGGACGGCGAGACCGCGCGCGGGCTGATCGAGCGAGACCCGCCGAACCTCGTCCTGCTCGACGTGATGCTTCCCGGCCGGACCGACGGGCTCGAGCTCTGCCGCTGGATCCGCTCGACCTCCGACCTGCCGGTGATCCTCGTGACCGCGCGCGTCGAGGAGAGCGACTGCATCGTGGGGCTCGAGCTCGGCGCCGACGACTACGTGACGAAGCCGTTCTCGCCGCGGGAGCTGGCGACACGCGTGAAGACCGTCCTGCGGCGCGCGCGGCACGAGCGGCCGCCGCGAGAGCGCGTGTCGGCCGGGCCGCTGGAGCTCGACTCCGCGAGGCGCGAGGCCCGCCGGGACGGCGAGTTGCTGAGCCTCACCGCAAAGGAGTTCGATCTGCTCTGGTTCCTCGCCTCGAACCCGAACCGCGCCTTCTCGCGCGATCAGCTGATGCACCGCGTGTGGGGCTACTCGGCCGCGCTCGACACCGGCACCGTCACGGTGCACGTGCGGCGGCTCCGCGAGAAGGTCGAGGAGGATCCGTCGCAGCCGCAGCTGCTCGAGACGGTCTGGGGCGTCGGCTACCGGTTGCGGGCATGAGCGTCCGCGCTCAGCTCGCGGCCCTCGCGCTCGTCGCGGTCTGCGTGCCGGTCGCGGCGATCCTCGCATCGGGCGTCGTGATGCTGAAACCGCACGAGTTCGCGGTCATCGTCGTCGCCGCCGCGAGCTCGGCGCTCGTCGCGCTCGTCGGAGCGCTCCTGCTCGGCCGCCGGATCCTCCGGCCGCTCGCGTCCCTTCGGGCGGCGTCGAAGAGCCTGGCCGGCGGCGACCTCAGCGCGCGGGCGCCCGAGCAGGGCCCGCGCGAGCTCCGGGAGCTCAGCGCATCGTTCAACGAGATGGCCGCGAGCCTCGAGCAGCTCTTCGATGCGCGGCGCGAGCTCGTCGCCTGGGCGAGCCACGACCTGCGCACGCCGCTCGCGTCCTTGCGCGCGATGACCGAGGCGCTCGAGGACGACCTCGCCGAGCCCGCCGAATACCTCGAGGCGATCCGGGCCCAGACCGAGATCCTCTCCCGGCTGGTGGACGACCTCTTCGAGCTGGCGCGGATCGACGCGGGCGCGCTCAGCCTCGAGCTGCGGGACGAGCCGCTCGGCGCGCTCGTCGCACGCTGCGTGAGCTCCGTCGACCCGGAGGCCAAGGCCCGCGGCGTCAAGCTCGCCGCCAGCGGGGAGGCGATCGTGCGCATCGCTCCCGACAAGGTCGAGCGTGTCCTGATGAACCTGCTCGCGAACGCGGTCCGCCACTCGCCGCGGAACAGCGCCGTCTCCGTGGTCGTCCAGCCCGACACCGACCACGTGGTCGTCGCGGTCGAGGACACCGGACACGGGCTCGCTCCGGGAGCGCCGCAGCGGATGTTCGAGCGCTTCTGGCGCGCGGACGAATCGCGCGCCCGTTCCAGCGGCGGCGCGGGCCTCGGGCTGGCGATCGCGAAGGGGCTCGTGCAGGCGCACGGCGGCCAGATTTGGGCGGAGAACCGCACCGGCGGCGGGGCGCGCGTGGCCTTCACGCTCCCCCTCGCGCCGCGAGACGGCTAGGCTGCGTCGTCCACAGAGCGCGTATCTGGTCGGCGAACGCCCCCATCTACTCGTTCTCAGAGGTAGAAGGAGGTGTATTCATGGCGACAGGAACCGTGAAGTGGTTCAACGACTCGAAGGGGTACGGGTTCATCACCCCCGACGAGCCGGGCAAGGACTTCTTCGTCCACCACAGCGCGATCTCCGGCGAGGGCTACAAGTCGCTCGCCGAGGGCGCGAAGGTCGAGTTCGAGCCGGCCGAAGGCGAGAAGGGGCCGGAGGCTCGCAACGTGGTCGAGCTGGCCGGCTGATGGCGAGCCGCAAGAAGCAGCAGACAATCGCCAAGCGGAACCGCGAGCGTGCGGTCGAGGAGAAACGCACGCTCAAGCGGCTACGGAAGCAGGAGGCCGCCGCCGAGCGGGCCGCTGCACGCGAGGCTGGAGAGACGCCGGACGAAGCGGTCGCGGCCGCGGTCGAGCCCGCAGCCGAGGGCGAGGCCGAAGAGCCGAACGAAGCGGGCGACGCCTAACCGACTCGCCCGCTTCGGCGTCGCAGCAGGCAGGTGAGAGCGGCGCTGACCCCGGTCGTGCTCGCTGCGCTCCTCCTGGCGGCCGGCTGCGGAGGAGGCGGCGCCTCGTACCCGACGACGGAGACGATCGAGTCGGCGCACACCGAGGCGGCCGACGGCTACTGGCTCTTCCGCCCGGCCGGGCGGCCGAAGCGCCTGGTGATCTTCTTCCACGGCCAGGGCGGCGCCGTCGAGGCGACGCCGGAGAACCACCGCCCGTGGATCGACCACCTGGTCGCGCACGGGGCGGCCGTGATCTACCCGCGCTACGAGGTGGTCTACAGCCAGTCGGTGCTCGATCCGGCCGTGGCGGGCATCCGGACGGCGGCCAGGCGGCTCGGGCTGAGCGGCGTGCCCGTGATCGCGCTCGGCTACTCGCGCGGGGCGGCCCTCGCGGTGGAGTACGCGGCCGTCGCAGCCCGGCACCGATTGCCCGTGCCCGACGCGATCGAGACGGTCAACCCCGTTCCTTACGGCGAGACCTCCCGCATCGTCGACCTGCGCCCGATCCAGCCGAAGACGATCGTCGCGCTGATCGTCAGCGACAAGGATCCGCACGCGGTGGACGGCGCCACGCTGCTCCTGCACCGGCTCCGCGACGCGGGCTTCCCCGGCAAGCAGATCCGGATCGACGTCGCCCACTCGCACGGCCAGTTCATCGCCGACCACCTCGCGCCGCTGAGCGCGCAACCGGCCGCCCGCACCGCGTACTGGGTGCCGACGGACGCCCTGCTCGCGCAGACCCGTCGACCCTAGACTGGCCGCGTGCCGAACATCCGGACGGACGACCTCCACGAGGGGGACGGCTACCGGCGGGCCCGGCTCGCCGAGCAGGCGGGCGCCGAGCACCTCGGGCTGACGGTCTACGAGCTCCCGCCCGGGGCCGGCATGCACTTCCACTACCACCTGCAGCGGGAGGAGCTGCTCGTCGTCCTCGAAGGGACGGTCGCGCTGCGGACGGCGGACGGCTGGGAGGACGTGGCCGAGGGCGAGGTCCGTGCGTTCCCGCGCGGGGAGGACGGCGTCCACGGGTACGAGAACCGCTCGGCGCAGCCCGTGCGCCTGCTCATGTTCAGCGAGCAGAACGCGCCGAACGTCAGCGTCTACCCGGACGAGGGCCAGGTCGGGATCTACGACGTCGCGAAGCCGGGTGAGCGCCGCTTCGGCGGGCTGTTCAACCTCGGCGACGCGGTCGAGGGCTACGGCGGCGGCGAGCCGCGCTCGTAGCCGTCACCGGACCGACACCGGAATCGCACCGGCGCGTAGCCCACGCGGCGCACCGAGCGGCGTAGCGTCGTCTCGACACGACGAGGTTCCGCCGACCGCCGCCAGGGCCGCGGGAGAGCGGATCGCGAGGGGCTCCCGTTGCCCCGAGGGGCCCCTCGCCTTCGTTCAGGGCCGGAGCAGCACCTTCACGTAGCCGTCCTCCTTGCGCTGGAACTTCTCGTACGCCTCGGGCGCCGAGTCCAGCGGAAGGTGGTGGCTCGCGAAGCCGTCGGTGCCGAGCGGATCGCCGTCCATCAGGAGCGGCATGATCTCCGGCACCCAGCGCTTGACGTTCGCCTGGCCCATGCGGAGCTGAATCTGCTTGTCGAAGAGCGTCATCATCGGCAGCGGGTCGGCCATGCCCCCATAGACGCCGATGATCGAGATCGTGCCGCCGCGCCGGACCAGCTCGATCGCAGCGTGCAGGGCGCTCAGCCGGTCGACGCCCGCCTTCTCCATCATCCAGCGCTGGACCGGGTCGGGCAGGAAGCCGGCGATCGCCTGGAGCGTCTTCGCCACGGGCGCGCCGTGGGCCTCCATGCCGACCGCGTCGATCACCGAGTCGGGCCCGCGCCCGCCCGTGCGCTCGCGGATCACCTCGACGAGGTCGTCCTCGTGCTCTCGGAGGTCGATCACCTCGATCCCGCGGCCGCGCACGCGCCCGACCCGCTCCGGGACGAGGTCGACGCCGATCACTCGG
>DATDMJ010000025.1:0-10540 GCA_036518855.1 Gaiellaceae bacterium | reverse complement strand
GCCGCGGTCGCGTACTCCATCCACCAGCCGGTCGTGATGTAGCTCAGCTGCGGGTCGATCTGCACCGACGCGCCGCTGAATCCGACCCGAAAGATCCCGCCGGAGCGGGGCGCGGCGCCGGCGAACCGGGCGGTGGCCAAGAGAACCGCGCCGGTCGCCAGCAACCCTGCCGAAAGCCACAGTCTTCGTGGCATCGATCACTTAGACGCGCCGACCGGCGCGAGAGTTAGAGCTCGTCGTCGGAGCCGAGCGACTCGCCGATGCGCTCGGCCAGCGCCTCAGGCGTCAGCGTCGGCTCGTCGCCGTCGCCGCGCAGCTCCTCGACGGTCACGTCGCTCGAGGTGTAGACCTCGGCGCGCGGGATGATCCGGGTCGGGCGGTTCTTGTCCCAGACCCAGACGTCCTCCATCTTCAGCTGGAAGAACGGGTAGCTCTGCTGCGGCACGTACTGCAGGTCGAGCTTGTTGCAGAGGTACGTGGCGTCCTGCGTCAGCACGCAGTAACGGAAGAGGCTGAAGACCGCCGAATACTCGCGCTTCAGCGCGAGCTCGAGCTGTGCCTCGAACTCGTCCAGCTCGTCGAGGTGCGACATGAGGCGCTCATTCTAGCTCCGCCAACAAGGCCTGGACCGGCCCGAGCCCGGGAATCTCCAGCTCTGGAGCCAGCTCTGCGAGGGGCTCGAGCGCGAAGCGCCGCTCCGCCAGGCGCGGATGCGGCACGGTCAGGCCGGGCTTGTCGATCGTCTCCTCGCCGTAGAGAAGCAGGTCGAGGTCGATCGTCCGCGGCCCGAAGCGCGGGCCCTCGCCACGGACGCGTCCGAGCCGGCTCTCGATCCCGAGCAGCCGCTGGAGGAGCTCGCCCGGCGGCAGCTCCGTTCGCACCTCGGCGGCGCCGTTGAGGAAGCTCGGCTGGTCGAGGTAGCCGACGGGCTCGGTCTCGCGCAACGCCGAGACGGCCACGAGCTCGACGCCCTCCTCGGCCGCGAGCTGGTCGAGCGCGGCCGCAATCTGCCGCTCAGGCTCGCCCAGATTCGAGCCGATGCCGACGAAGGCCGTGGTCACGTCTCCGATTCTCTTCCGGCGCAGCTACCGTGTGCGTCCGGTGCGTCGCGTCGTCCTCATCGCGGTCTTCCTGCTCGCGTGCGCAGCGCCGGCTCACGCAGGGCTGCCGTTCCACGCGGGTCAGCCGATGCTGCCGGACACGCGGACGCCGCAGCGGCTGCTCGACTACCGCCATGCGCTCGTCGGGCTCGACCCCGCGCGCGGCCCCGGCGCGGCCTTCGCGATGCAGCAGGCCGGCGGACGCCTGATCGACCCGCAGCTCAACCTCTGGTCGGTGCCGAGCCACGAGGCCTCGCAGATGCTGCCGGGCCTGCGTGCCGCCGGGCTCGTCCGCTCCGTCACGCCCGACTACCCGCTCAAGCCGCTCAGAGCGGCCGCTTCGACGAGCTTCTGCACTGACTACCTCTGCCCGCAGGAGTGGTGGATCCACGCGGTCGGCGCCGACGTCTGGACGCCTCCGGGCCCGGGCGTGCCGATCACGATGATCGACTCGGGCGTCGACCTCAACCACCCGGAGTTCTTCGGGCGGCCCGATACGACCGCGCTCAACAACCAGACGATCTCCGCCACCGAGGACGAATTGCACGGCACGGCGACCGCATCCGTCGCCGCCGCCCCGGCGAACGCCGGCAGCAGCCAGGCGAACCCGAGCCTGGAGGGCATCTACCCGCAGGCCAAGCTCCAGATCTGGGACGCCAGCCCCAACGGCGTGCTGACCGTCGGAGGGGAGATCGACGGGCTCGCCGCCGCGATGCGGCACGGCCGGGGCGTGATCAACCTCAGCCTCGGCGGCTTCGACCGGATCGGGATCGAGGAGCACGCGATCCTGTCGGCCTTCGCCTCGGGGATGCTGATCGTGGCCTCGGCAGGGAACGACCGGGAGGAAGGGAGCCCGCGCTCCTACCCCGCCTCGTTCGCGCACGTGCTCACGATCGGGGCGACCGACGAGAGCAACCGCTACACCTACTTCTCGAGCTCGTCGCCGGACATGGACCTCGCGGCGCCCGGCCAGGACATCATCGTCGCCGTGCCGAAGATCTGGGACACGACCGGCTACGAGACGCTGGACGGGACGAGCTTCTCCGCGCCGCTCGTCTCTGGCGCTTCCGCGGCGGTCTGGACGGTGCGTCCGTCGCTGACGAACACGCAGCTGTTCGAGGTCATGCGCCGTTCCGCGCATCAGGTCAGCGGCCGCGGCTGGAACCGCAACACCGGTTTCGGGATCCTCGACGTCAACGCCGCCCTGACGCGCAAGGCGCCGGCGGCCGATCCGCAGGAGCCGAACGAGGACATCTACCTCGTCAAGCCGAACGGGCTCTTCCGCCTCGGGCACGCGCGCATTCGCGGTGCGCTGGCGGCGCATCTGGAGCAGGGCGACGACCCCGAGGACGTCTACCGCGCCTACCTGCCCGCGCACCGGCGGCTGGTGGTGACCGTGCGGCCTTCCGCGAACGTGAACCTCGAGGTCTGGGGACCGCAGACGCGTACCGTCTTCGAGCGCGGCGCGGCTGCGCGGCGCGACCTGCTCGGCCTCTCGGCGCACCGCGGCACGCGCACCGAGCGGGTGATCGTGCACGGCGGCGGCTCGGGCCAGTGGGTCTACGTCGACGCGTTCCTCGCCAAGGGCGTGCGCGATGCGGCCTACACGGTCAGCGTGAACGCTCGGCCGTAGCCGCGGTCCACTCGACCGGGACCTCGAGGCGGACGTCGGGCTTGCGGACGCGCACACGTGCGCGTTCGAGTGGGAAGCGCTCGAGGAGCGCTTCCGCGACCGCGGCGGCGAGGGTCTCGAGGAGCTGACGCTCCTCCGCGGAGACCTCGCGCACGACCGCGACCACCTCGCGGTAGTCCACCGTCTCCTCGAGGCGGTCGGCTCGGGGCTCGGGGAGCTCGAGCTCGAGGTCGTAGAGGAACCGCTGGTCGCGCCCGTGCTCCTCGGGGGTCGCCCCGTGCCGTCCGGCGATCTCGAGGCCGTACAGCTCGACGAGCACGGTCATCCGAGGGCCGCCGCGGCGGCGGTCAGCGCCTCGACGTGCTCGCGGACGTCGTGGACGCGCAGGATCGTCGCTCCGCGCTCGTAGGCTGCGACCGCGGCGCCGACGCTGGCGGAGGTCGTGCCGGTGGTCGCCTCCGGGTCGCCGAGCAGCCTGCCGAGCGAGCTCTTGCGGGAGAACCCGATCAGGATCGGCCTGCCGAGCGCGGCCAGCTCGTCGAGGCGGCGGACGAGCTCGAAGTTGTGCTCGACCGTCTTGCCGAAGCCGATTCCGGGATCGAGGCAGACGCGGTCCTCCCCGATCCCGGCCGCGACGGCCACCGCCAAGCGCTCCTCGAGGAACCGCTTCACGTCCGCGACGACGTCGTCGTAGCGCGGGTCGCGCTGCATCGTCCGCGGCTCCCCGAGCATGTGCATCAGGCAGAGGTAGGCGCCGCCTTCCGCGACCACGCCGGCCAGCTCGGGGTCGCCGCGCAGTGCGGTGACGTCGTTCACGAGCTCGGCGCCGAGCTGCACCGCGCGGCGGGCGACCTCGGCCCTGGAGGTGTCGATCGAGACCGGACCCTCGCCCTGGAGCCGCTCGAGGACCGGCTCGACGCGCCGCAGCTCCTCCTCCGCTGACACCGGCTCCGCGCCGGGCCGGGTCGACTCGCCGCCGACGTCCACGATCGCAGCGCCGTCCTCGAGCATCTGCCGAGCCGTCTCGGCGGCCCGTTCGGGATCGAAGTTGACGCCGCCGTCCGAGAACGAATCGGGCGTGACGTTGACGACGCCCATCACCGACGGCCGCGGGAATCGCTCTTGGATTGCAGCGCGCACGTCCAGGTAGTTTGACTTCCGATGGAAGGAGGCGAAGAACGCCGCGAGTCGGCGTGGCGCTTCGTGCGCGCGATCGTGCGCTCGCAGGCCTACGGCGTGAGCGGCGCCGTGGTGTCCGGGCTGCTCTGGCAGACCGCAGCCGTGCTCTCGCCGCTAATCGTGAAGTACGCGCTCGACCACGGAGTCGTCACGAAGGACCACCAGGCGCTCGTGATCTGGCTGATCGTGCTACTCGGGGTCGGGCTGCTCGAGGTCTTGGCCGGGGCCTTCCGTCATCTCTATGCGATTCGCAACCGCTCGTACTCGGACGCGCGCGTTCGCGACGCGCTCTTCGCCCACGCGCTGCGTCTGGATGCCGCCTACCACGACCGCGTCGGCCCGGGCGAGCTGCTGAGCCGGGCCTCGTCGGACTCGCAGCACATCGCGCGGATGATGGACGCGATCGGGCACACGATCGGCTACGTCCTGACGGTCATCGCGGTCGCCATCGTGATGCTCCTGCTCGACGCGAAGCTCGCGCTGATCATCCTGATCCCGCTCCCGTTCATCAGCGCAGGCGCCTGGCTGTACTCGCGCCGGTACGAGCGCGGGACGCGCGCGCTGCAGGAGTCCTGGGCCGAGGCGTCGACGCTCGTCGAGGAGACGGTCAGCGGCATCCGCGTCGTGAAAGGGCTCGGGGCCGGCGAACCGCTCTCGGCGCGGTTCGGCTCGCGCAGCGCCGAGGTCAGGGAGCGCGCCCTCCATCTCGCGCGCCTGGACGCGGTCTTCATCCCCGTGCTCGAGATGCTGCCGCTGCTCGGGATCGCGGCGGTGCTCTGGTTCGGCGGCAGTCAGGTCGCGAGCGGCGGACTGTCGCTCGGCTCGTTCGTCGCCTTCAACGCGTACGTGGTGATGCTCGTCTGGCCGCTGCGCGTGCTCGGCCAGCGCGTCACGACGGTGCAGAAGGCACTCGCCGCAAGCGGGCGGATCACGGAGGTGCTGGAGGCCGAGCCGCGACTCGTCGAGCCGAAGCACCCAGAGGAGCTCGACGCGAAGGGCGACATTCGCCTCGTAGGCGTGCGCTTCGGCCACGAGGGCGACCGGTTCGTGCTCGACGGGCTCGACCTGCACGTCGCACCGGGCCAGTCGCTCGCGCTCGTGGGCGCCACCGGTTCCGGGAAGAGCACCGTCGCCGGGCTGCTCGCGCGGCTGTACGACCCCGAGGAGGGACGCGTGCTCCTCGACGGCCACGATCTGCACAACCTGCGGCTCAGCGACGTTCGCCGCGCCGTCGCGCTCGTCTTCGAGGAGACGTTCCTCTTCAGTGAGAGCGTGCGCGAGAACATCCGGGTCGGCAGGCCCGAGGCGGACGACGAGGACGTGCAGCGCGCCGCCCTGCTCGCGGGCGCGGCCGCGTTCATCGACGACCTGCCCGACGGCTACGAGACGGTCCTCGGCGAGCGCGGTTTCTCGCTCTCGGGCGGCCAGCGCCAGCGAATCGCGATCGCGCGGGCGATCCTCGCCGACCCGGCGGTGCTCGTCCTCGACGACGCCACCTCGGCGGTCGACGCGACGAAGGAGCACGAGATCCGGGCCGCGCTGGCCGAGGTGATGCGCGGGCGGACGACGCTCGTGATCGCGCACCGGCCGGCGACGATCGCCCTCGCCGACCGCGTCGCCGTCCTCGAAGGCGGCCGTATCGTCGAGGAAGGCACGCACGGCGAGCTGCTCGCTGGGTCCGCCCGGTACCGGGCCTTGCTGGCCCTCGAGGAAGCCGCGTGAGCAGCGGCATGGAGCAGGCCTCGGCGCGAGAGGTCTGGAGCGAGACGCGGCCGCTCGTCCGCCCGGTCCAGCGCCTCTACATCGGCGCCGGCATCGCGGTGATCGTCTCGACGCTGATCACCCTCGCGGGCCCCTTGCTCGTCAAGTACGCGATCGACTCCGGGATCCAGAACGGCGACCTGCACAAGGTCGACATCGCCGCGGTGACGATCCTCGTGCTCGCCCTGATCAAGCCGTTCGTCGTCCGCGCGCAGACGCTGTCCGCGGCGACCGCGAGCGAGCGCTTCCTGCACAGCCTGCGCAGGAGCGCCTTCGACAAGCTGCAGGCGCTCCCGCTCGGGTTCTTCGAGCAGGAGCGCACGGGCGTGCTGATCTCGCGGCTGACCTCGGACGTGCAGGCACTCGACGAATTCCTGCGCGAGGCGCTGGTCGAGGTGGTTGGCAGCGGCCTGCAGATCGTGCTGACGGTGATCGTGCTCGTCGTGCTCTCTCCCACGCTCGCCCTGGTCTCACTCGTGGCCCTCCCGGTCCTGATCGCCTCGAGCTGGGCGTTCCATCACGGCGCCGGGCGCGCCTACCACGCGATCCGTGACCGGGTCGCCGAGACGCTCACCGTCCTGCAGGAAGGTCTCTCCGGAGTGCGCGTCGTCCAGGCGTTCCGCCGCGAGCACCGGACGATCGAGCACTACCAGCCACGGAGCCGCGCCCAGATCGGCGCGTGGCGCCGCGCGTCGTTCGTGAACATCCGGCTCTTCACGATGATCCCGCTCGCGCAGACCGTCGCGCTCGTGTCCGTGCTGCTCGTCGCGGCATCGATGTACCGGCACGGCTCGATCTCGGAGGGCACGATCGCCGCGTACGTCCTCTACCTCGTGCAGCTCTTCGACCCGATCGCGCGGTTCAGCGAGTGGCTCGGGGAGTTCCGGCAGGGCCTCGCCGCCCTGGGGAAGGTGGTCGGGCTGATCCAGACCGAGAACGCGGTCACGGAGCGGTCTGCTCCGGTCGACTTGCCTGCCGACGGTGCGCTCGAGCTGCACGACGTCACCTTCGGCTACGCGGGCGGCACGCCGGTCGTGATGGGCGTGTCGCTCGAGCTCGAGGCGGGCGAGCAGGTCGCGCTGGTCGGCGTGACCGGCGCGGGCAAGTCGACGCTCGCGAAGCTGCTGACCCGGCAATACGACCCGCAGCAGGGCGCGATCACGCTCGGCGGCATCGACCTCCGCGACGGGACGCTCCGCTCGCTGCGGCGACGGATCGTGATGCTGCCGCAGGAGGGGCATCTCTTCAGCGGGACGATCGCGGACAACGTCAGGCTCGCCGAGCCGGAGGCATCGGACGAGGAGGTCTTGCACGCGCTCGGGCAGATCGGCGCGCGCGAACGCTTCGAGTCCCTGCCGGAGGGCATCCACACCGACGTGCAGTCGCGCGGGGTGCGGCTCTCCGCGGGCGAGCGGCAGCTGGTCGGTATCGCGCGGGTCGCCCTCGCCGATCCAACCGTGATCGTCCTCGACGAGGCAACCTCGAGCATGGACCCCGCGACCGAAGCCGCGGTCGAGCTCGCGCTGGCGGCGGTGGCCGAGGGCCGAACCGTGATCATCATCGCGCACCGCCTCTCGACCGCCGAGCGCGCCGACCGCGTGGTAGTGATGGAGTCCGGGCGAGTCGTCGAGGTCGCCTCCCACGACGAGCTGGTCGAGCAGGGCGACCGCTACGCGCGCCTGTGGGCCTCCTGGCAGGCCGGCATCGCGCAGGGCGTGGTTTGAGCATCGAGAGCTGGGACTGGTCGCTGCGGATCTTCGACCACGTCGAGGTCCATGCGGAGGACTACGCCGAGAGCGTCCGGTTCTACGAAACCGTGCTCGCACCGCTTGGTATCCCGAGGCTGGCCGAGGTCGAGGACTGGACGTGCTTCGCGAACCTCAACGTCGTCGACCGGCGACCGCCGACGCAGAACCTGCACCTCTGCTTCCACGCGCGGGAGAAGGAGCAGGTCGACGCCTTCCACCGGGCAGGCGTCGAGGCGGGCTACCGCTCGAACGGCGAGCCCGGCTACCGCGACTACGGGGCCGGCTACTACGCGGCCTTCCTGCTCGATCCCGACGGCAACAACGTCGAGGCGCTCTACCGCGACGTCGGCAACATCGGCCACGACGCGAGTCCGACGCTGCGCTAGGGCTTGACGGCTCTGAGGTAGGCGTGGGCCATGCGCCACACGCCCTTGCCCTCTTCGACCATCAGGCGCAGGTGCGCAGAGAAGCGCTCCCGTTCCTCGGGCGTCAGCGCCTGGTCCATCGCCTCGGCGATCGTCGGAATCTTCGGATTCCCGGACTGGTGCAGGAACGCCTCCCACGGCCTGGGCTCCATCGCGCGGATCTCCGCCTGCAGCTCGAGCTCGATCGGGAAGAACCCCGCGGCCTCGGCGTGCCCGATCAGGTCGCGCTCGTCGAAGTCGAGCATCGGGTCGTCCGGCGGCTGGATTGCCGCATAGACCGCCTCCACGCGCTCGGCCAGCTGCGAGACGCCGTCGCCGGGATAGCCCCAGAAGCCCTGCCTTCGCTCCTCGCAGCCGAAGCGGTTGATCGGCTCGAAGCACGAGAACCGGCCACCCGGCCGCAGCACCCGGAGGAACTCCGCGAACGCCCGCGCCTTCCCGGGCACGTAGATGAGCACCGAGCGCGTCGTGACGACGTCGACGCTCGTGTCCTCGATCGCCGAGAGATCCGACGCGCCGGCGTTGACGAAGCCGCAGCGCTCCGCGACCCCGAGCGCCTCCGCAGCCTCGCGGCAGAAGTCGAGCAGATCGTCGGAGATGTCCGAGAAGACGACGTGCCCGGCGCCGCGCTCGAGGGCGCCGAAGCCGATCGTCCCTTCGCCGCAGCCGACGTCGAGCAGCGTCTCGCCCTCCGCGAGCCCGCTCCGGTCGAGCACCTTGTCCCGCACGGGCGCGAGGTGCTCCTGCATGCGCCGGCGCACGTCGTCATCGCCGCCGTAGCGCCGCTCGGCGAGCCACTCAGCCCAGATGTCGCGCTGGTGCTCCGGCGTCAGCTCTTCGCGCCCTCAGGGGGCGGAGGCTGCATGGTGGCGCCGGGGAACGGCAGGGGCCGCGGCTTCGGCTGCGGCCGGCGCTTCGGCTCCTCGGCCGGCGGTTCGACCGGTGGCTCCGGAACCTCGTCCGGGAAGACCTGCTCCTCGGGCTCGCCCGCGAGCAGCCGCTCGAACTGGTCCTTGTCGATCGTCTCGCGCTCGATCAGGATCCCGGAGAGCTGGTTCAGGTCGTCCATGTGCTCCTTGAGCACGGCGACCGCCAGGTCGTGCGCCTCCTCGATCACGCGGCGGATCTCGTCGTCGATCTCGCGCGCGATCTCCTCGGAGTAGTCGGGCTCGTTGCCCATCTCGCGGCCGAGGAACGGCATGTCGTGGTTCCGGCCGAGGACGCGCGGGCCGAGCTTCTCGCTCATCCCGAAGCGCATGATCATCTGCTTCGCCGTCGAGGTGACCTTCTCGAGGTCGTTCGCGGCGCCGGTCGTGACCTCCTGGAAGACGAGCTCCTCCGCGGCGCGGCCGCCGAGCGTCATGGCGAGCTGCTCCATCAGCGCGGTCTTCGTCGTCAGATAGCGATCCTCGCGCGGCAGCGAGATCGTGTAGCCGAGCGCCTGCCCGCGCGAGATGACCGAGATCTTGTGGACGTCGTCGGTGTGCTCGAGGAAGTGCCCGACGATCGCATGGCCGAGCTCGTGGTAGGCCGTGATCTTGCGCTCCTCCTCGGAGAGCAGCCGAGTCTTCTTCTCGGGGCCGGCGATCACGCGCATGATCCCTTCCTCGAGCTCCTCCTGCTCGATCGTCTTCTTGCCGCGGCGCGCGGCGAGCAGCGCGGCCTCGTTGACGAGGTTCGCGAGGTCGGCGCCCGTGAAGCCGGGCGTGCCGGCAGCCAGCGTGTCGAGGTCGATCTCCGACGCGATCGGCTTGCCCTTCGCGTGCACCTCGAGGATCTTGCGGCGGCCGACGCGGTCGGGCCGGTCGACGACGATCTGCCGGTCGAAGCGGCCCGGGCGCAGCAGCGCCGGGTCGAGGATGTCTGGCCGGTTCGTGGCGGCGATCAGGATGATGTTGTCCTTCAGCTCGAACCCGTCCATCTCGACGAGGAGCTGGTTCAGCGTCTGCTCGCGCTCGTCGTGCCCGCCGCCGAGGCCGGCGCCTCGATGGCGGCCGACGGCGTCGATCTCGTCGATGAAGACGATGCACGGCGCCGCCTGCTTCGCCTGCTCGAACAGGTCGCGCACGCGCGACGCACCGACGCCGACGAACATCTCGACGAAGTCGGAGCCGGAGATCGAGAAGAACGGGACCCCCGCCTCTCCGGCGACGGCCCGCGCGAGGAGCGTCTTGCCGGTGCCGGGCGGCCCGTAGAGCAGCACGCCCTTGGGGATCCGCGCGCCGAGCGCCTGGAACTTCTTGGGATTCTCGAGGAACTCCTTGATCTCCTGGAGCTCCTCGACCGCCTCGTCGACGCCCGCGACGTCCTTGAAGCCGATCTTCGGCGAGTCCGGAGCCATCCGCTTGGCTCTCGACTTGCCGAACGACATCACCTTCGACCCGCCACCCTGCACCTGGTTCATGAGGAAGATCCAGAACCCGAACAGGAGCACGAACGGCAGCAGCGACGTGAGGATCCCCCACCACGGCGAGCCTCCGACGCCCTTCGAGTCGAAGTTGACCCCCTTCTTCTCGAGCAGCGTCTGAAACTGGATCTGCGACTGGTCGCTCGGGTAGTTGACCTTGACCTTCGGCCGCTGGTCGTCCTTGAAGGTCGCCTGCGCCTCGCGCTTGCTCGGGTTGAAGACGACGACGTCGTAGGCCTGCGGCTCCTTCTTCACGTCGTCGATCAGCTGCGCGTACGTCCATTTCT
>DATDMJ010000024.1:0-18020 GCA_036518855.1 Gaiellaceae bacterium | reverse complement strand
GCCGTTGGAGCGGCCGTTACCGCAGCCGACGCCCTTCGTGTCGCAAGGCTGCTCGCCGTACTCGTTCGAGCCGATCACGTAGACCGTGTCCGGCATGCCGGCGGGCGTGTAGACGTCCTCGTCGTACCAGCACTGGCCGGTACAGAAGTCGTCGGTCGCGAAGTACGGGCTGATCGTGGCCTTCGACGTGAGGTTCTGCCAACCGCTGTAGACCTGCGGATAGACCGTCGAGTCCGGCGGAGGCGTTGCACCGGCCGCCTGCGACGCGAGCAGCGCCGAGGCCGACTGGTTGCCGTTGTCCGTCCGCCAGAAGTTCGACGCGGTGGCGCTGGAGATCCCACCGCCGTTGGCCGTGCCGTCCGTCAGGTAGATGCGCGTGTTGCCGTTCGCGCGGGTGAGCGCGAACATCGTCCTGTCGGTTCCACCGCCCGGGAACTGCGGGGCGAAGACCTGGTGGAAGTCGAAGGCCGTAGCAGAGCCGTCGAGGCTCGGCGACCTGCGCCACAGGCCCTGGTCGAACGCCGAGGCGTAGACCGTGGTCGGGTCGGCCGGGTCGAGCATGACCTTGGTGACGCCGAACGACGTCGCCGAGTTGCCGTTCCAGACCTCGGTGAACGTGTCCCCGCCGTCCCACGACTCGTACAGACCGGGGGCGTTCGCGCCCGGCTCGAGCCGGGTCGTGCCGCCGTTGCCGATCACGTGCGAGAGGCCGCGGACGGCCTGTGCCGAGCCGACGAGGATGTGGTTCCGGTTCGTCGGGTCGACGACGATGGAGCTGATGCCGCGGCCCAGGAACGCGTCGTTCCCCGGGGTGACGCAGGCATAGGTGGCGTTGCTGACGCACCGGTCACGGAGCTTGTGCCAGCTCTCGCCGCCGTTCGTCGACTTGTAGATGCCGACGCCGGCCTCGCAGCCGGACGAGCAGCGGTTGGCCTCGCCCGTGCCGAGGTACAGCGTGTCCTGACCGTTGTTGCCGTGGCCGTGATGGCCGCCGGCGACGAGGGTCAGTGTCCCGACCGAGTTCTGGTCGAGAGACTGCGGGCTCAGCTGCTTCCACTCCGGATTCGGTGCGAGCGCGTTCGCGGTCGTCCAGACGCCGCCGCCCGAGACGCCGGCCCAGAGGCGGCACCGGTTGGCGGTGCAGTCCGGATCGGCGATGAGCGCCGTGACACGGCTCGCGGTGGTGTTCTCAGCTCCTGAGAACGACGTGACGCCCGGCTGGACCGCGTTGGTGCGCGGGCCGTAGAGCTTCCACTGGCCACCCTGGTCCCAGAGCAGCTGCCGTGCGCCCTTGGCCTTGATCGCGCGCGCGTCTGCGCGAGCGATCTTGTTGAACGTCGCCTTCGCCCGCCTCGAGACCGACAGCGGGATCGTGTTCGCCGGGTAGGAACGAGCTGCCTGGAGATAGGCCTCGTAGCTGTTCGGCCCGAGGCCGGGCTTCTCGGCCGTACTCTCGCTTGTGGCGGCCTTTCCGGTGAAGACGGCGCCCGAGCCGGACGATCCCTTGGTCAGCATGACCAGGGACAGTACGAGCGCCCCGGCAAGCAAAACCATTGCCGCCAGGACGCTAGGGCGTGCTTTTATCATCATCTCCCCTCTCCCCACAGGAGGCTCTTGCCTCGCTGTGCCGCTGGTTTTCGGGGCCCTCGTGTACGCCGGACCCTTCTGATCATGGTTTGCCCAACGGGCCTGTGCCGCCTTGCGAGCACTCTCCGAGCGCTCTTCCTTCGTCATCTTGGCGGCACGCGCCCGCCCGCCCTTGAGACCGCCTCGGCGGCCCAACTCAACGGCGTGCGGATCCTTCCCTTCCCCTGAAATGCGCGAGCGCTTAGGCATAGACCCGATGCAGCCAAGGGTTTATATGGCCTCCTACATCACACTGTCAAGGGAGAACCGCATGCGTGAGCGGTCTCGAAGCATGCGTGAGCGGTCTCGAAACGGCTTCGTTACTGGCCGACGGCGGCCGCAGCGTCCACCAGGCCCGCGCCGTACGCATCCGCGAACGCCACCGGATCGGCCTGGTCGATGTGGCAATAGCCGGTCGTGCACGGTGCGCCGAGGAGGGAAGCCGCGAAGTTCGACGGGTCGTTCGGGCCCATGTAGTTCACCGGGCTCTGGTTCGCCGTGGAGCGCAGGCGCGCGAGCAGCGCGTCGGGTCGGCCGACCAGGTTGTGCCGCGCCGAGAGCGTCAGCGCCGCGACCCCGACCGCGTTCGGCGAGGACATCGAGGTGCCCTGAAGCCAGCCGAAGCCCTGGCCGGCGAGCTTGAAGCAAGCCGAGTTGAAGAGCGCCCCGAGAATCGGGTCGGTGCAGATCAGGCCCTTGTCTTCGAGCGCGCCGAACGAGCCCCACCCGCCGTAGAGGATGTCGCCGTCGCCGCCGTCGTAGAGCGGAATCTCGTAGCGGCGCGCGCCGCCCGGAGCGGCGAGGTCGACGCGAGAGCCGTAATTCGAGTAGTACGCGAGTTGGTCGCGGGCGCCCACGTGGTCCTGCCAGCGCAGCGGGACCCAGCTCGGTGCGTCGCCGATCGCGTTCGCGGTGGCCGAGACCATCGTCACGCCGGGGATGCCGGCGGGCACCTCGAGCATCCCGCGCAGGTCGTACGGCGCGAGCGAGTCGCTCCCGGGCGTGACCGAGGCGATGCCGTCGGAGCCGAGCGAGACGCGGCCGACACCCTGGAAGGGCCGGCCACCGACGGTCATGTCGACCCGGTCGACCCGGACGTGCGCGTTGCCGGCGGCGGCGAAGACCGCGATGCCGCGAGAGCGGCAGTACGAGACCGCGTCCGCGACCAGGCCGTAGACCTGGGCATCGACCGGATCGGCAGGGTTGAGGTAACCCTCGATCGACATGTTCACGAGGTCGACGTCGTTCGAGGAGCAGGCGCTGACGAGGCCCGAGAGGATCCAGCTTGCGAGTCCGCCGAAGCCGGCGGCGAGAACCTTGTAGGACGCGATGCGCACCCCGGGCGCGACGCCGTTGGACCCAAAGCCGTTCGCCGCGCCGGCGATCCGGCTCGCGACCCAGGTGCCGTGGCCCTCGAAGTCGCCGTCGCGGCAGTCGCGCAGGCCCGCGCGGTCGATGTAGCCGAGCCCGAAGAGCGCGCGCAGGTCGGAGCAGGGGACGAAGTTGCCGCCGAGGCGCTTGTCGACGACGCTCTGCAGCTCGCGATGCTCGGCATCGACGCCGGTGTCGAGAACCGCGACCACGATGCTGCGGTCGCCCCGGGTCGAATCCCAGGCGCCGGGGACGTGCATCCGGTTGTCGTCCCACTGCAGGATCCCTTCCGGATTCGTCACGCCGAGGAACGACGGCAGGTCGTGCCACGGGTCGGGGAAGGAGTCGCCGGTTCGACCGTCGCCGTCGGGAGCGCGGCCGCCGCCGTTCGGGTCGACGTCGCCTCGGTCGCTGACGAGCAGCGCGTCCTGGAAGGCCGCGGTGACCGCCGGGTTCCTTCGGATTCGGTCGGCGAAGCCGTTCGTGCTCGAAGCGGCCGCGAGCGCGCCGATCTGGCTCAGGTCGTCGACGACGACGCCGCCCGCGGAGGACACGGCCGAGCGCATCTGCGCCGGAGGCGTCCCGGGGAGAAAACGGACCACGGTGATGCCGAAGGGGTTCGAGGCCGACGCAGAGCCCACGAACGCGAGCGCGCCGAAGATCGCAGCAAGGAGAAGGCCGGGCCGCTTCACCATTGAGACGGTTTCGGCAGGGCGGCGGAAGTCCTCCATAACTCGTTCAGGGAACGGAAAGGGCCGCCTCGCGGCGGCCCTTTCGCACAGCGTGTGCCTGTCGGACTACTTCCTGCCGATCCGGCCGCGGCTGTGGTGGCCGTGGCCGTCGGGCAGGCCGGTCCCGGCCGTGAAGACGTCCTCGTCGTGCACGACGCCGTTCAGCGGGAACGGGTTGACGTTCCGCGTGTCGGACCAGATCGGATGTGCCTCGTTGCCGTGGTTGACGGTGAGGCCGCTGTAGTCGCCGTTGAAGCCGCTCTGGACTCCGTCCGGCGGCGGGAAGACCGGCGAGACCACCCGGAAGGCGTACGGGGTGCTGTCGCCGCGGCCGCCCGCGAGCACGTAGTCGGAGTTCTCCGCGCCGACGCCGGGCTGGACACCCGGGGTGAACGGCGTGCAGTCCGGCGGGCTGAGCTCGAACAGGCAGCCCACCGACGGGTCGTTCTCACCGGGGACGCGGCCGGTCCGGTAGTAGCTGGCCCCGTTGCGGTCGCCGTTCCCGTGGCCATTCCCGTGACCGTTGCCGTTCTGCGGGCTCTGGTCCGTGGCCGGGAAGTAGTGGTCGAGCCCGCTGTCCGGGTTGACCGTCCCCGCCTCGTGCCAGGTGACCCCGCCGTCGGTCGACTGCGAGAGCTGCGTGTCGAACTCGCCGTTGCGGTAGTCCTGCCAGACCGCGTAGACGTGGTTGTTCTGGGTGTTGTCCTTGGTGATCCGCGGGAAGTCGTTCGTGCGGATGTAGGCGCCCGGGATGCACTCCTCCGGGCCGCGGCCGAAGTCGCACTGCGGCTCGCCGACGACGACGTCGTCGCCCACCTTGGTCGGCGTCCCGCAGTTGAAGTGCGCGGTGCCGGCCGAGGACGAGCCGGTCGGGTGGCAATGGACGCCGAGGATCTGCGCGTTCGGATTGCCCGCCGGGGTGTTGCCGTTGTTGAAGACGACCGACAGGTCGCCGTTCGGCAGCGCCACCGAGTACGAGCCCTGGTCGAAGTCGCAGTCGTTCGGCGCACCGCCGTTGAAGAAGTCGCCGAAGAAGCAGAGATTCGGGTTGTTCCCGCTGATCTCCTCCGGCGTCGACCACGTCAGGCCGCCGTCGGTCGACATCGAGCCGAAGATCGGGGACTTGCAGAAGTTCTCGTCGCCGTTCGGCGGATGACCGCAGCTCGGGTTGAACTTGAACACCGTCCACGTCACGTAGACGTTGCCCGCGTTCGGGCTCGAGCGGTAACGGTCGGCCGACGTCATGTTCTTGTCGTGGACGACCTCGACGGTGTTGTCCTCGACGACCATGAACTGCTTCGAGGGCGGGCTCGGGACGTTGTAGTAGAACGAGCCCTTCGCCTGTGCCGGCGACTGCGTCGCGAACAGCCCGGTGGCGAACGTGGCCACGTCGAAGACGACGCAGCTGAAGTACGAGCGGCCGAGAGCGTCCACAGCGGGCGCCGGGTCGCTGGCGGCGTCGTAGGTGTGGAACGTTCCGGGCGTGCCTTCGATCGTGTTGTTGTTCGGATCGGCGGCGGTCGGCCCCATGAACTCGGGCGCGTTCAGCCGCTGGCGGAACGGCGGGAGCATGTCGCCCCAGCTCGACCCGTTGTTCGTCGACCAGTCGATCCCGCACTGGTTGAAGCCGACGCGGCTGTCGTTCTGCCCGGCGACGAGGTTGTTCGGGTCGCGCGGGTTGTAGGTGATGTCCTCCTCGGCCTGACGGCGGAAGCTGCAGTCCTGGTTGACCCGGACGTTGCCGTGCGAGTCGCGGTTGCTGCAGCCGAGGGTCCCGTGGGTGCTGCCGCCTCCGTGCGCGGGATTCTGGATCTCGGCATCCGAGCCGGCCCGCTCCCCGCGGAAGTCGTCGGCCTTGATCGCGCCGTACGTCGCGGCGAGGATCCCCGCCGAGAAGAACGGCACCTTGCGCTGGACGGTGACGGTCCGTCCGTGTCTCCGCACGCGGATCGGGATGCTTGGCGCGTGCAGCTTGCCGAGCGCCGCCTGTACGAGGGCGCTGCGGTGGTGAACAGGCCGCGCCAGTTTCGAACCCGATGCGATCCCGCCGAAGAGCAGGGATCCCGTCAGGGCCGCCACGGACGCAGCAAGCAGGTAACGCTTCACTCCTTCCCCCTTTCCTCTAGTCCGGGTCCAGTCTTGGCCGGAACCCGAGGCGTCTAAACAGCTACGAAGCTACGAGTCGTGCGGTTTCGCCATGCGGCGGTAGTCGAGCGCCTCGTCGAGGGTCTGCTCGTCGACTCCCGCGTCCCGCGCGACGTCGCGCAACGGGCGGCCCGAGCTCGCCGCCTCCTTCACGATCTCCGTCGCCTTGTCGTAGCCGATGTACGGGTTGAGCGCGGTCGCGGCGGAGAGCGTCAGCTCCGCGTAGTGCTCGGCGACCTCGCGGTTGGCCTCGATGCCCTCGACGCACTTCTCGGCAAAGAGCCGCGATGCGCTCGCGAGCAGCTTGGTCGAGTCGAGGAGGTTGCGGGCGAGCAGCGGCACGAAGACGTTCAGCTCGAAGTGGCCCTGGAGGCCGCCGACGGTGATCGCGGCGTCGTTGCCGATCACCTGGGCGGAGACCTGGGTCACGACCTCCGGGATCACCGGGTTGACCTTGCCGGGCATGATCGAGCTCCCCTTCTGGAGCTCGGGGAGAATCAACTCGCCGAGACCGGCACGCGGACCCGAGCCGAGGTAGCGGATGTCGTTCGCGATCTTCGTCAGCGAGACGGCCACGGTCTTGAGCGCCCCGCTCGCCTCGACGAGCCCGTCGCGCGCCGCCTGCGACTCAAAGGGGTCGGCCGGCGGGGAGATCTCGAGCCCTGTCTCCTCTTGCAGACGCGCGCGCACGCGCGAGGCGAACTCCGGGTGCGTGTTGAGCCCGGTGCCGACAGCCGTGCCGCCGAGCGGGATCTGGCCGAGCCGCGGCAGCGCGTCCTGCACGCGCGCGATGCCCTGGCGCACCTGGGCCGCGTAGCCGCCGAACTCCTGGCCGAGCGTGACCGGCACCGCGTCCATCCAGTGCGTGCGGCCGGACTTGACCACGTCGTCGAACTCGCTCGCCTTCCCTTCGAGTGACTCTGCCAGCTGCTCGAGCGCCGGCAGCAGCTCGGAGGTGATCTCCCCGAGCGCGGCCAGGTGCACGGCCGATGGAAAGACGTCGTTGGACGACTGGCCCATGTTGACGTCGTCGTTCGCGTGGACGTCGTCGCCGGCGAGGGACGCGATCACCTCGTTGGCGTTCATGTTCGAGGACGTGCCAGAGCCGGTCTGGAAGACGTCGATCGGGAACTGGCCGTCGAGCTCGCCGTTCGCGATCCGGTCGCCGGCGGCTGCGATCCGCTCGGCCTTGTCGGCGTCGAGCAGCCCGAGCTCGGCGTTCGCGCGCGCGGCGGCGGCCTTGATGCGCCCGAGCCAGCGAGCGACCGGCGCGGGGATCGGCTCGCCGGAGACCGGAAAGTTCTCTACGGCCTTCGTGGTCTCACCTCCCCAGAGCTCCTGTCCCGCTTCCGTGGCCATCAGTCGGTGGAGTATTTCGGTTGGACCTTCTCTCCGCGGATCTGTGCGATCGCGTTGTTCGCGGCGATCGCGGCCTCGCCCATCCCGATCGTGATCAGCGTGATCTTGCCCGGGTAGCCCGCGACGTCCCCCGCGGCGAAGACGCGCGTCTGGCTCGTCTCGCAGGTGGTCGGGTCGATCTTGAGCTGGCGCTTGCCCTCGAGCTCGAGGCCCCACTCGGCGATCGCGCCGAGATGCGAGTGGAAGCCGAGCAGCGTGATGAGGGCGGTGCACGGAACCTGCTCGGACTCGCCGCTCTTCGTGTTCTCGATCGTGACCGCTTCGATCGTCCCGTCACCGTGGACCTCCCGCACCTCGCACGGGGTCATGATCCGGACGCGGCCCTCGCCCTCGAGCGCTCGGGCCTCGCTGACCGACGACTCGAGCGCGCGGAAGTTGTCGCGTCGGTGGACGAGCGCGATCGGGTGCTGAGCGGTGTCCTGGAGGCCGAGCGTCCAGTCGAGCGCCGAGTCGCCGCCGCCGACGATCACACAGGTCTGATCCTTGAAGACCGCCTTCTCCCGGACGAAGTAGTGCAGGCCCCGGCCCTCCCACTCGTCGATCCCGTCGATCCCGAGCTTGCGCGGCTCGAAGGCGCCGTGGCCGGCCGTGATGATCAGCGCGCGCGAGAGATAGGGACCGCCCTTGTCGGTCCCGACCGCGAGCAGCTCCTCGCCGTTCTGGCTGATCCGCTCGAGCGTCTGCACCTCTTCTCCGAGGAGCACCTCGGCGTCGTACTGGAGGCCCTGCTCGGCGCAAAGCTCGACGAGCTTCGTGCCGAGGATCTTCGGATGGCCCGCCACGTCGTAGACGTGCTTCTCCGGGTAGACCGCCGCGACCTGGCCGCCGAGTTGCTCGAGGCTCTCGACGATCCGGACCGAGGCGTCCCGGTGCCCCGCGTAGTACGCGGCGGAGAGGCCCACCGGACCCGCGCCGAGGATCGTGATGTCGACGACGCCGTTCTCACTCACGGCGTCGAATCGTAGCCCGCTACGTGGCGGCGGCGGCCGGGCGGCGCGAGCCCCACCAGGCCTCGACGGCGAGGCGGCCGGTGAGGCCGAGGATTAGGAAGGCGTTGATCGGATGGAGCACGCCCACGGCCGGCGTGCTCTCGCCGACCGACGCGAAGACCTGCTGGAGCACGAGCAGGACCGCAAGCACCAGCGTCATCAGCTTCGTCCGCTTGGGCATCGCGATGAGAGCCAGGATCAGAGCCACGAAGCCGGCGAGGATGATGATCGTCCCGAACCCGCCGTGGAAGCTGAAGCCGTGGTCGAACTGGTGGTGCGTCATCGGCCCGGGATCGGCCTTGTCGGCGGCGTAGAACGCGCCGTAGCCCGCTGCCCCGATCTGGACGACGATGGCCACGACCATCAGCGCCAGCCACCAGCGATAGATCGCCCGCACCGCTTGCACTGGCGCGGACCTTAACTCAGTGGCAAGACGAGCAACCCGCGGCGTCGTCCGGGGCCGCGCCCTCCTCCTCCACCTGGAAGGAGTGGCCGCAGCCGCACGACGCGGAGACGTTCGGGTTGTTGATCGCGAAGCCGGCCTGCAGGCCCTCGACCCAGTCGATCTCGGTGCCGGCCAAGTAGGGCGCGCTGAACGGGTCGACCACGACGGGGACGCCGTTGCTTTCGAGCTCGTGATCGCCTTCCTGCGAGCCGCGGTCGAAGCCGAGCGCGTACTGGAAGCCCGAGCAGCCGCCGCCCTGGACGGCGATGCGCAGGACTGCTGCCTCGCCCTCGGGCTCCTCGGCCATCAGATCCCTGATCTTCGCGGCCGCGCCTCGAGTGAGCGAGACGAGGGTCAGCTCATGCTCGGTGGTCGCCATCCTTCGCATCGTAGCAATGCCCTCCGACCACGAAAATCACCCCTCCGGGCCAGGGACTTTGTAACAGCTGCCTCACGCTTGGTTGAGCCGTTTTCCTCCTCGCTCGTGCCGCCCCCCGACCTGGTAACTTCCGGTCGCTCGACGCAGGAGGATCGTGGTGCTCCACAGCTGGTTGCCCTTCCTGATCTACGGGTTCTTCGCACTTGCGATCCCGGCCTCGATGCTGTTCATGTCGTTCGCTTTCGCGACGAAGCCGAGGCGGCGCACGCGCGCCCGCACGCTGCCCTTCGAGTCCGGGGTCTCCACCGGCTCGCCGGACGTCAGGCACTTCACGGTCAGCTTCTACCTGACGGCGATGCTCTTCATCGTCTTCGACATCGAGATCGTGTTCCTGTATCCGCTGGCCGTGATCCTCCACCAGCTCGCGTGGTTCGGCTTCATCGAGCTCTTCTTCTTCGTCGTCATCCTCGCGGTGGCCTACGTGTACATCTGGCGCAAGGGGGCCCTCGAGTGGCATTGAGACATCGCTTGCGATGTCGACGTCAGGCCGTGCGGGCTTTGCCCGTGCGGCCGTCTGAAATGACCGATCGACACGGTGTTCGCCAGGAGAACCACAATGAGTGAGAAGCGCCTCGCCCAGTACGGGCTGAAGTCCGAGCGCGTCCTCTGGCAGGGCAAGGGCCCGGGCGTCTTCGAGCAGGAGCTCGGCGACCTCGAGTCGCGGCTCGGCCTGACCACCGTCGAGAAGGCGGTCGCCTGGGCGCAGGGAAGCTCGATCTGGCCGGACACCTTCGGGCTCGCCTGCTGCGCGATCGAGATGATGTCGATCGTCTCCGCGCGCTACGACGTGGCCCGTTTCGGCGCCGAGGTCTTCCGCTCCTCGCCGCGCCAGGCCGACCTGCTGATCGTCTCCGGCCGGGTCGCGCACAAGATGGCGGCGCCGCTCCGGCAGATCTACGACCAGATGCTCGAGCCGAAATGGGTGATCGCCATGGGTGCCTGCGCGAGCTCGGGCGGCATGTTCAACAACTACGCCGTGCTGCAGGGCGTCGACAAGATCGTCGCCGTCGACATCCACGTCCCCGGCTGCCCGCCGAGGCCCGAGGCCCTCGTCGAGGGGATCGTCCGCCTGCAGGAGAAGATCAAGGCGGGCGTGCCGCCGGCCTACGAGATCCGCGGGGTCGCGTCCTAATGCCGCGAAAAGTGCTGCGCATTTTTCGCGGAGCTGGTTTGTCCCGTCGCTTCGCTCGGGAGACGTTGGACTGAGTTTCGAATCGGTTCCGGGGCTCGTTGCGTCTCGCGAGGCACACGGCGAGACGACGCTGGTCGTCGACCCGCAGCGCCTCGTGGAGGCCTGCGCGCATCTCCGCGACGAGGAGGGGTTCAACTTCCTCGCGGACGTCGCCGCCGCCGACTACCTCGCCTGGGGGCGCCCCGGCGTCGCCGGCTACATCGGCACGACTGCCGGCCGCGACCTCAACCGTCCCGGCTCGCAGGGCCTCGAGAAGACACCGGAGCCGAAGCCGAAGCGCTTCGCGATGAACTACCACCTCCTCGCGATCCCCGACGCGCGGCGCGTGCGCGTACAGGTCTGGCTCGACGAAGACGAGCCCGTGCCCAGCGTCGTCGCCGTCTGGCCGACCGCCGACTGGCACGAGCGCGAGGCCTGGGACCTGATGGGCATCCGCATCGAAGGCCACCCGAACCTCGTCCGAATCCTGATGGAGGACGACTGGGAGGGGCACCCGCTGCGCAAGGACTACCCGATCGGCGGCGAGCCGGTGCGCTTCTCCGGAGAGGAATAGATGGCCCTCGCCCCAGAGCGCCCGCGGATCTACGAGGGCACGCGCATCCCGTCGCCGACCCCGACGACCCTGGAGGTACCGGAGGCGCTGCGTGGGTCGGAGGACGTGCTGCAGATCAACTTCGGCCCGAACCATCCATCGACGCACGGCGTCCTGCGGCTCGTCATCGACTTGCACGGCGAAGACGTCGTCGGCCTGCGGGCGGTGATCGGCTACCTCCATACGGGCTTCGAGAAGAACATGGAGCAGAAGACGTGGTGGAAGGCGATCACGTACCCCGAGCGGATCGACTACCTCGCCTTCCAGAACAACGAGCTCGTCTTCGTGCTCGCGATCGAGAAGCTGCTCGCGCTGCCGGTGCCCGAGAAGGCCACCTGGATGCGGATGTGCCTCGCCGAGCTGAACCGGATCCACTCGCACCTCGTCTGGCTCGGGACCGCGGCGCTCGAGCTCGGGGCGATCTCGATGTTCTGGTACTGCTTCCGCGAGCGCGACCAGATCCTCGACCTCTTCGAGTTGGTCGCGGGGACGCGCATGCACACGCGCTACTTCCAGGCCGGCGGGCTCGCCGAGGACATCCCGCGCGGCTTCTTCCCGGAGGCGCGCAAGTTCGTCGACTGGATGCCGAAGGCCGTCGACGACTACGAGGCGCTCGTCGACCAGAACGAGATCTGGCTCGAGCGGACGAAGGGGCTCGGGCTCCTGTCGGCCGAGGATGCGATCGCCCTGGGCCAGTCCGGCCCGGTGCTGCGGGGGTCAGGCGTCGACTGGGACCTGCGCCGCGCGGAGCCGTACCTCGCGTACGACCAGGTCGACTTCCGCGTCGCGACGTATCCGAACGGCGACGTCTGGGACCGGTACAAGGTGCACATGGACGAGATGCGGGAGTCGACCCGCATCATCGGCCAGTGCCTCGACCGGCTCGAAGGGATGGAGGGCGAGCCGTGGATCGCTGACGACCGCAAGGTCGTGCTGCCGCCGCGCGAGGAGCTCCACACCTCGATGGAGTCGCTGATCCACCACTTCAAGATCGTCACCGAGGGCTACCGCGTACCCGAGGGCGAGGTCTACGTCGCCGTCGAGTCGCCGCGCGGCGAGCTGGGCTGCTACGTCGTCTCGGACGGCGGGCCCAAGCCGTGGCGCGTGAAGTTCCGGGCACCGTCCTTCGTGGCGTTGGAGGCGACGGCGACGTGCATGTCGGATGCGCTGGTCGCCGACCTGATCGCGATCGTCGGCTCGCTGGACACGGTCATGGGGGAGGTGGACCGCTGAACCTCGACGCGATAGCGGCGCTAGCGGCCGAGTACCCCGAGCGGCGCTCGGCCGTGTTGCCGGCGCTCCGGCTCGCCCAGGAGGAGCACGGCGGCTGGCTGCCGCCCGGCGCGCTCCGTGAGGTCGCGGACGCGCTCGACCTCGCGCCGGCGCAGGTGGAGGCGGTCGCGTCCTTCTACGACATGCTCCACCTCGCCCCCGTCGGGAAGCACCTCGTCGAGGTCTGCACCAACCTCTCGTGTGCGCTCGTCGGCGCGCAGCAGGTGCTCGACACGTTCGAGGAAGGGCTGGGCGTGCGGCCGGGCGAGACGAGCGAGGACGGGCAGTTCACGCTGCGGGCGGTCGAATGCGCCGGCGGCTGCGGCCGTGCGCCCGTCGTCGTCGTGGACGAGCACTACCGCGAGCCCGTCCGTCCCGAGGACGTCCCCGCGATCGTCGAGGAGCTGACGCGTGGGGATTGAGGAGATCACGCTCGCCCACACGGGCGACCACGACCTGTCGAAGCTCAAGCAGTACCAGGCGATCGGCGGCTACGAGGCCCTAGCCAAGGCACGGAAGATGAAGCCCGAGGCCGTGGTCGAGGAGCTTCTGGCGTCGAACCTGCGCGGCCGCGGCGGCGCCGGCTTCCCGATGGGACGGAAGGCGAGCTTCCTCGCGAAGGGGACCGGCAAGCCGACCTACCTCTGCGTCAACGCAGACGAGTCAGAGCCGGGGACCTTCAAGGACCGCGAGATCATGCTCCGCAACCCGCACCGGCTGATCGAGGGCTGCCTGGTCACCGCGCATGCGATCGAGTCGCAGAACGTCTTCATCTACCTCCGCGGCGAGTACCTCGACGTGTTCGAGGTGATGCGAAAGGCACTCGCCGATGCGCGGAAGGCCGGGCTGCTCGGCGACGTGACGATCGTCTTGCACCGCGGCGCCGGCGCGTACATCTGCGGCGAGGAGTCGGCGCTGCTCGAGTCGTTGGAGGGAAAGCGCGGGCAGCCGCGGCCGCGGCCGCCGTTCCCTGCCGTGAGCGGGCTCTACGGGTCGCCGACCCTGATCAACAACGTCCAGACGGTCGCGACGGTGCCGGTCATCGTCGAGAAGGGCGGCGAGTGGTACGCGTCGCTCGGGCCGGAAGCCTCGCCGGGGACGGTCGTCTTCTCGCTGTCCGGCAACGTCGAGCGGCCGGGCAACTACGAGCTCGAGCTGGGCTCGGGGCTGCGGGAGCTGATCTTCGACCTCGGCGGCGGGATCCCGGACGGGCGCGAGCTGAAGGCGATCATCCCGGGCGGCTCGTCGACGACCGTGATGACGCCGGACCAGCTCGACACCGCGCTGGACTTCAACTCGGTGGCGGAGGCCGGCTCGCAGCTCGGGGCGGCGGCCGTGATCGTGATCGACGACCGCGCGTGCATGGTGCAGCTCGCGCTGCGCTCGACCCAGTTCTACATGCACGAGTCCTGCGGCAAGTGCACGCCGTGCCGCGAAGGGACGCGCTGGATGGTGCAGCTCCTGCAGAAGCTCGAGGACGGGCGGGCCGAGCAGTCCGAGCTCGACCTGCTGCTCTCCGTGTGCGACCGCGTGCTCGGCAAGTGCCTGTGCGCTCTGGGCGACTTCGCAGCCGGGCCGGTCGTCGAGTACGTGAGGAACTTCCGCGACGAGTTCCAGCGACACATCGACGAAGGCGCTTGCCCCTTCGGCGGCGAGTCGTCGCTGGAGGGCGTCTTCGCCCCGGTCGAGCAGCACACGCATGCCCCCGTGGCGGAGGTCCCGGCATGAGTGCGCCAGAGCTGGTCACCGTCACCGTCGACGGGCGCGAGGTGCAGGTGCCGCCCGGGACCGGGCTCGTGGAAACGGCGCTCGCGGCCGGGGTCGAGATCCCCGTCTTCTGCTACGAGCCGCGGCTCGGGGCGGCCGTCGGCGCCTGCCGCATGTGCCTCTGCGAGATCGAGGGCATGCCGAAGCTCCAGGCCGCCTGCACGCTGACCGCGACCGACGGGATGGTCGTCAAGACCGCCCAGACCTCCGAGCGCGCCGCCGAAGGCCAGGAGGCGACGCTCGAGTTCATCCTCGTGAACCACCCGCTCGACTGCCCGGTCTGCGACAAGGGCGGCGAGTGCCCGCTCCAGGACCTCACCTTCCGCTGGGGCCCGGGGAACACGCGCATGACGTTCCCCAAGCGCACCTTCGAGAAGCCGATCCCGATCTCGCCCGCGATCGCCCTCGACCGCGAGCGCTGCATCCTCTGCTACCGCTGCACCCGCTTCTCGGAGAACGTCTCCGAGGACGGCCAGCTCGTCGCGGTCAACCGCGGCGCGCAGTCGCTGATCGCGACGTTCGAGGACGAGCCGTACCGCGCCCCCTTCTCCGGCAACGTGATCGAGCTCTGCCCGGTGGGCGCGCTGACCTCGACCCAGTACCGCTTCGAGGCGCGGCCGTGGGAGATCCAGAACGTCCCGACCGTCTGCGGCATGTGCCCCGTCGGCTGCAACGTCCAGGCGACGACGCGCGAGGGCAAGGTCAAGCGCATCCTGTCCCGCAACCATCCCGAGGTCGACGAGGGCTGGCTCTGCGACAAGGGCCGCTTCGCCTTCACACACCTGCGGGCACGCGACCGGATCACGGACCCGATTCGCCGCGTGCGGCGGCGCGGCTTCGACGTCCTCTCCTGGGACGACGCGCTCGACGAGGCGGAGCACCTGCTGCGCGCGGCAGAAGGGCGCATCGTGACCGCCCTCTCCGGCTCCGAGACGGTCGAGCAGGCTTACGCGCTCGGCCGCCTGATGCGCGAGGGCCTCGGAGCGCACGCGGCGCTGCTGCCCGAGGAGACGAGCCCCGCGCTCGACGCCTTCCGCCTGCCGCTCGCCGCGATCCGCGACGCCGAGCTCGTCGTCGTCCTCGGCGACGAGCCCGTGGCCGAGCGCGCGCCGGTCGTCGAGCTCTGGATCAGGGCCGCCCGCAGGGCCGGAGCCGAGATCGAGCACGCCGGCGACGCCCTCGAGAGTTGCCGTCGCCTCGCGCGCAAGAGCGATCCACTCGGCAAGCGCCTCCGCGAGAGCGAGCGCGCGATCCTGATCTGGTCGGGCGAGGAAGGAGCCGGTGGCGCACACCTCGCGGCGCTCGCCCGCGAGCTCGGTTTCGCCGAGAAGCCCGGCTGCGGCGCCTTCCACCTGCCGTGCACCCCGAACGGCCGCGGCATCGCCGACGCGTGGGCCGCGGCCTCCGACGAGGAGGGTCCGAACCCGGAGCCGATCGGCCTGCTGTTCGTCTCCGGCGACGAGGCCGCGGCCGACCCGAACGTCCGAGCTCTCGCCGAGCGCTCCGAGCGCGTGATCGTGACCTCGATGTTCCAGGGGCTCGCCGCCGGCTGGGCCGACCTCGTCCTGCCCGGCACCAGCTACCTGGAGCGGGACGGCACCTACGTGAACCTCGAAGGGCGGTTGCAGCGCCTGCGCCGCGCCGTCATCCCGCCGGCTCCGGACGAGCTCGCCTGGATCTCGAGGCTGGCCGAGCGCTTCGGCGTCGACGTCTCGCCCCACGCCTCCGCGGCCTTCGCGGAGGTGTCGGCGCGGATCTACGACGGCCTGCCCTTCGGCGAGGTCGGCGAGCAGGCGGCGCTTCGCACCCGCAGCGAAGCGCCAGCGCCCGCCCTCCCGAAGGAGCCTCCGGAGGAGGGCACGGGCCTCCGCCTCGTCCGCTACCGGCCGCTCTTCTCGGGGCCGGCCGTCGAGCGCGTCACCGAGCTCCAGTTCCAGCGCCCCGGGCCTGAAGTCGAGCTGTCGCCGGCGGACGCTGCCAAGCGCGGAATCGCCGGCGGCGAGACGGTCAAGGTCGAGCACAACGGGACGTCGATCGAGCTCCGCGCCCGCGTGACCAGGAGCCTGCGCGAAGGCGTGGTGCGAATCCCGACCGAGCACGCGGGCGAGCTCGGGGGCCGAGTCGAGGTGGCCAAGTGAACGAGCCCTGGTGGATCGCGCTGATCATGGCCTTCCTGATCATCAACCTGCTCATGGGGCTGTTCGCCTACATGACGTGGGTCGAGCGCAAGGTGCTCGCGCGGATGCAGCTCCGCTACGGGCCGAACCGGGTCGGGCCGAAGGGCCTCCTCCAGCCGATCGCCGACCTGATCAAGCTGATCCGGAAGGAGAGCTTCTTCCCGGCCTCGGCGGTTGACATCCTGTACATCACGGCGCCCGCGTTCTCGGCCTTCACGGCGCTCGCGGCCTTCAGCGTCATCCCCTTCGGGCCCGGCTGGGAGGTCAACGGCTGGCACATCAACGGCGAGGTCGCGAACGTCCCGATCTCGCTGATCGTGATCTTCGCGCTCGGCTCGCTCGGGATCTACGGCTTCATCGTCGGCGGCTGGGCCTCCGACTCGAAGTACTCCCTGCTCGGCTCGATGCGCACCTGCGCACAGATGGTCTCGTACGAGGTCTCGCTGACCTTCGCGGTGCTGGGCGTCGTGATGATGGGCCAGTCGCTCTCGCTCGTGGACATCGTCCACAAGCAGCACGAGACGTACTGGTTCTTCGCCCCGCAGTTCGTCGGGCTGCTCGTCTTCTTCGTCGCCGGGGTCGCCGAGACGAACCGGCCGCCCTTCGACCTTCCGGAGGCCGACACCGAGCTCGTCGCGGGGTACCACACCGAGTACAGCGGCATGCGCTTCGGCCTCTTCCAGATGGGCGAGTACATCAACATGATCACGCTCTCGGCGCTGGCCGTGACGCTGTTCTTCGGCGGCTGGTACGGCCCGTGGGCGCCGCTCGGGCCGCTCTGGTTCGTGCTGAAGCTGCTGGTGATCCTGTTCTTCTTCCTCTGGCTGCGGGCGACGCTGCCACGGCTCCGCTACGACCAGCTGATGCGGCTCGGCTGGAAGGTGCTCCTGCCGGTGGCGACGATCAACGCGCTCGTGACCGCGGCGCTGGTGGTGGCCATCTGATGGCCAGGGGCAACCCGATCGACAGCTTCAAGGGCTTCGGGGTCACCTTCAAGCAGATCTTCAAGAAGCCCATCACGCAGCAGTACCCCGAGTACAAGCGGCCGGTGTACCCGCGCTTCCGGGGGCGGCACCGGCTCCACGTCCACGAGAACGGGCTCGAGAAGTGCGTCGGCTGCTCGCTGTGCGCGGCGGCCTGTCCGGCCGACTGCATCCGCGTCGTCGCCGCCGAGAACACCGCGGACAACCGCGTCTCGGCCGGCGAGCGCTACGCGCGGATCTACGAGATCAACATGAGCCGCTGCATCTTCTGCGGCTACTGCGAGCTCGCGTGCCCGTTCGACGCGATCACGCTCGGCAACGAGTTCGAGATCTCGGAGTACTCCCGGGACGACCTCATTTACACGAAGGACATGCTCCTGGCGGAGCCGATCAAGAAGGTGCCGGTCGCCGACCGCGACCTCTACGACACCCCGATCCCGTACTACAAGGAACATTCCTAGTGGACGCGGGCAACGTCCTCGTCTGGGCCGTCTGGTTTGTGGCCGCGTTCGCGTGCATTGGCTCCGCGATCGCGGTCGTCTCGTTCTCGAACCCGTTCTACTCGGCGCTCGCGCTGATCGGCAACCTCGGCTCGCTCGCGGTGCTCTACCTGCTCCTGAGCGCCGAGTTCGTCGCTGCCGCGCAGGTGCTCGTCTACGCCGGGGCCGTGATGGTGATGTTCCTGTTCGTGATCGCCTACCTCGGCGGGCGGGCGGACGCGCCGTGGGCCGGGGGGCCGAGCTGGCAGGCGGTCGGTGCGACGCTCGCAGCGGCCGCGATCTTCGTCGAGATCATGGTCGCGGTCGCGCTCAAGGCCGGCGGACGGCTCGCGCACTCGGAGCACGTGAACCGGCCGTTCGGAACGCCGGGCT
>DATDMJ010000023.1:0-21314 GCA_036518855.1 Gaiellaceae bacterium | reverse complement strand
GTTGACTGCGACCACGATCGGCACTTCGGCCGCGCGCGCGTGCTAGATCGACTCGCGCGTCTGCGGCATCACGCCTGCGTCGGCCGCGACGACCAGCACCGCGATGTCGGTCACCTTCGCGCCGCGGGCGCGCATGGCGGTGAACGCCTCGTGGCCGGGGGTGTCGAGGAAGGTCAGCTTGCGGCTGTCGTGCTGGGCCTGGTAGGCGCCGATGTGCTGCGTGATGCCGCCTGCCTCCGTCTCGACGACCGCCGTCTGGCGTATCGCGTCCAGCAGCGTCGTCTTGCCGTGGTCGACGTGGCCCATGATCGTGACGACCGGCGGCCTGGCCTCGAGATCCGCCTCGTCGTCCTCGTAGACCTCTTCCTCGAGCTCCTCGTCGGCGGCGTGCTTGATGGTGATCTCGCGGTCGATCTCGGCGGCGAGCAGCTCGACCTCCTCGTCGGAGAGCGACTGCGTGGCCGTCTTCGGCGCGCCGAGGCCCATCAAGATCTTGATCAGCTCGGGCATCGACTTTCCGAGCGCCTGCGAGAGGTCCTTGACGGTGACGCCGGACTCGACCGTGACGGGACCGGTCGGCTGGACGACCTCGCGCGGCTGCTTCGGCCGCGTCTCCTGGCGATCGCGCGCCTGGCGGCCGTCCTGGCGCGGGCGAGCCGCACCGGTGTCGATCACGACACGGCGCTTGCGGCGCCCGGCCGGTGCCCCCTGGCGAGGGCGGATCGGGCGGTTGGGCCTGTTCGGACGGTCAGCCATTCGCGTCAGTGTAGAGCCGGGCCAGCTCCGGATCGACCCGGACTGTCGTTTTCAGGGTGCGGTTGAAGGCGCGGCGCGCCGTGGCCCGCTCGAAGCAGGCCAGGCGGCGGCACGTGTAGACCCCGCGGCCGGGACCCTGCGGCGAAGGTGTCAGCGTCCCGTCCCGCGCGACGAACCGGAGCAGCTCGTCCTGGGACGCCTTCCGCCCACAGCCTGCGCACGTTCTGACGGGAGTGCTCACGCAGCGGGCTGGTCCTCCTCGGCCTCGGGCTCTCCGGCTGCCGCCTCCTGCTCGACCGCCACGGGCTCGGGCTCCGGCTGCGCGTCGGCAACGGGCTCTTCGACGGCGGGCTCCTCTTCGACGACCGCAACCGGCTCGGCCTCCTCGACCTCCTCCTGCGTCGCGAGCGGCGTGTCGGCCGGCGACTCGGTGGGGAGCTCCGACTCCTTGTGCGCGAGCTCCTGGTGGGCGGGGACGCCGCAGTAGCGCGAGCCGGGCAGCGCCGCGTTCGGGCAGCGCTTGCCGGTGGAGAGGATCGCCGCACAGCGGCCGGTGAACTCCTCTTCCTCGCCCTCCCCGGCGAAGGCCGCTTCGGCCTCCTCGGTCGCGAACTCGGTGTCGGACTTGATGTCGACCTTCCAGCCGGTCAGGCGCGCGGCGAGGCGGGCGTTCATGCCCTCCTTGCCGATCGCGAGCGCGAGCTGGTCGTCCGGGACGACGACGGTGGCGTCGCGGGCGTCGTCGTCGAGATAGACCTCGCGCACCCGCGCGGGAGACAGCGCCTTGGCGACGAACCGCGCCGGCTCCGGGTTCCACGGGATGATGTCGATCTTCTCGCCGCGGAGCTCCGAGACGACCATGCGCACACGGGAGCCGCGCGGGCCCACGCAGGCGCCGACCGGGTCGACGCCCTGGGCGTGCGACTCGACGGCGATCTTCGAGCGATAGCCCGGCTCGCGCGCAACGGCGCGGATCTCGACGAGGCCGTCCGCGATCTCGGGAACCTCGAGCTCGAAGAGCGTGCGAATCAACTCCGGGTCGCGCCGCGAGAGGATGACCTGCGGGCCCTTCGTGCCGCTCCGGACCTCCGTGATCACGGCCTTGATCCGCGAGCCCTGCTCGTAGCGCTCCCCGTCCACCTGCTCGGACCGGGGCAGCAGCGCCTCGACCTTGCCGAGGTCGACGAGGACATTGTTGCGGTCGCCCGCCTGCTGGACGATCCCGGTCACGACCTCGGTCACGCGGTCGATGTACTCCTCGTACATGATCTGGCGCTCCGCCTCGCGGATCCGCTGCGTGATCACCTGCTTCGCGGTCTGCGCTGCGATGCGGCCGAAGTTCTCGGGGGTGACGTCTGCGCGCTTGATCTGGTTCTCGGGCACGTCCGACCAGTCGATGTCGAGATCCTCGTCGGTGACCAGCACGTGCGAGTGCTCGCCGTTCTCCAGCTCGGCCTGCTCCAGCTCGCTGATCACGCGCTCGCGCGCCTCCTCGAGGAGGCGCTCCTCGATGTCCGGGGGCAGCTCGATCGAGAAGACGCGGAAGTCGCCTTCCTGGCGGTCGAGCTCGACCACGGCGTGGCGGGACGAGCCCGGGGTCTTCTTGTAGGCGGCGAGCAGCGCATCCTCCAGCGCGGCGATCAGCGTGTCGCCCTCGATTCCTCTGTCGCGCTCGAGCTCGTGGACGAGCTCGATGATCTCTCTGCTCATCGGTCTCCCTCGTAGATCAGGTTGCCTCGGACGATCTCCTCGTACGGGATGTCGACCTCACGGCCCTCGGCAGCGACGGTCACGGCGCTGTCGTCGGCGTGCGTGACCTCGCCGCGCACCTTCGAGCGCTCGGCGGTCTTCAGCTTGACGCGCCGGCCGACGACGCGCTGGAAGTGCTCAGGCTTGCGCAGCGGGCGCTCGAGGCCCGGCGAGGACACGTCCACGGAGTAGGTGCGCAGGTAGTCCCAGAGGACGTGCGTGACCTGCTCGCACAGTGCGTGGTCGACCCCTTCGTCTCGATCGACGTAGACGGTGAACCGCTCCGGGCCCGTCAGCTCGACCGCGAGCACCTCGACGCCCGGCAGGGCCTCGGCGACCTTGCCGCTGATCTCACGCTCGAGCGAGCGTTCCTTGTCGTAGACGTTTGCCAATTCGAATCCCTCACAAAAAATGGGCGCCTCGCGCCCATTTCGCCAAACAGGTGAAATGTGTGTTTCCAGGATAGCAAGCGTCGGTGGGCGATTGGCCCCGCCTAAGCGGGGCCTCCCAACCCCTAGACCGTCCCGGTTCCCTCGGGCTCGTCGCCCTTCAGATGCCGGATCACGTCGGCGACGTCGGCGATCTCCTGCTCGAGGTCGCGCTGGTACTCCTCGAGGCGGCGAAGCCATTCTTCGCGGCTCGGGAAGCGCCGGTGTCCGCGGAAGCCTGGCCGGCCGCGGTGGTGTCCACGTCCATGCATATCTCTCACCTCCTCCCTGATGGCGGTTGTGGTTTGTCCCGTCGTATCGACTGGTCATCTCCGTGGGACGCACGGGCAGAGCCCGCGCCTCCTGCTGCCGGCATGGCAAGCGATGCCTCGTAGCGCTCGAGGAACCCTGAGATCGTCGTCTGCGCGCGTCGGAGAGCCTCGGCCCAACGGTCGAGCAGGCGGCGGCCCTCGTCGGTCAGCTCGTAGGTGCGCTTCGCGGGCCCGGGGAGTTCCGCGCTCCACTCGGAGCTGACGAGCCCTTCCTGCTCGAGCGAGCGCAGGAGCCGGTAGAGGTTGCCGATGTCGACCCTCCCCTCCACTCCGAGCTCGGGGATCCGCTCCAGCAGCTCGTAGCCGTGCAGCGGGCGCTCCCGAAGCAGGAGCAGCAGCGTCGGCTCGACGAAGCGCTCGACCCGGGCGTGGACGTGCCAGTGGCCCGGCCGAACCATTCGCCGGCTGCGCGCTCGCGGGTGTCCTCGATGTCGCATTCACCCAGTATAGGTAAAAGACATATGTCTAACGCAGGCGAGTAGTCTCACCGTTCGTGGCGCACCCGGATCTCCCCGCCGAGCAGGCCTATGTCGACGAGGCGTACGCGAGCATGGACCGCATGAAAGAGGCGCTTCTGCGCGCGGCCGAGGCCGGGGCGACCGAGATCTCGCAGCAGGCGATCGAGGACTGGGCGACCGGCCGCCTGCGCACCTACGAGGACGCCGATCGAGGGCTCGTCTTCGGCCGGATCGACTCCGAGGAGGCCGCCGACTCGATCTACGTCGGCCGCCGCTGGGTGCACGACGACTTACGGAATCCGCTGGTCGTGAACTGGCAGGCGCCGGCCGCGAGGCCCTTCTACACGGCGACCCCGGCCGCACCGCACGGCGTCAGGCTCCGCCGCCGCTTCCGCGCCAAGGGCCGCACGCTGACCGGGATCAGCGACGAGGCGCTGGACGGCTCGCTCGCCGACGCGGCCGCCTCGGTCGACGACTTCCTGCTCGAGGAGCTCGACCGCGCGCGCGATGCGCGGATGCGCGACATCGTCGCCACGATCCAGGCCGACCAGTACCACCTGATCGCGCGTGAGCCCGTGCCGCCGCTCGTCGTCCAGGGCGGCCCGGGCACGGGCAAGACCGCCGTCGGGCTGCACCGCGCGTCGTTCCTGCTCTACGCGCACCGGACGAAGCTGCGTCGCGTGCTGGTCGTGGGGCCGAACCCCGCCTTCATGGAATACGTCTCCCACGTCCTCCCCACGCTCGGCGAGGACAGCGTCGACCAGCGCGCGGTCGGCGAGCTCGTCGAAGGCGTGGAGGTGACGCGGACAGATCCGCTCGACGTGCAGCGGCTGAAGGCCGACACTCGGCTGGCAGACCAGCTGCGGCGGCTGGTCGAAGACGCATCGGAGGGCGAGCCGCAAGAGCTCGTCGTGCGGATGGAGGGGCGCTTCGTCGGCGTCGAAGCAGACGAGGTCGCGGAGCTGATCGCCGAGGCGCGCTCGGAGCTCGGGCTCTCCGCGGCGTCGCGCGAGCGCTTCCGGATGAACGTGCTGCGGCGCTTCTACGAGGACTACGGCGCGCGGCTCGGCGGCCAGGCCTACCGCAACTTCGAGGAGGTCGAGCGCGCGCTGCGGCGCGACGGGCGGCTGACGCGCTTCCTCAACCGCAGCTGGCCGGTTCCCAAGCCGGAGACGATCGTCAGGCGGCTGCCGGACCTGCCGCGGTCACGAGGATGGAGCGAGGCGGACCTGCCGCTGCTCGACGAGGCCCGCGCGCTCATCGCCGGGCCGCCGCAGCAGTACGGGCACGTGATCGTGGACGAGGCGCAGGACCTGACGCCGATGCAGCTGCGGATGGTCGCGCGGCGCGCGGCCGCGGGCTTCACCATCCTCGGCGACATCGCGCAGGCGACGGGGCCGATCGCCTACGACCGGTGGGACGAGCTGCTCCCGTTCCTGCCGGACGGCACGAGCGCGCAGGTCGAGGAGCTGCGCCACGCCTACCGCGTCCCGCGCGAGATCATGGCCGTCGCGCTGCCGCTGCTCGAGCGGATCGCTCCCGACGTCGAGCCGCCGCTCGCCTACCGCGTCGGCGCCGAGCCTCCCCGCGTCGTCGCAGTGGACGAGCCCATGCGCAGGGCGTACGAAGAGGCGGCGCGGCTGTCCGGCGACGAAGGACTGCTCGCGGTGATCGCGCCCGCCTCCCTGCGCGGCGAGGGCGAGTCGGGCTCGCTGTTCGACGACACGCGCATCGCCGTGCTGACCCCGCGCGAGGCGAAGGGCATGGAGTTCGACCACGTGATCGTCGTCGAGCCCGCGCGGATCGTCGAGGAGGCTGCCGAAGGCCAGGGGCTCCGCGAGCTCTACGTCGCGCTCACGCGCCCGACGCGCACGCTCGTGCTCGTCCATTCGCGGCCGCTGCCGCGCGAGCTCAGAGCGGTGCGTAGAGGTTGACCCGCACGCCGTCCGGGTCGATCAGTAGCGCGTAGCGCTGGCCCCAGAACGCGTCCCAGGGCTCCTTCTCGCCCTCGAACCCCTCGCCGGTGACGCGCGCGTAGACCTCGTCGACCTCTGCCGGACTCGCGCACTCGAGCGCGAACGAGAGCTGGTTCCCGTTCTCGCGCCGCCACTCGGGCATGAAGCTCCGCATGATCTCCTCCGAGTCGAGCATGAAGCGCACGCCGTTCGGGAGGAAGGCGTCGACGTGGCCCTCGTCCGGCGTCTCGGGCACGTCGATCCCGACCAAGCGGTAGAAGCGGATCGACCGAGCCATGTCGGAGACGGCGATGCCGATGGCGTTCAGCTCGGGCACTTCGGGAAGTATGGTCGCTGGCGTGGAAGAGATCCGGGTCGAACGTGACGGCTTCACGCTCGTGGGGAGCTACTGGCCGGCCGGCCCGACGGCGATCGTCGCGCTGCACGGCGCGGGCGAAGGGACGCGCGAGTCCGAGCTCTACCGCCACCTGCACGAGCTGCTGCCGCCGGCCGGGATCGGCGTCGTCACGTTCGACCGGCGCGGCGAAGGCGAGTCGAGCGGCGACTCCTCGCGCGGCCGCTTCGAGGAGCAGGCCGACGACGCGCTCGCGGTTCTGCGGGCGGTCGATGCTGAACGGGTCGGCATCTGGGCCATCAGCCAGGGCGGCTGGATCGGCCCGATGGCAGCCGCCGCCTCCGACGACGTCGCGTTCCTCGTGCTCGTCGCGTCGATCGGCGTCACGCCCTCGGAGCAGATGATGGACGCGGTCGAGAAGCAGCTGCGCCTGGCGGGCTACGGCGACGACGTGGTCGCGCGCGCCCTCGAGCTGCGGCGCCGCTTCGAGGACTGGGTACACACGCGCGCCCCCGACCCGGACGACGAGCTCGCGGCCGATCTCCTGGCCGCAGTCGACGAGCCCTGGGCCGGGCAGCTGTGGCTGCCACCGGCGCTGCTCGACGAGGAAGGGGTGCGGCTCTGGATCGAGGAGATGGACTTCGACCCGCGGCCGGTGTTCGCGCAGGTGCGCGCGCCGACGCTGCTCTTCTACGGCGAGGCCGACTCGTGGGCGCCCATTCCGCCGAGCGTCGAGGCCTGGCGCGCAGCCCGAGGGGACGAGGTCGAGATCGTCGTCATCCCGGCCGCCGAGCACGACCTGACGCTGCCCGACGGGAGCCTCGCGCCCGAGTACACGAGCAAGCTCGTGGACTGGCTTTCCGCGCAGGCGGCTGGAGCCTCGCGACAGCTACTCTGAGGGCCTGCGGCCAAGGCGTAGGACGGTCCCCTCCTGTGAGAGAAGCGTCCGTAGTGCCGGGACCCTTTCCCCTCCCCGATGCACGCGCCTTGGCCCGGCTTTGATCTGACCCATTTCGGTCAGGCCGGAAGTGCTCCGGCGCTCGTCTCAATCGGTGAGCCGGGTGTTCCGTCGTCCACGAAGACCCCCTCGGGCCGCCCGGCTCGGCTCCCGTCTCGAAATGCCCGCTCGAGGCTAGATGTCTCGGACGGAGACCTTTCCCGTCTTGTCGACGTCGACGAGCTCGTACCGCCGCAGGCCGAAGCGCTTGTGAACCAGTACCTCGCGGAACGGATTGTGGCCGACCAGGACTCGCTGATAGTCCGGTCGCGGCTCGACGGTGTGGCCCCGGGCTTCGAGCTGGGCAACCGCCTGCGCGAGCGCGGCCCTTCGCTCGTCCGGAGACTTCTCGACCTCGATCGTCGGAATGTCCTCTACCGCGGTCATGAGCAACTCCCTGGTGGATGTCGTACCCGGGATGCTCGTCCGGAGTGCGGCTCGAGGCATCGGACGGCGCCCCGATTCGCGGCACGGTCAAGTACGTACGGAGTCTGCGCGGCAGGGGGAGGCTGGGCGTACCGCCCCCGGTGGCCCGGCCTCGCTAGCGCTCAAAGGTTGTGACCCCTTGCCGCGAAGACCCCTGCCGCGAACACGAGTGTTGCCGTTCTGCGGTCTACGCAAACAACGCGGGCAGTCGCGGAGGCGACAGACCGTAGGCTGCTCGCGTGCCGCTCTCGCTCCTCCCCGCTCGCCGACTCGTGATGCCGCCGGCGGAGGCGTTCGTGACCTACGACGATGCCGACTATCCCGGCGGAACGTACGCGGCATACAACTACCTGTCGTCTCCGGTGGCGCGGGTCAAGACGTTGCACTTCGAGATCGCGCTCATGTGGACCTCGGACCGCTTCGGTTCGCACGCGATCGATTTCGGGTGCGCCGACGGGTTCTTCCTGCCATCGCTCTCGCGCTATTTCGAGCAGGGGTTCGCCGTTGACCGCCATCCGCCGTTCCTCGACCACGCGCGGGGTGTCGCGTCGCGGCTCGGGCTTCGCAACGTCAGCGTGATCGACAACGCGGACTTGAGCTGGCCGGAATTGCGCGAGCTCGTCGGCGACGACTGCCGCGTCCTGTACCTGCTCGAGACGCTGGAACACGTCGGCGACCCGGCGGATCTCTATCCGAGCAAGATCCGCTTCCTCAACGAGTTGTTCGGGCTCCTCGCTGCGAACGGGCGCATCGTGGTGAGCGTGCCGACGATGGTCGGCTTGCCGTTTCTCGCACAGAGAGCCGTGCTCCGCGTACTGCGCATGGAGCGGGAGCCGATCACGGCGCGTCAATTGCTCGACGCCGTCCTGCGCAAGGACACGGACGCCCTGGAGGCCGACTGGAACACCTGGCGCCACCTGGGGTTCAACCATGTGAAGTTGGAAGCCGCGATGCGCCGCGAGTTCCGCATCGTGCGTGCGTGGAGCATCGGGGTCGCCCAGATCTACATGCTCGCCCGCCGGTAGGACTCTCAGATCTCGAGCACGATCGTCACGGGGCCGTCATTTGCGAGCTCGACTTCCATGCGCGCCCCGAACGAGCCCGTCTCGACGTCGATCCCGAGCCCGCGGAGCTCGTCGCAGAACGCCTCGTACAGCGGCTCGGCCTGCTCGGGCGGCGCCGCGGCCGTGAAGCTCGGGCGATTCCCTTTCGCGGTGTCCGCGATCAGCGTGAACTGGCTCACGACCAATGCTTGGCCGTGGACGTCCAGGAGCGAGCGGTCGAAGCGACCCTCGTCGTTCTCGAAGATGCGCAGCTCAGCCACCTTCGCGGCCAGGCGGTCGGCCGCGCCGGAGTCGTCCGAGCGCGCGACGCCGAGCAGCACGCACAGCCCGGCGCCGATCTCGCCGGCCACCTCCTCGCCCACGGTTACACGCGCGCGAGAGACCCGTTGCACGACAGCCTTCATGTTTCGAGGCGAAAACGACGATATAGGCCTCGTGGAAGCGGCCCACCTTCCGTGGCAGCACCTCGGCTCCCTGCTGATCAACCGCGGGCTGCTCAACGTCGACCAGGTCAAGCAGGCCTTCGAGGAGCAGCGCCTGACCGGCCGGAGGCTCGGCGAGATCGCCGTCGGGCACGGCTGGGTCACGAGCGCAGACCTCGCGAAGGCACTCGCCGACCAGTTCGGGCTCGAGTACGTCGACCTCTCGTCGGCCGAGCCTGACCGCGACGCGGCGAGCCTCCTCCAGAAGGAGCTCGCGTTCCGCTACCAGGCAGTCCCGGTGCGCTACCTCGGCGACGAGCTGCTCCTCGTCGCGATCGCCGACCCTACGGACGTCACGATCGCGGACAACCTGCGCCTCGCCCTCGGGTACAACGTGCGCCTCGCGGTCTCCGAGCCCGAGGACCTCGAGCGCGCGATCAAGAAGCTCTATCGGACGCAGATCGAGCTCGAGCAGGACGAGGCCGAACGCGACGAGGGGGCGAGCGACCTCGCGCTCCAGCGCGAGGAGATCTCCGAGGCCGGCGGCGAGACGCCCGCCGTCAAGCTCGTCCACACGACGATGGCGCAGGCGATCGAGGACGGCGCCTCCGACATCCACTTCGAGCCGCAGGAAGAGGACATGGTCGTCCGCGCGCGGATCGACGGCGTCACGCGCGTGGTCGCGACGATCCCGAAGCAGATGCAGCCGGCGGTGATCACGCGGTTGAAGATCATGGGCCACCTCGACATCGCCGAGCGCCGCGCGCCGCAGGACGGCCGCGTGTCGGTGCGCTTCGGCGGCGAGCCGCTCGACCTTCGCATCGCGGTCATCCCGACGACGCACGGCGAGCAGGTGGTGCTCCGGATCATGCACCGCGCCGTCGCCGAGCCCGACCTGGGGCAGCTCGGCATGACACCGACCGCGCGCGAGCTCTTCGAGCGCGCGATCCGCCAGCCCTACGGCGCGGTCGTCGTCTGCGGGCCGACCGGGAGCGGCAAGACCACGACGCTCTACACGGCGCTGCACCTGCTCAACGATCCCGGCCGCGTGCTGATGACGATCGAGGATCCAGTCGAGTACCAGATCCCGGGCATCAACCAGGTCGAGATCACCCCGAAGAGCGGCCTCACGTTCGCGCGTGGGCTGCGCACGATCCTCCGCAGCGATCCGGACGTGCTGCTCGTCGGCGAGATCCGCGACGAGGAGACCGCCCGGATCGCCATGCAGGCCGGCATGACCGGCCACCTCGTGCTCACGACAGTGCACGCGCACAACGCGGCCGGCTCGATCGCGCGCCTCAAGGACATGGGCGTCGAGCCCGGCCTGCTCGCGAGCTCGGTCAACTGCATCGTCGCCCAGCGGCTCGCGCGGCGGCTCTGCACCGACTGCCGCGAGTCGTACTGGCCGAGCGACGAGGAGCTCGGGCAACTGGGCATGCTCGACCGCAAGGGCCAGATCTTCCTCCTCCGGCCGAAGGGCTGCGGGCGCTGCGGGAACTCGGGCTACCGCGGCCGGGTCGCGCTCTACGAGGTGCTGCCGGTGACGCGCGAGATCCGCGGGCTCCTCGAGACCTCGACGGACGAGATCCACCACGCCGCCGTGCAGGCCGGGATGACGACGTTGCACCAGGACGGCGTGCGGCTCTGCCTCGAGGGCGTCTCCTCGCTGGAGGAGATCCGCCGGGTCACGGGCGAGCGGCAGGCGTAGCGAGCCTCGCCCGGATCCGCTCGGTTTCTCCACGGTCCCGCCGTGCCGCTGGGACCATCTCCTTCATGCGCTCGAAGTAGCGAGCGAGCAGCGCCCGCAATGCCTCCGCAAGGCGAGTCTAGGACGCGCTACGAGAGGTCGCGAATGCGCGACTCGTACGCCTGCTCGCCGGGCCTGAGCGAGCTCGCCAGTTTGTAGTGGCCGTTCGCCTCGTGGTCGCGACCCTGCTTCTCGAGGCAGCGGCCCAGCGCGTAGTGCGCGTAGTCGTCGACCGGCGCGAGCTCGAGCATCTTGCGGAACTCGGACTCGGCCTCCTCGTAGCGATGGATCCGGAAATAGGCGATGCCGAGCGCCTCGCGGATGGAGGCCTTCTCGGGCTCACGCGCCTTTGCCTTCTCGAGGGGCACGGTCGCCTGCGCGGCCATCCCTTTCGAGAGGTGCTCGCGGCCTTGCTGGAAGAGGTCGAACGTCTCGCTCATGAAAAGGCCCTTCCCTCAGGCTAGCCCGAGCGAACGCAGCGACAGCAGCCCGCGGGTGCGCTCGAACCGGCTGAGCTCGCGCCGGAGATCCCGCCGCAGCTGCCGCATCTCCCGGCGCAGCTCCTGCGCCGCCTCGCGCGCGTAGGCCGGCGGAGCGAACCGCGCAGCGGTGCCGTGGAGCCGGAACTCGGCGGCCGAGACGCCGAGCTCGGCCTCCGCGAGCGCGGCGACCTCGCTGAGCGTGGCGCTCGGCGGGACGTCGACGAGCTGATCGACCAGGACGTCGCGGAGCTCCTTCCGGCAGGCGGCCGCGAGCCGGCGCGGGTCGCGCGTCAGGTAGCGGCTGCGCCGGAGCAGCAGCTTGGCCAGCGCGATCGCAAGGACGAGGCCGGCGACGACGAAGAGCAGCAGACGCAGGAGCCCGGGCGCCCGCGAGTGGTGCGCCGGGAGCGTCGCTGTCGCCGAGTGTCTGAGATCCGGGACGTCGGGGGAGACGTGCGGCTGCTGCAGCTGCGGCAGGCCGAGGTCCGTGCGGCGGCTGTTGAACGACTTCAGCCCCTCTTTCCCGGCCAGGACGATCGCCGCCGCGGCCGCGTCGAAGGCCCGCGAGGACGACGAATAGGAGCCCGCCAGCCCTCCACGGCTCGGAGTCGGATCGAACGGCACCCAGCCCCAGCCCTGGAACCACGCCTCGACCCACTCGTGGGCGTCGTGGTCGGTGACCGTCCACTCGCCGGACTTCTTGTCGTAAGTGCCGCTGCTGAACCCGGCGACCGCCCGAGCCGGAACCCCGAGGTAGCGGAGCATCAGGGCCATCGCGCCCGCGAAGTGCTGGCAGTAGCCCTCCTGTGTGCGCATCACGAAGTCGACGAGCGGGGGCGTGTTGCCCGGCGGCTTCGGTGGGTGCTGGTCGTAGACGAAGTTGCCGCTGGCACGGAACCACGACTCGAGCGCGAAGGCCGCCGCGTAGGGGCTCTTGGCTCCGCCGGCGATCTGCTCGGCTCTGTTGTAGAGCGGCCTGTACGGGTCGATCTCGGGTGCGTGGACCGAGTGCGTGAACAGCCAGTCGATCGCCTCGCGCCGGCCGGGGGCCCCGAACGGCGGCACGAAGACGTCCTGGTCGACCGCGAGGTACTTGTCCTGGACGCTGATCAGCTGCGGGTAATCGGGCTTCGAGCGCGCCAGCTCCTCGGGGGTGGGCTCGGGCTCGTAGCTCCACGCCGTGTAGGAATCGCCGCGCTGCAGGCCGCGCAACGACGAGACGAAGACCATCCCGCTCGGGTCGTAGGCGACCGGGCCGAGCTTTGACGCGTCGACCTGGACCGGAACGCTCGCCGCGACGAGATGGACGTCGCGCAGCGCCTCGACGTGCACCTGCTGCTCGATCCAGCTCTCCCGGCTCGTTGCCGCACGGGGGACGAGACCGGGCTCGCCGAGGGCGCCGTCGGTCTGCACCTGCAGCGTCGGATCCTCGATCCAGCGGCCTGCGACCACGTCGTCGAGCGTGACCGCGCGCCAGTACTGCGGCCGCGCCGGCGCCTGGATCTTCAGCACGACCGTCTCCTTGCGCGGAAAGGTGAGGCCCGAGTAGTCGGAGTTCCAGACGTAGCTGACGCCGACCGGCTTCGCGGGGCGGGTGTAGAAGTCCCACGACTGCCAGTTGACGAAGCCGTGGCGGGCGAGAGCGGTCGAGCTCGACGCGAGGAGCCCGACGGCGACGACCACGACGCCGGCCAGCGGCGCGTACCCCAGCGCGCGCGGGCGCTCGCGGATGCCGACGAGCAGGACGAGCAGGCCGATGAGGATCGCGGCGCCGCGCTGGAAGTCGTGCCCTGCCAGCAAGGTCGCCGGCCAGCCGGCTCCGATCAGCAGCGCGAGCGTGGCCCAGCGGGCCCGGCGCGCCGCCACGGCGAGCGCGGTCGCCAGCGTGAAGACGAACGTCGCGAGCAGGATCGTCCCGTGCATCCGCGGCAGGGCGGCCCCGTCGAACGGCAGCTTGTAGTCGTAGAAGTCCAGGAACCCCTGGCCGAAGCGGCCGAGCACACGCCCCGCGTAGTGGAGGCCGAAGCCCTGGTCGAACGCGACTCCGGCGGCGAGCAGGGACGCGACCACCGCGGCTGCGATGCGTTCCCGCACGCGCGGGAACAGCGCCGGCACGAGCGCGAGGACGACGATCAGCAGCGCCTCCCCGTGGCTGTGGCCGTCCTCCAGGCGAAGCCAGTTCCAGGCGATCAGCGTGCCCGCGACGCCGCCTAGGGCGAGCGTCCTAAGCACGCGCGGCCTCCGCGAAGCTCGGCGCACCCAGAGCGGCCGCCAGGTCGTCGCCCCGCCGCAGGACGGCAACGGCGATTCCGGCTGCCTGCAGGCGCAGGAGCTCCGGGAAACGCTGCGGGGCACCGCCGAAGCTCGCGCTGTCGACGAGCACTAGCGAGACGTCCCGGTGGCCGAGCGAGCGCTCCACGAGCCGCTCGACGAGCCTCGCCGGAAGCGACGCGGTCACGACGGCGAGCTCGAGCGACCTGAACGCGGCGCCGCCCTCGTCCGCGAGCAGCGCCGCCAGAGGTGGGCCTTCGACGGGCTCGATGGTCGCGAGCAGATCGAGCGCCCCGCGCCAGTCGCCGTCGGCGGAGTGGACGCGCTGCTGCTCGCGCCGCGGCGTGTTGATCACGAGCACCGAGCGGCGGCCGCGGCGCGCGTGCGCAAGCAGGATCGACCCCGCGGCGCGCACCTGCACCTCGAAGCTCTCCCCCACGACGGCGGCCGGATCGGCATCGAGCACGACCGCCACCTCGTCCCGGGGCGAGTCCTCGAGCTCCTTGACCATCAGCTGCGCGCGCTTCGCCGTCGAGCGCCAGTGCACCATCCGCAGCGACTCGCCCTGCTGGTACTCGCGCACGCTGTGGAGATCGAAGCCGCTCGGGCGGCGCAGCAGCAGTCGCCTGCCGTCGCGCGCGGCGGCGCCGGACTCCGAGAACAGCCGCTCGAGCTCGACGAGCCGCGGGTAGACGAGCAGCGCTCCGGGAGTCGGCAGCGGTTGCTCGACGCGGTCGAAGCCGAGCGGGTCTTCGATCACGGCGGTCGTGTCGTCGAAGGCGTAGCGCCCGCGGGGCAGGTTCTCGAGCACGTAGGAGGCCTTGCCGCGGGGCACCGGGGTCTCCCGCTCGCCGAGCTTGCCGATCCGCTCGCGCAGGAGCACCGTGGCCGGGAGCGCGTGTGGAGCGACAAGCTCGAGCCGAACCTGCACGTCGTCGCCGGCGAACCGCTCGCCCCCCGGCAGCCTCCTGCGCAGCTCGACAGGGCGGCCGGCGAGGCGGGTCCACAAGCGCGCGAGGACCACCGCCGCGATCAGCCCGAGCGCGACGGGGTAGAGCGGCTTCGAGCCGAACGCCCATGCGGCGAGGTACGTCAGGCCGCCCAGCGCCAGCGCGAGCCGCCCGCGGGTGGTCATACCGGGACGGGAGTGTGCTCGAGCGCGTCGCGGACGAGGTCGGCGCCGTCCAGGCCGGAGGCGCGCGCCTCGGGGGCGAGGATCAGCCGGTGCGCGAGGACCGGCGCAGCGCACGCCTTGACGTCGTCCGGTGAGACGAAGCTGCGCCCCTCGCAGAGCGCGCGAGCCTTCGCCACCCGCAGGAGCGCGATTCCCGCACGCGGGCTCGCGCCGAGGTAGAGCCGTCCGTCAGAGCGCGTGTGCCGCAACAGCGCGACGACGTAGCGGTTGACGCTTTCCTCGACGAAGATCTCGGCGGCCTCGGAGATCAGTCCCCGCACGTCCTCGGCGGTCGCGACCGGCCGGAGGGACTCGAGCGGCGGGTCGCTCGTCTGCTCGGTCAGCATCCGCGCCTCCTCGGCGAGCGGCGGGTAGCCGATCTCCACGCGCATCGTGAACCGGTCGAGCTGCGCCTCCGGGAGCGGGTAGGTGCCCTCGTACTCGATCGGGTTCTGCGTCGCCATCACGAGGAACGGCCGCGCCAGCTCGTACGTGACGCCGTCGACGGTCACCTGGTTCTCCTGCATGCACTCCAGGAGCGCCGCCTGGGTCTTCGGCGAGGCGCGGTTGATCTCGTCGACGAGCAGGAAGTTGGCGAAGATCGGGCCCGGCCGGAACTCGAACTCGTTGATCTTCTGGTTGAAGACGTTCACCCCGGTGACGTCCGACGGAAGCAGGTCGGGCGTGAACTGCAGGCGCGAGAAGGAGCAGTCGACCGAGCGGGCGAGCGCCTTCGTCAGCATCGTCTTCCCCACCCCGGGGAAGTCCTCGATGATCAGGTGTCCCTCGGCGACCACGCACTGGACGACGAGCCGAAGCGTCTCGCCGGGCGCGCGCACGACCAGCGCGAGGTTCTCGACGATCCGGCGCACGGCGTCCGCGCCGACCGCGGCGGTGCGTTCCGCGCCGACCGCCTCGTCCACCTACGCGCCTAGCCTCTCCGCCACCGCGTCGAGGATAGCCACAGCGATGCGCTCCTTCGACGCCTTCTCGACCCGCTGCTGTCCGCCCGCCGAGATGAGCACCACCTCGTTCTCCGTGGCGTCGAAGCCGATGTCCTCGCGCGACACATCGTTGAAGACGATCAGGTCGACCTTCTTGTCAGCGAGCTTCTGGCGCGCGCGCTCGAGCCCGCGCTCGCCGACATCGGCGGCGAAGCCGACCAGCATCGTGCCGTTCCTGCGCGACGCTCCGAGCTCGCGGAGCACGTCGGTGGTCGGCTCGAGCGTCACGACCCAGGCGTTTCCGTCCCTCGGCCGCTTACCCGCCGTCGCGGCGGCCGGCCGGTAGTCCGCGACGGCCGCGGCCATCAGGACGACGTCGGCGTCGCGCCGGGCGAGCGTCTCCCTGGCGAGGTCCTCGGCGGTCGGCGCGGACACCACGTCTACGTCTACGGGCGCGGGCACGGACAGGTTCGCCGCGATCAGCGTCACCTCCGCCCCGCGCCGCCGGGCCTCGGCGGCAAGTGCGGCGCCCATGCGGCCCGACGAGCGGTTCCCCAGGAAGCGCACGGCGTCGAGCGGCTCGCGGGTTCCGCCCGCGGTCACGAGGACGCGGCGCCCCCGCAGCTGCTCCCGCTTCGCCAGGATCGAGACGCAGCGCTCGAAGATCTCCTCCGGCTCGCTCATCCTCCCCACCCCGACCTCGCCCTCCGCGGTGTCGCCGTGCTCCGGACCGATCAGCTCGACCCCCCGGCGCCGGAGCGTCTCGACGTTCTCCCTCGTCGCGGGATGCGACCACATGCGCGGGTTCATCGCCGGCGCGGCGAGCACCGGGCCCTCGAAGGCAAGCGCCGTCTGCGTCAGGACGTTGTCGGCCAGGCCCTGCGCGAGCTTCGCGAGCGTGTTCGCCGAGAGCGGCGCGATCACGAGCAGATCCGCGTCGGCGAGGTGCGGGAAGAGCTCTCGCGGCAGCTCGCGCCGGGCGAGCGCCTCGAAGGTGTGCGCGGTGACGAAGCGCTCGGCATCGGCCGTGAGGATCGGCGTCACCTCGTGCCCGTCCCGTACGAGCAGACGTGTGAGTTCGCATGCCTTGTAGGCCGCGATTCCCCCCGTAACCCCCAACAGCACGCGCGCCATGCGCACATTGTGCCCGCAGCCGCTAAAACCGCGGTAGTCGCCTTGGCGTATGCACGTGCGTCATCGGAAGGAGGCGCATGAACAAGAAGGCCGCAGTAGCAGTCTCAATCGTCATGGCCGCCGCGCTCGTTCTCGCGGGGGCCGCCTTCAGCCGTAGCTCCGCCACCAAGACGCTCAAGGGCGTCGTCGGGCCGGGCTACACCATCTCGCTGAAGATGAACGGCAAGAAGGTCAAGACGCTCAAAGCAGGCAAGTACAAGATCGTCGTCAGCGACCAGGCGAGCATTCACAACTTCACGCTCGAGCGGGAGCACCCGTCGTCGCCGCACATGGAGAAGCACATCACCTCGACCGCCTTCATGGGCACGAAGACGATCACGTGGACACTGAAGCCGGGCAGCTGGCGCGCCTACTGCTCGATCCACGAGGCGATGATGCACCAGGACTTCAAGGTCACGAAGTAGCCCGACAGAGGGGCCGCCGGCCGGCGGGGCGGCCTCTTACCTCTACGACTTCGGGTACGTGTACTTGATCTTGCCCTCTTGGATCTCCTCGAGGGACATCGTCAAGTAGTTCTTCGAGCGCGACTCGACGAGCGGGGGCAGGAACTGGTCGAACGTGCCCTCCCCCAGCTGGTGGTGGTAGTTGTTGATCTGCCGCGCGCGCTTGGCGGCGACGATCACCAGCGCGTAGCGGGAATCGACGTTCTCGAGCAGTTCGTCAACGCGAGGATGAATCATGGGCCGCCATGCTACCTGCGCGGTCCAGCTCGCCGCGAACGATCTCCTCGAGCTCCGCGAACGCGCGCTCGAGGTCGTCGTTGACGATGCGGTGGTCGAACTCGGACTCGAGCTCCAGCTGGCGCTCGGCGACGGCGAGCCGCTCGTCGATCTCGCCCTCGCTCTCGGTCGCCCGCGAGCGCAGGCGCTGCTCGAGCTCCTCCTTACTCGGCGCGGTCACGAAGATGGTCACCGCACCCTCGACGCGGTCGCGGACGGCGAGCGCGCCGGTGGTCTCGATCTCGAGCAGCGGTGCCCGGCCTTCGGCGCGGATCCGCGCGAGCTCCGAGAGCAGCGTCCCCGAGCGATACCCGGGCCCCCAGGGCAGCTCGACCCATTCCAGGAAGTCGTTCTCGGCGAGACGGCGGTCGAACTCCTCCTCCGAGATGAACCAGTAGTCCCGGCCGTTCTCCTCGCCGGGCCGCTGCGGACGCGTCGTCGCGGAGATCGCGAGCTCGAGCTCGGGCATGCCGTCCACGAGCCGCCGCGCAAGCGTGCTCTTGCCCTCTCCCGAGGTGCCGGTGATTACGAAGACTGGTCTAGCGGTTGAAGAGGCCAATCAGCTCCGCCCGCTGACGGTCCGACAAGCCGCCGACCGTCTTCGACTGGCTGATGCGGCACTGGTTCAGGAAGCGGGCCGCCTTGACCCGGCCGAACTTCGGGACCGCCATCAGCATGTCGAACACCTTCGCCGTCGAGACGTACTCGGGCGGGTCGCTGAGGATCTCCTCGATGTGGGCGTCGCCGGACTTGAGGTCCTTCTTCAGCTGCGCGCGCCGAACGCGGATGTCGTTCGCCCGCTTGAGCGCTTCCATCCGTTGGTCGAGGGAGCGGAGTGGCGCCTGGGCCTGAGTCTTGAGCGCGGCCACGGCGGGGGATACTAACAAGCTCCCCGCAGGGGTCAACCCGCCACGTTTAGTCCTGTATGCAGGTGTTTTTCAACACTTAGTCTCGACTTCGGGTCGAGGGTAGAGCCTTGCGCCGCGTGGGCCGCGCCGACGGCGTTGTCAGCATCGACAAAGCCGTGTGCGGCCAGCTCGGCCTCGAGCTCGGCTCGAATTCGCCCGGGTGCAGCGGGATCCGAGAAGAGGACCGTCCCGAGCGCGATGTCGTTCGCGCCCGCGGCGAGCAGCTCCAGGGCATGACGTCCGGTCGAGACGCCGCCCATTCCGACGATCGGAAGCCGCGTCGCCCGGCGGCATGCGTAGACCGCGGCGAGGGCGATCGGCCGGAGGGCCGGGCCGGAAAGCCCTCCCGCGCCGCGGGCCAGCACCGGCTCGAGGCTGCGCTCGTCGAGGGCGAGGCCGCGGATGGTGTTCACGAGGCTGAGCCCGTCGGCGCCGGCGGCCTCGGCAGCGAGCGCGGTCTCGGCGACGTCCGGCACGGCCGGCGAGAGCTTCGCGTAGAGCGGCTTCGACGTGGCGGCCCGCGCTGCCGCGACGACCCCGCCGACGCTCTCGGGCACCTCGTCCACGTTGGGGCAGGAGAGGTTCAGCTCGATCGCGGCAATGTCTTCCGCGTCGAGCCGCTCGCACATCGTCACGTAGTCGCGCACGGAGAATCCACCCACCGAGACCCAGACCGCTCCTTCGAGTCTGGGCAGCGTGTCGGTGACGAAGCGCTCGATCCCGGGGTTCGCGAGCCCGATCGCGTTCAGCATCCCGTTCTCGACCTCGGCGATCCGGACCGGCTCGTTGCCCTCCCGCGGCAACGGCGTGACGGTCTTGGTGACGAACACGTCGAGGCTCCGAGCGACCTCCGGCGCCGTCAGCGCGTCGAGGCAGCCGCTCGCGTTAAGCAGCCGCATGGAGCACCGGCCCTTCCACGCACAGGCGTCTGAGCTCGCCGTCGATCCGCACCGCGCAGCCCCAGCACGCGCCGTAGCCGCATGCCATCGGCGCCTCCCAGGCCAGCTGCGCGTTCGGGCTGCGTTTCCGGACAGCCTCCAGCATGGGTTCCGGCCCGCACGCCAGGACGTCGAACCCGTCCAAGTAACAGCTTGTTACAAGGACGGGGTCGATCACGACTTCCGCGCCGGGGAGGAGTTCGGCGGCTTCCGCGTGCCAGGCGCTTCGGAAGCCGAGCACCGCGAGAGGGTTTCCGAGGCATTCCGAGAGGTACGGCAACGGCGCGATCCCGATCCCGCCGCCGACGAGCAGCGGCCGCTCGGTGTCGAGCCGGAAGCCGTTTCCAAGCGGGCCGAGGATCGCCAGCCGTTCGCCGGGCTCGAGCGAGCAGAGCGCGCGCGTGCCCGGGCCGATCGGGTCGATCAGGAAGCCGAGCTCGCGCTCCGAGGCGAGGCAGAGACTCATGGGCCTCGGCAACAGCCGCCCGGGCGCCTCGAGCATGAAGAACTGGCCGGGAACGCCGGGGTCGACCCGGCCTCGCTCGACGCGGAGGAGCGTGTACGGCCCGACGGCCTCGCTTCCCGTGACGCTATGCGCTGCGCGCGTGAGCACCGATCCGCTCCTGCAGGCTGAGCGCCACCTCGTCGCGAGCGTGGGCGATCGCCTCGACCGCGGCAGCGGCGCCGGAGATCGTCGTCACGCACGGGACCCGCGCGACGAGCGCCGCTTCCCGGATCAGGTAGCCATCGGTCCGCGCCCCCGAGCCCTGCGGGGTGTTGACGACGAGGTCGCAGCGGCCACGGCGGATCAGGTCGACCACGGTCGGTCCCCCGCTCTCCTCCGTCACCTTCCGCACGTACTCGACCGCGAGCCCGGCGGCAGCGAGCACGCGGGCGGTGCCGGCGGTCGCGCGGAGCTTGAAGCCGAGCGCGTCGAGGGCGTGCGCGACCGGTACGACCGCCTCCTTGTCCTCGTCGCGCACCGAGAGGAACGCGGTTCCGCTCGACGGGAGCCGCCGGCCCGCGGCCCGCTCGGCCTTCGCGAACGCGGTCGGCAGGTCGGAGGCGCTGGCCATCACCTCGCCGGTCGAGCGCATCTCCGGTCCGAGCACCGGGTCGGCGCCGGGGAAGCGCGCGAACGGCAGCACCGCGGCCTTGACGGAGACCTGTCCCGGGGATTGTCCGCTCGGCAGGTTCAGATCGGAGAGGGTCGCGCCGGAGGCGAGGCGGCACGCCGCCTGGACGAGGTTGACGCCGGTCGCCTTGCTGGCGAAGGGGACCGTGCGCGACGCGCGCGGGTTCGCCTCGATCACGAACAGCCGGCCCTCGGCGATCGCGAGCTGGACGTTCAGGAGGCCGATGACCCCGAGCGCAGGGCCGAGCCGGCGAACGACCTCGGCGACCTGCTCGTGCTCGGCCGGGCTGAGCGACGGCGCTGGCAGCACGCAGCTCGAGTCGCCGGAGTGGATGCCCGCCTCCTCGACGTGCTGCATGATCGCGCCGACATAGGTGTCGGCGCCGTCGCAAAGCGCGTCCACGTCGAGCTCGATCGCGTTCTCGAGGAAGCGGTCGACGAGGAGTGATCCTTCACCGCTGTGCGGGGTTGCGGCCTCGCGCACCGCCTCGGCGTCGTAGCAGACCCGCATGCTCCGGCCTCCGAGCACGTACGAGGGGCGCACGAGCACCGGGTAGCCGACCCGCTCGGCAACCTCGACGGCCGCCTCCGGCGACTCGGCCATCCCCCACGCGGGAACGTCGATCCCGAGCTCGCCGCACAGCGCCGCGAAGCGCTCGCGGTCCTCGGCGAGGTCGACGGCCTCGAAGGGCGTCCCGAGGATCCGGAACCCACCGGCCTCGATCGCCCGCGCGAGCTTGAGCGGGGTCTGGCCGCCGAACTGGATGACGACGCCCTCGGGCTGCTCGCGATGGCAGATCTCCAGGACTTCCTCGGTGCAGAGCGGCTCGAAGTAGAGCCGGTCGGAGGTGTCGTAGTCG
>DATDMJ010000022.1:0-18738 GCA_036518855.1 Gaiellaceae bacterium | reverse complement strand
GCCGGCACGAGGAGCTCGAGCGAGGTTCCGCGAGCGCCGAGGCGAGACTCGCCGAGCTGCGCGCGCTCGCCGAGGACACGGACGGCCTCGAGCCGGGGGCCGAAGAGGCGCTGCGCCAGGAGCGAGAGCGGCTCCGGCACGTGACCGAGCTCGCTGCCGGCGTCGCCGCAGCAGGAGAGGCGCTTGCGCCGGAGGACTCCGAAGGCGCGGCAGGGCTCGTGGCGATCGCCGAGCGATCCGTTGCGCCGCTCGAGCGGCTCGCACCCGAGCTGGAGCGAGCCGGCAACGAGCTCCGCGACGTCGAGCTCCGCCTGCGCGAGGCCGCCTCGGAGCTCCGGGCCTTCCTCGCCTCGCTCGAGGCAGAACCGGACCGACTAGAGCAGATCGAGGTCGAGCTCGACCGCATCGCCGAGGCGAAGCGCCGCTTTCGCTGCTCGACGTACGAGGAGCTGCTCGCGCGGGCGGCCGAGGCGCGCGCGGAGCTCGCCGCGGTCGAGGGCGGAGCCGACCCGCTCCGAGCCGCCGCCGAGGCGCTGGTCGCCGCCCAAGAGCGAGTCGACAAGCTCAGTGCCGAGCTTGCGAAAGCGCGCCACGCCGCTTCGGGCCCGTTCGCGGAGAGCGTCGCCGAGGAGCTTCGCGGCGTCGGCTTTGGCGACGGCGAGTTCCGGGTCGAGCTCGAACCGGCACCGCAAGGCCCGACAGGCGCGGACGAGGCGAGCTTCCTGATCCGCCCGAACGCCGGGCTCCCTTTTGCGCCGGTAGCCCAGACCGCCTCCGGAGGAGAGCTCTCCCGGATCGCGCTCGCGATCGCTGCCGTGGGCGGCGGCGAGACGATGGTCTTCGACGAGATCGATGCCGGCATCGGCGGCCAGACGGCGCACGCCGTAGGCGAAACGCTGAAACGGCTCGCCGAGGGCACCCAGGTGATCACGATCACCCATTTGCCGCAGATCGCGAGCCTGGCCGAGCGCCACTTTCGCGTCGAGAAGGTCACGGGCGACCCGACCCACACGCGCATCGAGCTCCTCGGGGACGATGAGCGCCCCGACGAGATCAAACGGATGCTCGGCGGCGAGGAGTTCATCGCCGCTGTCCAGGAGCGAAGTTGAGACGTCGCTTGCGATGTCGATCTCAGGCCGGGCGGGCTTTGCCCGCGCGGCCGTCTGAACTGACCGGTCGACACGTTGTTCGTCAAAGGGCGTCGGCGTGAGCTTCATCGAATTCACCGGTAAGGCACGGCTCGACCGCCGGACGAAGAGCCTCGTGAGGAGGCTCGGGCCCGGAGACGTGGCGATCATCGACCACGAGGACATCGACCGCGTCTCGGCGGAGGAGCTGCTCGAGTCCGGCGTGCGCGTCGTCGTGAACGTCGCGCGCAGCCAGACGGGCCGCTTCCCGAACCCCGGGCCGCTCCTACTCGTGCGCGGCGGGGTGCGGCTGATCGACGCCCCCGGCGCTGCGCTGTTCGACGAGGTGGGAGACGGCGAGCCGGTCACCGTCCGCGGGGCGAGCCTCTTCCGCAACGGCACGTGTCTCGCGAACGGCCGCGCCCTCGAGGCCGCGCCGCTGGAGGCGTCCCTCGCCGAGCAGCAGGCCCGGGTGACCGAGGCCCTGGAGGTGTTCGCCGAGAACACCTTGCAGTACCTGCGGGAGGAAGGGCGGCTGCTCTCGGAGGGGATCGACTTCCCGGTCCTCCAGACGCGCTTCCGTGAGCGGCACGCCCTCGTCGTCGCCCGCGGCCCCGGCTACAAGCGCGACCTCGCGATGGTTCGCCCGTACGTGCGCGACTTCAAGCCGGTGGTCGTGGGAGTCGACGGCGGCGCAGATGCGCTCCTGCAGGCCGGGATGCGGCCGGATGTGATCGTCGGCGACATGGACTCGGTCTCGGACAAGGCGCTCCGTTGCGGCGCCGAGCTCGTCGTCCACGCTTACGCGGACGGCACCGCACCAGGGGCGCCGCGGCTCGAGCGCCTCGGCCTCGAGCCCAGCCTCGTCTCCGCACCCGGGATCAGCGAGGACGTCGCACTCCTGCTCGCCTACGAGAAGGGCGCCGAGCTGATCGTCGCGGTCGGAACGCACTTCAACCTGATCGAGTTCCTCGAGCGCGACCGGGCCGGAATGTCGTCGACATTCGTGACGCGTCTGAAGGTGGGGGAGATCCTGATCGATGCGAAGGGCGTCTCGCGCCTGGCCAGCCGCCAGGTGGGCGTCTGGCCGCTGGTCATCTTCGCCGCCGCCGGACTCAGCGCGGTCGTGGTGGCGATCGTCGCCTCGCCGGGACTGCGCCATTTCATCGGGCTCCTCACGGACCGGGTCCGGGACCTGCTCGGCCTCGGCTAGAACTTGACGCTGACATGCCGCGTGTAGCCGCAAGCCGGGAGCTGCTGGCTCCTCGAGACGAGGTCTGGAAGTTCATCGCCGAGCCGCATCACCTTTCCGACTGGTGGCCCGGCGTCCAGGGTGTCGTTCCGGACCGGCGAGGGCTCGCGCCGGGCGCGCGCTGGCAGCTGACCACGGGGCCACAGGCCGGAGGCGTCGTGGGCTCGTTCCTCCGCCGCCCCGATGCGGCGGGGATGCTCGTGGTCGTCGAGGTACGCGCCACCGAGCTCGTGAAGCTCCTCTTCCTGGACGACCGGATCGAGGCAGAGCTGCACCTCGAGCCCGCACCGGACAGCCACACCCGCGCCACGCTGGCGATCGAAGGCCCCTGGCTGCGCGTCAACCGCCGGCTTCCCTTGCGCGCACTCAGCCGGCTCCACGCCCTGTGCCAGACTGCCGCCGAGCTCTAGTTCCCTGATGTTCGACTTTCGCTACCACGTCGCCTCGCTCGCCGCGGTCTTCCTGGCACTCGTGATCGGGATCCTCGTTGGCGTCGGCATCGCCGACCGCGGGCTGGTCGACAAGGCGAACACGCACCTGCTCGAGCAGGAGGTCTCCTCGCTCCGGACGCAGCTGAGCAACGCCTCGAAGCAAAAGGCGGTCTCGGCCCGAGAGCAGGCGGCCGCGCAGAAGTACATCAACGAGACGTACCCGGTCCTCGTGCGCGACCGCTTGAAGGGGAAGCGGGTCGCCGTGGTCTTCGTGGGTCGGGTGGACGGCGGCCTCAACTCCGCGATCGGGGACGCGCTACGGGACTCGGGCGCGACGCCGGTCAGGCTGCGCGCGCTCAAGATGCCGATCGACGACAAGCAGCTCGACGCGAAGCTCTCCGGCCAGCCCGCCGACCAGGAGTACGTGGGCAAGTCGAAGCTCGAGCAGCTCGGCAGGGCCCTCGGCACGGAGCTGGTCACGGGCGGCGAGACGCCGCTCTGGAACACGCTCAGCGACTCGCTCGTCGATCAGCAGGCCGGCAGCGGCAAGCAGCGCGTCGATGGGGTCGTCGTCGCGCGGACCGTGCCCCCGCAGCGCAACGGAACGAGCCGCTTCCTGTTCGGTCTCTACCAGGGCCTCAGCTCTGGTGGAGTGCCGGCAGTGGGCGTCGAAGCGAGCGACGCGCCCACCTCGGCTGTGCCCATCTTCAAGAAAGTCGACCTGTCCAGCGTCGACAACATCGACACGCCCGCCGGTCGACTGTCGCTCGTGCTTCTGCTGGCCGGAGCGCCGAACGGCCAGTACGGCTTCAAGAGCACCGCCGACGACGCCCTGCCGCCCTTCGAGCGTGGCTGACCTAAGGCGTCGCTTGCGATGCCGCCAACAGGAGACGTGGGCTTTGCCCTCGTCTCCGTCTGAAACGACCGGTCGAACCGCATGCCGGAATCAGCGACGCAGCTAACGCTCCTCGTCGCAGCACGCGACGAGGAGGGGTCGATCGGCAAGACCGTCGAGGCGCTGCGCGCCGCGTTTCCCGGCGCAGAGGTGCTCGTCGCGGACGACGGCTCTCGGGACCGAACCGCTTCGGTCGCCGAGGCGGCCGGCGCGCGGGTGGCGCGGCTGCCGCGGCTCGGCAAGGGCCAGGCGCTGGCGCTCGGCGAGCGCGAGGCGGGGCCCGGCGGGTTGCTGCTCGTCGACGCAGACCTGGAGGGCGATCTCGGCCCGCTCCTGGAAGCGGATGTCGACCTCGCGATCGCGGCGTTCGCCGAGCGCCAGGGCGGCGGCTTCGGGATCGCAAAGCGCGCAGCCCGAGCCCTCATCCACGCGCGCTCGGGCTTCGAGGCCCGCGAGCCGCTCTCCGGCCAGCGCGCGCTCTCACCGGCCGCCCGCGAAGCCTGTTTTCCGACCGCCCCGGGGTTCGGCTGCGAGGTGCGGATGACGATCGACGCCGCCCGAGCCGGGCTCGAGATCCGAGAGATCGGGCTCCCGCTGCGCCATCGGCCGACCGGGCGCGACCCGCGTGGGTTCGCCCACCGGGGCCGGCAGCTGCTCGACGCGGTGCTCGCCTGCGGCCCGCTGGCCGAGAACCACCGTGGCGTCAGGCTGCCTCTGGTGGGCTGGGTCTTCGCCGCGCGCGAGCCAGTCGTGACGGCGGTCGGCCTGGCCGACGACCTCTTCGCGGGCCGTGAGCGCGGCGTCCGCTCGCACCTGCGCGCCGGCGTAACGACCGGGACGCTGAAGGCGGTCGCGATTCCGCTCTACGGCCTCGCACGCACGCGCAGCCTCTCTGGCGCGCTGCTCGTCGCCCTCGCCGCGAACTTCCTCAACCAGCTCGACACGCGCCCCGGCCGCGCGCTCAAGGCGTACCTCGCGCTCGCCCCGCTCGTGCGCGCGCCGCTCCTGCCTGCCGTCCTCGTCGCGCCCTACGATCTCCGCGAGATGGCGATGCTGGGGGACGCAGGCTCGAACGCGCTGGGCGCGATGCTAGGCTTGAGTTCCGTGGATCGTCTCACGGGCAGGGGCCGCAAGCTTGCGATCGCAGCGCTCGCCGGCCTCAACCTCCTCGGCGAGACCCGCTCACTCGGCGAGCTGATCGAGCGCACGCCGGGCCTCTCGCACCTCGACCGCCTGGGGCGCCGCTAGTGGCGCGCCGCCCGACGAAGTACGTCTTCGTCACGGGCGGCGTCGTCTCGTCTCTCGGCAAGGGCATCTCCGCCGCGTCGCTCGGGCGCCTGCTGAAGGCGCGCGGCCTGAAGGTGCAGATGCAGAAGTTCGATCCGTACATCAACGTCGATCCGGGGACGATGAGCCCGTTCCAGCACGGCGAGGTCTTCGTCACCGAGGACGGTGCCGAGACCGACCTCGACATCGGCCACTACGAGCGCTTCATCGACGAGAACCTCTCGCGAACGGCGAACCACACGTCGGGCTCGATCTGGGACCGCGTCATCCGCAAGGAACGCAAGGGCGAGTACCTCGGCTCGACCGTGCAGGTGATCCCGCACATCACGAACGAGATCAAGGAGCGAATCCGCAGCGTCAGCGAGGCGACCGATTGCGACGTCGTCGTGACCGAGATCGGCGGCACCGTGGGCGACATCGAGTCGCTGCCGTTCCTCGAGGCGATCCGCCAGTTCCGGCGCGAGGTCGGTCCCGAGAACGTCTGCTACGTGCACGTCACGCTCGTGCCGTTCGTCGAGACGGCCGGCGAGCTGAAGACGAAGCCGACGCAGCACTCGGTCAACGAGCTGCGCCGCATCGGGATCCACCCCGATGTGATCGTCGCGCGCTCGCATGACCCGATCTCGGCCGACATCCGCGAGAAGATCGCGCTCTTTGCCGACCTCGACACGCGGGCGGTCGTTGCGAACCACGACGTGCCTGACCTCTACCTCGTGCCGTCGGCGCTCCAGGAGGAGGGCTTCGACACGCTGGTCTGCGAGAAGCTCGGGCTGCCGCTCGGCGAGGCCGACCTCGGCGAGTGGCTCCAGCTCACGGAGCGCATCCGCGCGGTGCGCGACGGCGAGGTCGAGATCGCGCTCGTCGGCAAGTACGTGAAGCTGCGCGACGCCTACCTGTCGGTGCACGAGGCGCTCCGCCACGCAGGTGTCCACCAAGGCTGCATGGTCAACGTGCGCTGGTTCGACGCGGAGGGTATGTCGCTCGAGGAGGCGCAGTCCGAGCTCGAGCAGGTGGACGGCGTACTCGTCCCGGGCGGCTTCGGCTCGCGCGGATGGGAGGGCAAGATCCTCGCCTGCCGCGTCGCGCGGGAGCACGGCATCCCGTACCTCGGCATCTGCCTCGGGATGCACGTCGCGGTCTCGGAGTACGCGCGCAACGTGGCCGGGCTCGAGGGCGCGAACTCGACGGAGATGGATCCCGAGACGCCGTACCCGGTGATCGACCTGCTGCCCGAGCAGAAGGAGATCGAGGACCTCGGCGGGACGATGCGGCTCGGCGCACAGGCGGTCGAGCTCGCGGAGGGAACGCGGGCGCTCGCCGCGTACAACGAGCTCGTCGTCCACGAGCGCCACCGCCACCGCTACGAGGTCAACAACCACTTCCGCCCGATGCTGGTCGAGGCCGGTCTCGTCGTCTCCGGGACCTTCCAGGAAGGTCGGCTCGTCGAGATCGTCGAGCTGCGCGACCACCCGTGGTTCGTCGCGAGCCAGTTCCACCCGGAGTTCAAGTCCCGGCCGACCCGGCCGGCGCCGCTCTTCCGCGACTTCGTCGGCGCTGCCTTCGCCCGCTCGCGCGAGCGCAGCGGCGCAGCGGTAACTCGCGTCTAAGATCGCGCGATGCGACCTGGGTGGGCACCCGATGTGCTCACGCTCTTCCTCGAGCTGGCGGCGCTGCCGAGCCCGTCGGGGGAGGAGCGGGCGGTTGCCGACCGCGTGCTCGACTACCTGCGGGCCCTGGGTCTCGACGCAGAGGAGGACGACGCCGGCTCGCGGATCGGCTCTTCGATGGGAAACGTGCTCTGCCGGATCCCGGGGACGAACGGCGACGGCGGGACGCCGTTGTTTCTCTGCGCGCACCTCGACACGGTGCCGCCCGAGGCGCCGATCGAGCCCGTGGTCGGCGAAGACGAGGTCGTCCGCAACGCCGCGGGCACGATTCTCGGAGCCGACAACAAGGCGGCCGTGGCGTCGATGCTCGAGGCTGCGGCTCGCCTGGTCGAGAGCGGCGGAGCCCACGCGGGGGTCGAGTTGCTGTTCACGCCGATGGAGGAGGTGGGGCTGCGAGGTGCGGCAGCTTTCGACGAGCAGCAGCTTTCGGCTCTGGTCGGCTACGTCTACGACCACGCGGGGCCCGTGGGCGAGGTGATCCTCGGCGCGCCCTATCAGCGCAAGGTCGACGTCCGCTTCCACGGGCGCGCCGCGCACGCGGGGATGTATCCGGAGGAGGGTCGCTCCGCGATCGCCGCCGCCGCACGGGCGATCGCCGACCTGCGACTCGGCCGGCTTGACGACGAGACGACCGCGAACGTCGGCGAGATCGAAGGCGGGACTGCACGGAACGTCGTCCCCGAGCACTGCAGCTTCGTGGCCGAGGCGCGGAGCCACGACGAGCGCAGGCTCGCCGATGTCGTCCAGGAGATGCTGGAGACCGTGACCTTTGCGGCCACCCTCACGGAGTGCGAGGTCGAGACGCAGGTCGAGGGCTCGGCGCGCGGGTACCGCTTCCGCCGCGACGACCTGCCGGTCCGGATCGCCACGGCCGCGATCGAGCGCTCGGGCCGCGAGCCGACCTTCGGGCTCTCTGGCGGGGGCGCCGATGCGAACGTCTTCAACGAGCGCGGGCTCCAGTGCGTCAACCTCGCGAACGGGATGACGGACATCCACACGCCCGACGAACGGATCGCGGTCGCCGACCTCGAGGCGATGGTGGACGTCACGCTCGGTCTCGTCGCCGTGGCCGCCGAGACCGGCGATGCCGGTTAGCCTCCGGCGCGGTCGCGTCAGCGCGATCGTCGAGGAGCACGACGGCTTGGTACGGCTGGAGGTCGACGGCGAGCCGTGCGTCGCGTACCCGGAACTCACGGGGCCGGTGGCCGTCGGCGATGACGTGCTGGTCAACGTGCAGGCGCGCGAGCTCGGTCTCGGGTCTGGCGGGTTCGACGTCCTGTACGCCAATTTCACGCGCGGGCTGGAGCTGCCGCCGGCCGAGGGCGCGCATGTGATGGAGCTTCCGTACACGCCGCTCCAGGCCGCCGCGGCGCACGCGGAGGAGTGGGGAACGCTCGCCGAGCGGTTGAACGGCCTGCCGGTGGTCTGCTGCTCGCTGCACAGCCAGGTCGCTCCCGCGTGTGCGGGTCTCGGCGAAGGGCTCCGCGTCGCGTACGTCCAGCTTCCGGGTGGGGCGCTGCCGTTGGCGCTGTCCGACACGGTTCGGCTGCTGCGGGAGCGCGGGCTCCTTGCGACGACGGTCTCCGCGGGCGCGTGCTTCGGAGGCGAGCTGGAGTGCGTCGGCGTGGCCTCGGCACTGGCATGGTCGGCCGGAGAGGGCTATGACGCGGTGCTGTGCGCGATCGGGCCTGGGATCGTCGGAACCGGCTCTCGCTTCGGCCATGGCGGCCTCGCTGCGGCGGACGCGGTCAATGCCGCTTCGGCGCTTGGCGGCGCGCCTGTGCTGGCGGCCCGGGTGTCGAATGCGGACGAGCGCGATCGCCATCGAGGCGTCTCGCACCACACCGAGGCCGTGCTCGCCCTGTGCGCCGGCCGCGTCACCGTCGCATGGCCCGAAGGGCTCGAGGCTCCCGAGTGGGTCGAGCCCCGCAGGGAGATCGACGTCGACGGGTGGGAGGAGGCCTGCGCCGGCCTGCCGCTCTCCCACATGGGCCGCGGCCCGGATCAGGAGCCGTGGTTCTTCGCGACGGCCTTCGCGGCGGGCCGGCTCGCGCGAAGCCTCGTGGCGTGATGGAAGCGCGGCGGCTCGGGCCGGTCGTCGGTCTCGGCACGTGGAACACGTTCGGCGGCGACGCCCGCCTCGCACGCGAGGTCGTCGACGCGGCACTCGGCGAGGGAACGCGCCTGGTCGACTCCTCCCCGATGTACGGCGGCGCCGAGGCGTCGCTCAGTGTTGCTCTGGACGGCCGGCGCGAGGAAACGATCGTCGCCACGAAGATCTGGTCGCGTCGGGTCGAGGACGGGCAAGGTCACTTCCGGCAGCAGCTCGAATGGTTCGGCCGGGTCGAGGTCGAGCAGGTGCACAACCTGGTCTCGTGGCGAGAACACCTGCCCTGGCTGGAGCGCGAGCGCGCGGAAGGGCGGATCGACCGCCTCGGCGTCACGCACTACGATTCGTCGGCATTCGGGGAGCTGGAGACCGCGCTGCGTACGGCCCGGTTCCAGGCACTGCAGGTGCCCTTGAATCCGCTGGAGCGCGAGTGCGAAGAGCGACTGCTTCCGCTGGCGGCGGAGCTCGGCGTCGCGGTGATCGTGATGCGCCCGCTGGCCGAGGGCGCGCTGCTGCGGCGCGCGCCGCGGCCCGAGCAGCTGGGGCCGCTGCACGACTTCGGCGTCACGACCTGGCCGCAGGCGTTGTTGAAGTGGGCGCTCTCCGATGAGCGGGTCGACGCGGTGATCCCGGCGACACGGAGCGCGGAGCACGCTCAGGCGAACGCGGCCGCCGGTGAGCCGCCATGGCTGGGCCCGGAGGAACGGCGCCTCGTCGAGCAGCTCGCCGTGCGCTAGAGCGCTGCAACGTCGGCCGTCCCGTAGCTGCTGCCGCCAGAGGCCGCTCCTCAAGCGGTCCCGCCGCCGACGCCATTGGTCCTGGAGTTCGGTTCGCCCGGCCTCCTCCCCGAGGCGATCGTATCCGCGGAATCCACACGTGTCTGTCACGGAACCGTGCCGAAAGCGTGACGCCGAGACCGCGTCCTGCTCACCTTGCCAACCAGGCGACAAGCTAGGGTTTCTCGCCCAAATGAAGGTCGGCGTCGTCAAGGAGATCAAGTCGGACGAGTACCGGGTCGCGCTGACCCCGGCCGGCGCCCGCGAGCTCGTGCAGCGCGGCCACGACGTGCTGGTCGAGCACGATGCCGGCAACGGCAGCTCGTTCACCGACGACCAGTACGAGGCCGTCGGCGCGGCAATTGCCTCGACCGAAGACGTCTGGGGCGAAGCCGAGCTCCTGCTGAAGGTCAAGGAGCCGCTGCCCGCCGAGTACCAGCTGCTGCGCGAGGGCCTCGTGCTCTTCACGTATCTCCACCTCGCCGCGAGCGAAGAACTGACTCGCGCGCTCGTGGAAAGCGGTGCGGCCTGCGTCGCCTACGAGACGGTCGAGACGGACAACCACGCGCTGCCCTTGCTTGCCCCGATGAGCGAGATCGCCGGAAGGCTCGCGGCGCAGGCCGGTGCGTATTTCCTGGAGAAGCCGCTCGGCGGGCGCGGACTGCTCCTCGGCGGCGTCCCCGGGGTTGCGCCCGGGCGCGTGCTCGTGATCGGCGGGGGGATCGTCGGCTACAACGCGGCCGTGATCGCGATCGGCCTCGGCGCCAACGTGACGATCCTCGAGCGCTCGATCGACCGGATGCGGTATCTCGACGAGATCCTTTCCGGCCGGGTCAGCCTCGTCATGTCGTCCACGCTCCAGGTGGAAGAGTCGATCGTCGAAGCCGACGTCGTGATCGGGGCGGTGCTCATCCCGGGCGCGATCGCGCCGAAGCTGATCACCCGCGAGATGGTCTCGGCAATGAAGGACGGCGCCGTTCTCTGCGACGTGGCGATCGACCAGGGCGGGTGCGCCGAGACGTCACATGCGACCACGCACAGCGATCCGGTCTATGTCGTCGATGGAGTCACGCACTACTGCGTCGCGAACATGCCCGGTGCCGTCCCCGTGACGTCGACCAAGGGACTGACGAACGCAACGCTCCCGTTCGTCCAGGAGATCGCCGACTTCGGGCTGCCTCAGGCCGTGGCGCGCGACCCGGCGCTGGCCCGCGGAGTGAACGTGCTCGACGGCAAGATCACGTACGGGGCCGTGGCCGAAGCGCACAACCTCGACTTCCAACCGCTCGAGGAACTCCTGCCGCTCTCGCCTGTCTGAGCGTCAGGTCTTCTGGGATGCCTTGTCGCGACTCGGGCTCAGCTTGACGACGACCCACGTCATCGCCGCTGCGAAGACGATCACGCAGACGGTGTAGACGGCGAGAAGGAGCAGCCCGATGATGGCATCCACGACGAACCTAGAATAGCCCGATGCCGCGTGCCTGCGTGATCGTGCTGGACGCCGTCGGCGCGGGAGCGCTGCCAGATGCCGCTGCGTACGGGGACGAGGGGTCGAACACGCTCGGGAACGTCGCCAGCGCGGTCGGTGGCCTCGACCTTCCCAACCTGGAGGCGCTCGGGCTCGGGAACGTCGAGCCGCTCGAAGGCTGTCCCCCGCAACCCGGCGCGCCTGCCGTGGCCGGCCGGCTCGTCGAGCGCTCGAAAGGCAAGGACACGACCGCCGGGCACTGGGAGCTGATGGGCGTGGTGACGCCGACGCCGTTCCCGACCTACCCGCAGGGGTTCCCGCACGACGTGATCGATCCCTTCATGCACCGGACAGGGCGCGGCGTCCTCGGCAACAAGCCGGCTTCCGGGACGGAGATCATCCAGGAGCTCGGGGAGGAGCACCAGCGCACCGGGAAGTGGATCGTCTACACCTCCGCGGACTCCGTCTTCCAGATCGCGGCGCACGAGGAGACGATCCCGCTCGAGGAGCTCTACGAAGGCTGCCGGATCGCGCGCGAGATCCTGACCGGCAAGCACGCCGTCGGCCGCGTGATCGCCCGGCCCTTCGTCGGCGAGCCGGGCAACTACGTCCGAACCGCCAACCGGCACGACTTCTCGCTCGAGCCACGGCGGCCGAACTACCTGACGCTCGTCCGCGAGGCCGGGAACACCGTTCACGGCGTCGGCAAGATCGGTGACATCTTCGCGGGTCGGGACATCGATACCTCACGCCCGACCCAGTCGAACATCGACGGGATCGTGGCGACCGAGACGCTGCTTCGCGAGATCGACGAGGGCCTGGTCTTCGTCAACCTCGTCGAGACGGATCAGCTCTGGGGCCACCGAAACGACCCGCTCAACTTCCACCGTTGCCTGCAGGACTTCGACCGGCGGCTACCTGACCTCCTCGACGCGCTACGGCCGCAGGACCTCCTCGTCATCACCTCGGACCACGGCTGCGATCCCACGACGCCTTCGACCGATCATTCCCGCGAGTACGCGATGCTCCTGGCGTACGTCGAGGGGCGCAATGCCGCAGGCCATATCCACGAAGGCGAGTTCGCCGACGTCGGCGCGACGGTCAACGCCTGGCTCGGGGGGAAATCGCCGGGCGGGCAGCTCCCGGGCACGAAGATCGTCGAGTCGTGACGTGATCCGACCCGTCGAGCTGATCGCGCGCAAGCGCGATGGAGGCGAGCTCACCGCGCAGGAGCTCGAAGAGCTGATGCTGGGGTACGCGAATGACGAGATCGCCGACTACCAGCTCGCCGCCTTCTGCATGGCCGTGTTCTTCCGCGGCCTGAGCGTTGCCGAGACCTATGCGCTCATGGAGGCGATGATCAAGACGGGCGAGACGGTCGACCTGCGTTCGGCCCTCGGGCGTAAGGTCGTCGACAAGCATTCGACGGGAGGCGTCGGCGACAAGACGTCGATCGCCGTCGGCCCGATCGTCGCAGCGTGCGGGGTCCCCTTCGCCAAGATGAGCGGAAGAGGGCTCGGCCACACCGGTGGCACCCTCGACAAGCTCGAGTCGATTCCAGGGTTCCGGATCGAGCTCTCGACGGAGGAGCTGATCGCCCAGGTGCAGTCGGCCGGCATGGCGATCGTCGGTGCGACCGCCGACCTCGTCCCGGCGGATAAGAAGCTCTACGCGCTCCGGGACGTGACGGCGACCGTCGACAACTACTCGCTCATCGCGGCCAGCATCATGTCCAAGAAGATCGCCGGCGGCGCGGAGGCGATCGTGCTCGACGTCAAGGTCGGTGACGGCGCGTTCATGAAGTCCGAGGCCGACGCACGGACGCTGGCCGAGGCCATGCTCGAGCTCGGCCGCCACGCGGGCCGCGAGGTCGTCTGCCTGCTCACCGACATGGACCAGCCGCTCGGCCGCGCGGTCGGGAACGCGCTGGAGATCCGCGAAGCGATCGCGACCCTGCGAGGCGACGGGCCACCCGATTTCGTCGAGCTCGTGCTGGCCGCGAGCAGCCGCCTCCTGACGCTTTCGGACCTGGGCATCGGCGAGGCCGAGGCGCGCGAGCGGGTCACGCGAGCGATCGGCGACGGATCCGCGGTCGAGGCATACGAACGCTGGGTCCGCGCGCAGGGAGGCGATCCCGACGAGGCGGCGCTGCCGACGGCGCCGATCGTGCGCGAGGTCGCGGCGAGCTGTGCCGGCTACGTCTCCAAGCTGGGCGCGGTCCGCGTCGGTCAGGCCGCGTTGCACCTCGGGGCGGGGCGGCAGACCAAGGACGACGCGATCGACCACGCAGTGGGCGTCGTCTGCCTCAGGAAACGAGGGGACCGCGTCGCAGATGACGAGCCGCTCTTCGAGGTTCACGCGCGCACGGAGGACGCCGCCGCCGAAGCAGCCCAGGAGCTCGAGAGCACCTACGAGGTCTCTGACGAGCCGCCGCCCGAGCGAAGCGTCGTCATCGACGTCGTCGCCTGAGCGCGCGATCGGCGCGGGCATCGACCCTCGCTACGCTGGCGGCCATGCCCGAGCTTCCCGAGGTCGAGACCGTCCGGGCACGACTCGAGCCGGGGCTCGTCGGCCGCCGCTTTGAACGCGTAGAGATCCTCGATTCGCGCCTCACCAGGCCCGTCGACCCCGCCGAAGTGGCCGCCGAACTGGAAGGAGAGCGGGTCACAGCGCTCGATCGCCGTGGCAAGTATTTGATTGTCCGGTTCGAAAGCGGTCGAGTGCTCCTGATTCACCTCCGGATGACTGGTCAGCTGCTCCACGCGAACGGCGAGGGCACTCCGGTCGAAGACGCCTATCGCCGCGCCGTTGTCAGATTAGACGACGGATCGGACGTCGTGTATCGCGACGTCCGCAGGTTCGGAACCTGGCTGCTCCTCGACGAGGCGGACGAGCAGCCCTACCTAGCCGAGCGACTCGGCCGAGAGCCACTGCTGCGATCCTTCACGGCCGGGCGGCTGGCCGAGGCGCTCGAGGGTCGCCGCGCTCCGCTGAAGGCGACCCTGCTCGACCAGCGGCGCATCGCCGGGATCGGGAACATCTACGCGGACGAGGCGCTGTGGCGGGCCCGTCTCCATCCGCTGCGGCCGGCGGGCGAGCTCGACCCGGCCGAAACCGCGGCGCTCCACCGGGGCATCAAGACGGCGCTCAGGACGGGAATAGCGCGCCAGGGAGCGACGCTGAGCAACTACCGCACCCCGGACGGAAGGCGCGGCCGGATGCAGGAAGCGTTCAAGGTCTACGGCCGCGAAGGCGAGCCGTGCGAGCGCTGCGGAACGCCGGTCGAGAAGATCCGGGCCGCCGGTCGCGGCACCTGGTACTGCCCCGCCTGCCAGCACTGAGCCGTATCGGTTTCGAATTGGAAACGAGCGGAGACACCGCGGCAGGGGAAATGGGGTCGAAGCGAAGGGCGGGGGTCGACCCCGCCCTTCTCGTAGCTCTAGAACGAGCGCCGGATCAGGCCGCGAGCCGCTCGAGCCCACCGGCGCGATCGAGCTGCCAGAGCTCGGTGTAGCTGCCGATCCGCCGGCCGTCGATCAGGATCTGGGGCACCGTCCAGCTGCCCGTGAGGTCGAGCAGCCGCCGGCGAAACTCCGGGTCATCGTCGAGCGAGATCTCTTCGTACTCGAGCCCGCGTCCGTCGAGGAGCGCCTTCGCCCGAACGCAGTAGGCGCACCAGGCGGTCGTATACATCTGAATCCGTGGCATCTGGCTTCAAACGAAGAAAACGCGACGTCGATTCCCGGCCTGGCCCGTCTCTACACTTGCCACGTGGGCCGCTCGTACAAGACCGAGGCCGTGGTGCTGCGCTCCTTTCGCCTCGGAGAGGCGGATCGCGTTCTCCACCTCTACACCCGCGAGCGCGGGCGCATCGGCGCGGTTGCAAAAGGGGTCCGGAAGACGAAGTCCCGGTTCGGCGGGCGGCTCGAGCCCCTCAGCCACGTCGAGCTCATGCTTCACCAGGGCGGAGGCGAGCTGCAGACGGTCACCGGCGCTGAGCTCGTTCGCTCTCACCGTGAAGCCCGCGAGGACTCGTACCGGCTCGGAGTCGGACTGGTGGGTGCGGAGGCGATGCTTCGCCTCTTCCCCGAGCAAGAGGCGAACGAGCGGGCCTTTCAGGCGCTCGCGCGCTTCCTCGATCTCCTCGACACGCTGAGCACCGCCGGAAGGCCGACCAGCCTCGATCCGCTTGTCCTCTCCTTCCAGCTGAAACTGCTCTGGCTCTCCGGCTACCTGCCGCACGTGACGAGCTGTGCCGAATGCGGCGCCGAGACGGGGCTCGCCGGCTACTCGCCGCGCGCGGGCGGGGCGGTCTGCCAGGCCTGCGCGAACGGTGCGCTGCCACTCTCGCGCGACGGGCTGCTCGGAATCGAAGGCCTGCTCCAGCGACCGCTCGCCGAGGCCTCCGACGCGGGATTGACCCAACGCGGAGCCCGCGAGGCACTCGGTGTGATCACGGCGTCCTACGAGTACCACGGCGGCTTCCGCCTCCGGACGCTCAGCGCCTAGGCGGCTTCGTCGTCGTCGCCGTCGCGAATGTCCTCCGCGACGAGCTCCTTGAACGGCTGAAGCTTCTCGAAGAGCTCCTCGGGCGGAACCTCGCGCTTCGGCGGGGTCGAGCCGAGGAGCCACGGGGCCGAGTCGACGGCCGTCTTCCAGGCGACTTCGTCGACGACCGCGTCCTCGCTGTCAGCCGCAGCGGGGTCGAGTAGCGCGACCGCGTCGAGGTAGACGTTCTGGAAGCCTCCGCGCTGCTCCTCGTGGTACTCGATCCGCGCCTCCTTCCCCTGCGCGGCCAGCGCGGCGCGACCGATCTCCTCGCGGAAGGTCGTGTACTCCTTGCCGGTGCCGTCGCGGAGCACGTACCGGGTGTTGCCAGACTTCGTCTGGAAGGTTCGGACGTCGGCCACGCGCACGGTGCGCTCCATGCCATCCGTGTTCCCGGTTCGACGGTTGGCGACACGCCGTTAGGCTCAACGCCGTGAACTTCCAGGAGATGATTCGCGCGCTCGAGGGCTACTGGGCCGCGGAGGGCTGCGTGCTCATGCAGCCGTACCACACCGAGCTCGCCGCGGGCACGATGAACCCGGCGACCTTCCTGCGCTGCCTCGGGCCAAAGCCGTGGAGGACGGCCTACGTCGAGCCCGTGATCCGGCCGCTCGACGGGCGCTACGGCGAGAACCCGTACCGCTTCCAGCACTACTTCCAGTACCAGGTGATCCTCAAGCCGGCGCCCGAGGACGTCCTCGACCGCTACTTCGCGTCGCTCGAGTCGATCGGAATCGATCTCCAGCGTCACGACATCCGGCTCGTCGAGGACGACTGGGAGCAGGCGACCCTCGGGGCTTGGGGGCTGGGCTGGGAGATCTGGTGCGACGGCATGGAGATCACGCAGTGGACGTATTTCCAGCAGCTCGGAGGCTTCGACGTGGAGCTCGTTCCGGCGGAGATGACCTACGGCCTCGAGCGTCTCGCCATGTTCCTGCAAGGCAAGAACAGCGCGCTCGAGCTCGAGTGGGCGCCGGGAGTCACGTGGGGCGAGGTCTACCGCGAGAGCGAGCGTGAGTGGTCGACCTACAACTTCGAGCTCGCGCCGGCCGACACGCTGGCGCGACGGTTCACCGAGCTCGAAGAGGAATGCCGGCAGCTCGTCGAGCGGGGGCTGCCACTGCCTGCTTACGACCAGGTGCTCAAGTGCTCGCACACGATGAACCTGCTGGACTCGCGCGGAGCGCTCTCGGTCACCGAGCGGGCGGCGTACGTCGGGCGCGTCCGGGCCCTTGCGCGCGAGGTCGCGCAGCTATATCTGGAGCAGGAGGACGATGGCGACGCTGCTGCTTGAGATCGGCTGCGAGGAGCTGCCGGCGGGCGCGTGCCGCGAAACCGAGGCGCAGCTTCCGGTCCTCGTCGAGCGGGAGCTCGGCGCACCTCCGGACAAGATCTTCGTGGGGCCCCGGCGCCTAGCGGCGCTGCTGCTCGACGTCGCCGAGCGGACGCCCGACGAGTGGGTGAAGGGCCCGCCCGAGCAGCTCGCCGAGAAGGCGGCCGCCGGTTTCGCGAAGCGCCACGGCGTCGACGTCGACTCGCTCGTCACGCGCGAAGGCTTCCTCGGCTTCGAGCGGCCCGGGCGCCCGCTGGCCGAGGCGCTGCCGGAGAAGGTCGACGCGATCGTCCGCGGGTTCGGATTCTCGAAGTCGATGCGCTGGGACGACAGCGGGATCCGTTTTTCGCGGCCGGTCCGCTGGAGGCTCGTGAAGCTCGGCGGCGAGACCGTTCTCGGGGAATCCTCGTTCGGCCACCGCTTCACCGGTGGGCCGCTCGACATCCCCGCCGCGGAGGAGTACGAGGATCGGCTCCGCTCAGCGGGTGTCGAGCCCGACGCGGAGGAGCGGCGGCGTCAGATCGTGGCCGGTCTCGATGCGGTCGGCGGGTGGAGCGATCCGGGCGGCGTCCTCGAGGAGGTCGTGTACCTCGTCGAGAGCGTGTCGGTGCTCGAGGGGTCGTTCGACGACCGCTTCCTGCAACTGCCCGAGCGCGTCGTCGTGACCGCCATGCAATCGCACCAGCGCTACTTCCCGCTCGGTGGGAACCGCTTCGCGTTCGTCGCGAACGGCGGCGACCCGGACACGGTGCGGGTGGGCAACGAGGCGGTGCTCGAGGGGCGGCTCGACGATGCGAGCTTCACCTTCGAGCGAGACGTCGCGCTCGGAATCGAGCGGCTCGCGGAGCGGCTGGGCGCGATCACGTTCTTCGCCGGGGCGGGGTCGTACGCGGACAAGACGGAGCGGCTCGGCGGCCTGGCGCGGAAGCTGGGAGGCGGGGAGGCGTCGCTGGAGGCGGTGCGGCTCGCGAAAGCCGATCAGGCGTCGGAGCTCGTCCGGGAGTTCCCGGACCTCGAGGGCCATATCGGCGCGGAGTACGCGCGGCTGGCCGGCTATCCGGAGGCCGTGTGCGCGGCCATCGACGAGCACTACCTGCCGGATTCGGCGGGAGGCCCGTTGCCGCAGACGGAGGCGGGCAAGGTCCTAGCCGCGGCGGACAAGCTCGACACGCTCGCGGTCTCGTTCGGCCTCGGGCACCGGCCCACGGGCTCCCGGGATCCCTACGGCCTGCGGCGGGCGGCGATCGGGCTCTGCAGGCTTGCGCTCGAGGGCGGCCTCACGATTCCGCTCGAGCTGATGCCGGAGGACGTGCGGGAGTTCGTCGAGGAGCGGCTCGAGGGGCTCGTCGAAGTGCCGGTCGAGTACGTGCGGGCGGCGCGGGCGTCAACCGTTCCGGATCTTGCCGCAGTGGGGCGTCTTGCAGAGACGCTGCATGCCGAGCGCGAGACACCGGCGTTCGACGGCGTCTACACCGCGTACGAGCGTGCGGATCGCCTCGCGGGGCGGGCGGCCGAGGAGGCCGCGGCGCGGCTCGATCACGGCCTGCTGCAGGAAGACGCGGAGCGGGCGCTCGCCGAGGGTCTGGCCGGTGTCTCGGTCGACGGCGACGTGAAGAAGGCTTTGGAGTCCGGGGCGACGCTGGCGCCGCTCGTCGAGCGGTTCTTCGACGAGGTGCTCGTGATGGACGAGGACGACGCGGTCCGCGCGAACCGGCTGCGCCTGCTACTCGACGTCCGCGACGTGCTGGGGCGCCTCGGCGACTTCTCGCAGATCCCGCGCTGATCCGGCTCGCCGCCCGTACAAGGATCACGCGCGCGCGGCCCCACCCCGGGTGGGGATGAGA
>DATDMJ010000021.1:0-10173 GCA_036518855.1 Gaiellaceae bacterium | reverse complement strand
GCCTCGCGCCAGTGGTACGCGACGGTCAGCCCCTTGTCCTCGATCCACGGCCAGTCGACGGCCGCGAACTCCCGCAGCGGCGCGCGCCACGCGTCCGCCTCGGGTGCGAGCTCCAGCCCGTGGACGCCGACGTAGACGATCCCGTCGACTCCGACGAGGCGGTGGGCGTCCGCGCCGGTCCGCCCACTGATGCAGGCGACGAGCGCATACCGCGCGACCAGCCGCCGGAGCTCCGCGCGCGCAGGCTCCGGCACGTCGGCCAGCTCGGGGCGAGCGACGATGGGCGCCAGCGTCCCGTCGACGTCGAGCAGGATCGCGGCGCGCCCGGGGTCGGCCGAGAGCGGCTCCAGCAGCCGGTTCGCATCCTCCACAGGCCCCAGAATACGGCGGTGCGCCTGGTCCTCATCGGGCTTCTCGCGGGTCTCTTCAGCGCGCTGTTCGGAGTCGGCGGCGGGACAGTGATGGTGCCGCTGCTCCTCCTGGTCGCCGCGTACGAGCTACGGCCCGCGACGGCGACCTCGCTCGCCGCAGTCGGCCTGATCGCCACGGTCGGAGCGATCACGTACGCGCTCCACGGCCAGATCAAGCCCGGCGCGGCCGCGGTCGTCGGCCTGCCCGCGGTGGTCGGTGCGGTCGGGGGCACCGCGCTTCAGCAGCGCCTCGCGACGCGGACGCTCTCGCTCGCGTTCGCGGCCCTGCTCGCCGCAATCGGCGTCAGGCTCCTCGTCTGATGTGGACGCTGGTCGCCGCCGCGGTGATCGGCCTCGCCGCCGGGGTGCTCTCGGGGCTCTTCGGCGTCGGCGGCGGAATCCTGTTCGTGCCGACCCTGACGCTCGTCCTCGGCTTGACCCAGCTTCACGCAGAGGCGACGAGCCTGCTGGCGATCATCCCGACCGCCTTCGTCGGCGCGTGGCGCCAGACGCGGTACGGAAACGTTCGCTGGCGCGCCGCGCTCATCCTCGGCCTCGCCGCGGTTGGGGGTGTCGAGGCCGGCGTGCAGATCGCCGAGGCGCTGCCGGAGGACGCGCTGCGGCGCCTGTTCGGCGTGCTCGTGCTCGTGGTCGCCGCGCAGATCGCTTGGCGTGCCCGCCGGTCGTATCCTTCGACGGGATGAGCCCGCAGAACGAAGCCTGGATCCCGCTCGTCGACGGGCCGATCGGCGAAGTCGTCGACCGCGTCCAGAAGGAGCATCGCGAGATCGAGCGCCTGATCGACTCTCCGAGCCGCTTGCTCGCGTTTCGAACCTTCGCGTACATGCGGGTCGGGCTCCTGCTCGGGCAGCTGCTCGTCGAGCGCGACCTCGAGGGCGAGGACTGGTTCGAGCGCCTGATCGACGATCCGGAGTGCTACGAGCTCGTCGTCCGGGAGGTGCTCGCCGTCGCGGAGGACACCGCCGCCGAGCCCGCGCACCCCGGGGAGAGCCAGGTCGGCCCGAGCGCCGACGAGCGCGACCGTTTCATCGAATTCGCCAAGCGCCGCCTCTCGACCGAGACGTAGTCCTAGGTCGCCGCCCGCGCGATCAGGAACGTGATCACGAAGCCGGCTGCCGTGAGGGCGACCCGCTTGCCCGACGGATGCTCGTGCGCCTCAGGAAGGAGGTCGGTGGCGCCCATGAAGAGGAAGAAGCCGGCGTAGACCGCGAGCAGCTGCCCGAGTGTCCGGTCGGACACGCCGATGAAGACGCCGATCAGGGCTCCGAGGAACGGCGCGGCCGCGTCGGCTGCGAGCCACCGGATGGCCTGGGAGCGCTCGCCGCTCTGGCGAAGGACGAAGTTGACCGTGTTGAGCCCGTCGGCGAAGTCGTGGGTGACCACGGCGAGGAACACCAGCAGGCCGGTCGCCGTCCCGAGGTGGAATGCGAGGCCGATGCCGAGCCCGTCGATGAAGCTGTGAATCGAGAGCCCCGCCGCCCCCAGCGCGCCGACCTTGGCGTGCGCGCGGGCCTGCTCGGCCTCGTCCCGATGATGCAGCACGAGCAGCCGCTCCGCGAGGAAGAACAGGAGGAAGCCTGCGCCCACGAGCGCGGTGACCCGGCGCGGGTCGTCGACCGTCTTGATCGCCTCCGGCAACACGTCGAAGAGCGCGACTGCGACGACGATCCCGCCCGTGAGCGCGATCGCCGTCGTGAGCTCGCGCTGGAACCGCAGCGCGACCAGCCCGCCGCAGAGGGTGGAGAGGACCGTGATCGCAGCGAGCGGGATTGCCAGCCAGGTCATCGGTGCGCATCATGACCACTCGCCCGCGCGGCGATTGTCGCCGTGTCTCAGCTTTCGCACATGAAAAGAGGGTTCTTACCGCGGATCGTCAATAATGTGGAGACGGTGGCCAAGCGGCTTCGCGTCAGTGTGCTGCTCGGGGGAGGGCTCCTGCTCCTCGCCACGTCTGCGGGCGCGGATCGGGGCAAGCAGAGCCTGGCGGTGAGCGCCGGCGCGACCGCTCACGCGTACGAGATCCGAGTCGTCGTCCCGGGCCAGGCCGGCGCGCAGGTGGGAACGGTCTCGGCGCCGTCCGACCACGCGGCGTTCGGCGAAGCGTTCTCCTACCCGGCTGACGGCTCGGTTGCGACCACCGGCTCGCTGACCGCCTCGGCGCAGAGCAGCGTCGGGGCGATCGCCTCGGCAAGCGCATCCGGTCGGGCCGAGGGCGTCTCGCTCTTCGGCGGGGAGATCACGGCCGAGCTCGTGCAGGGCAGCGCCCAGGCATCGACGCACGGCAAGAACGCGAGCGGATCGCTTTCGACTTCGAGCATCGTCGGCCTGACGGTGCTCGGCCACCCCGCGTCGGCCTCGGCGAACGGGCGCGTTGCGCTTGCCGACTGGGGCTACCTGATCACGCTCGAGCAGAGCCTCGCCCGCACCACCGGTGGGGGCGGCGCCCAGGCCTTCCACGGCTTGGTGACCGCGCTCGACGTTCACCTCACGGCCGCTCACGCCGGGATCCCGGCCGGCAGCGAGATCCAGATCGGCTATGCCGAGGTCAACGTTCAGGCCCCGACCCCGAAGCACAAGAAGCCGGCTCCGCCTGCGGGCAAGGGCACGAAGAAGACGCCGAAGGCGCCCGAGCCGAAGGCCAACGGCAAGCGCGGTTCGCGCGGCGGTGCGCCGCTGCTCCCGATCCCGACCGGGCTGCATCCCCAGCTCACGGCCGGCGGCTACGACTTCCCGGTCTACGGTCCGGTCTCGTTCGTCGACACCTTCGGCGCCTTCCGCGGCGACGTGCCTGGCAACTGGCACCACGGCGACGACATCTTCGCGCCGCTCGGCGCGCCGGTGCTCGCGTGCGCCGACGGCATCGTCTTCTCGGTCGGCTGGAACGACATCGGCGGCAACCGGCTCTGGCTCCGGGACGCGCAGGGCAACGAGTTCTACTACGCGCACCTCTCGGCCTTCTCGCCGCTCGCGAGGAACGGGCTCCAGGTGAAGGCGGGCGAGGTTCTGGGCTTCGTCGGCAACACCGGCGACGCCGCCGGGACGCCGACGCACCTGCACTTCGAGGTCCACCCCGCCTCGCTGATCTTCATGGGGTACGACGGGGCCGTCGACCCGACGCTCTACCTGACCGCCTGGCAGCACCTCCAGGACGTCCGGTTCCAGAACGTGGCCGGCTGGGTCCCCGCCGGCGCAGTCTCCGATCCCGCGCCGAAGCCCGGCGCGATCCTGCTTCAGGTCTCGGACATCTCCGAGGCGAGCGGCCTCGACCCCGGCTCGCTGCAGCGCGCGATCGCTCCGCCCGTACCGGGCGGAAACGACCAAGCGCTACTCAGGTCGCTGGGCTTCAAGCCGCCCGCGAACGCGGGCTCCGACTCCGGCTAGACACGCACTGAATCGAAGGCACCGAGCTCCCGGGTCCAAGTTGGTGCGTTAGACGGCCACCCCGGCAAAGCCGCCGTGGCCTCTTTTGGTCGGTGCCGCCGAGGTCGGCGCCTTCGGCTAGCTCGCGCCGGAGTTTCCGCCGGAACCGCTGCCGCCGCCGTACCCGAACTCCTCGTCCTCGCCGAAGATCTTGTCCTTCAGCCAACCACGGGTCTGAGGGCCGGTCATCGGGTTGAACAGGATCCCGAGGGCGATCCCCACCAGGAGCAGCGAGGTGTTGCGGCTCTTGTGCTCCTCCTTGCCCTGGATCCGGTTCGCGGCCGAGCGCAGGTCTTCGATCGCCGAGCGGAGCTGCTTCTGGATCTCGTCGTCGCTCGCGACCTTGCTCGCGACTGCGGTCACGCCGCGGCCGCCGATCAGCTCGTCGTAGACGTCCCGCGCGGTGATGAAGGCCCTGCGGAGGCTCTCGCGGAGCTCCTCGTCCTGGATCGCCCGTTTCACGTAGGGCTTCATGTCTGCAACTCGGTCTTTCGCCTTGGCCATTGCTAAGGCCGTCCTTTCATTCGTTTACGCGCGCCATTCTCTACCCTCGGCGCGCTCGACGCTAAACAGAAGCGGCCGCCTGGCGCTCGGATGAAGGCGCCGCCTTGGGCCGTCCGGCTCCTGCAGGGCTGAATGCGACTGCAAAGACGTCCTCGATCGAGTCGGCGAGGATGAACTCCAGCTCGCTGCGCGTCTCCTCGGGCAGCTCCTCGAGGTCGGGCTCGTTGTCGTGCGGCACGACGATCCGCTTGAGGCCGTAGCGTTGCGCTGCGAGCACCTTCTCGCGGAGGCCGCCGATCGGCAGCACCTGCCCGGTGAGCGTGATCTCGCCGGTCATGCCGACATCCTCGGCCACCGGCTCGTTCCGCACGAGCGACGCGATCGCCGTTGCGATCGTGATCCCCGCCGAGGGGCCGTCCTTCGGCACCGCGCCGGCGGGCACGTGGATGTGGACGTCGTGCTCCGCGAACCAGTTCTCGGGCACGCCGAGCCGTTCGGAGTTCGCGCGCACCCACGAGAGCGCGGCCTGCGCGGACTCCTGCATCACCTCGCCGAGCTGGCCCGTGATCGTGAGCGTGCCCTTGCCCGGGTAGGCCGTCGCCTCGATGAAGAGGACGTCACCGCCGACGGGCGTGTAGGCGAGCCCGGTCGCGACGCCGGGATCGGCGGTTCGCTTGCGCGGGTCGGCGGGGAAGCGCCGCGGCCCGAGCCACGAGCGGGCCCGCGTGTCGTCGACCTCGATGCGCTCGGCCTTGCCCTCCGCGATCTCGCGCGCCGCCTTGCGACAGAGGTCGGCGATGCGCCGTTCGAGGTTGCGGACGCCGGCCTCGCGCGTGTACTCGCGGATGACCGTCCGCAAGGCGGCTTCGTCGATCGCGATCTGCTCCTCGCCGAGGCCGTGCGCCTCGAGCTGTTTGGGCACGAGATAGCGCTGCGCGATCCCGAGCTTCTCGTCCTCGGTGTAGCCCGAGAGCTGGATCACGTCCATCCGGTCCAGCAGCGGGGACGGGATCGTCTCGAGCTGGTTCGCCGTGCAGATGAAGAGCACCTTCGAGAGGTCGAACGGCAGGTCGAGGTAGTGGTCGCGGAAGTTCTTGTTCTGCTCGGGGTCGAGCACCTCGAGCATCGCGCTGGCGGGGTCGCCGCGGAAGTCAGCGCCCATCTTGTCGATCTCGTCGATCAGCAGGACCGGGTTCTTCGACTCCGCGTCGCGCAGCGAGCGGATGATCGTGCCCGGCATCGCGCCGATGTAGGTGCGGCGGTGGCCCCGGATCTCAGCCTCGTCGCGGACGCCGCCCACCGAAAGCCGCACGAACTTGCGCCCGACGGTGCGCGCGATCGACTGGCCCAGCGACGTCTTGCCGACGCCGGGCGGGCCGACGAAGCAGAGGATCGGGCCGGAGAGGTCGTTCTTGAGCTTCGAGACGGCGAGGTACTCGAGGATCCGCTCCTTGACCTTCTCCAGGTCGTAGTGGTCCTCGTCGAGGATCTGGCGCGCGCGGTCGAGGTCGAGATTGTCCTCGGTCGTGTCCGTCCACGGCAGCGAGATGATCCAGTCGAGATAGGTGCGAATGACGCCGTACTCGGCCGCGGCCGAGGGCAGCTTCTCGAGCCGCGCCAGCTCGCGGTCGACGGCCTTCTTCGCGTCCTCGGGCAGGTGCTTCTCCTCGATCTGCTGGCGCAGCTCGTTGATCTCGGCCTGCTGCTCGTCGCCCTCGCCGAGCTCGTCCTGAATCGCCTTCAGCTGCTGGCGCAGGAAGAACTCGCGCTGGCCCTTCTCCATCTCGGACTGGACCTGCGACTGGATCTTCGTGCCGAGCTCGACGACCTCCAGCTCGCGATTCAGGATCGCGAGGATCGCGCGCAGGCGCGCATCGACGTTCGCCTCCTCGAGGAGGGCCTGCTTGTCCTCGGTCTTGATCCGAAGCGTCGAGGCGACGAGGTGCGAGAGCGCGCTGGGATCGTCGACGTTGGCAGCCGCAAGCTCCAGCTCGGCGGGCAAGTAGGGCACCTGTGAGATGAGGCGGCTGAACTCATTCTGGACGCTGCGCGTGAGCGCTTCGAGCTCGGGGCTCTCCTCGACGACGTCGGGCACCTCGCTGAACTCGCCGACGAGGTACGGCTCGTCCTGCACGCGCCGGTCGAGCACGATCCGGCCCACGCCCTGGACGAGAATCCGCAGCGTCCCGTCGGGGACGCGGATCATCTTGTGGACGACCGCGGCGGTGCCGACCTGGTGCAGGTCGTCCCACCCCGGCTGCTCGACGTCGGATTCCCGGACGGTAACGAGGGCCAGCATCCGGTCGCCCGCGACGACATCGTCGACGAGCTTCACGGAGCGCTCCTGGCCGATCGCAAGCGGCGAGACCGACTGCGGGAAGACCACCGTCTCCTTCAACGGAAGGACCGGCAGCGTCGACGGGATCTCGACTTCGCCCTGCTCGAGCTGCTCGTCGAACGTCAGCTCGCTCACGAGCCGCTCCTTCCGATGACGATCGTCACCCGTTCGCGCGGCGGGGCCTTGGCGGCGATCGGCAGCACAACCGTCAGGAGGCCGCGCTCGAAGCTGGCGTTTGCCTTGGCGGTGTCGACGGGCTCTGCGAGCGAGATCCGCCGCTGGAACGGGCCGTACTCGAGCTCCATCTGCTGGTAGCGCCCGCTCAGCTCCGGCCGGCAGCGCTCGCCTGCGACGACGAGCACGCGGTCGGCCGCGATCACCTTGATCGAGCCGGGCTCGACGCCCGGGAGCTCGACGAGAACGTGCAGCGCAGGCGGATCGTCGCTGCGGATGCAGTCGACGTTCGGCCGGAAGCCGCGCCGCGCGACGACGAAGCGCGGTGTAGACCAGAGGTCGTCCACGAGCTCGTTGATCTCGTCGTGCAGCCGGTCGATGTCGTCTCGCTTTCTCATGTGTTGGGTCAACGCTACCGGGCTATCTAGAGTTTCCCGAAAGCCTTCGAGCCGACAAAGTTAGCAAACGCTAACTAGCTTCCCGTGGAGAGCTGGACTCGCCTGATATTGCGCTATCGCTGGCTCGTCGTGGCCGTCTGGCTCGTCGTCCTGCTCGCCGGGGGCTACGCGAACGGCAGGCTCTCGGCGCTCCTCTCGAACACCTTCACGATGCCGGGCACCGACTCCGAGCGGGCCCGGACGATCCTCAGGGACCACTACGGCGACCGCAGCGACGGCTCCTTCACGATCGTCTTCCACGTGCGCGACTCGTCCGGCCCCGCGCTGCGCGGGCGGCTGCAGGCGGCGATGGGGCGCGCGGCCGCGCAGGTGCCGACGGGACGTCCGCTCCCAATAGCTCGAGGCGGGCCGCACGTGGTCTACGGCGACATCGTCTCCACGCTGAGCATCGCCGACGCGAAGGGCTACACGGATCACATCCTGCGCGCCCTCCCACGGGGCGGCGGCGTGACGCCCTACGTGACCGGCCAGGCTGCGATCCAGCACGACCTCGACCCGATCTTCAACGAGGACCTCAGGAAGGGCGAGTTCCTGATCGCGATCCCGATCGCGCTCGGGATCCTCCTGCTCGTCTTCGGGCTGTCGTGGGCGGTGACGATCCCGCTCCTGTTCGCGGCCTGCACGATCATGGGGACGCTCGGTCTCGTCTACCTCTTCGCGCACTGGCTGACGATGGCGACCTATGTGACGAACCTGGTCCAGCTGATCGGGCTCGGGATCGCGATCGACTACTCGCTGCTGATCGTCTACCGCTTCCGCGAGGAGCTGCACACGCACGAGTCCGAGGACGAAGCCATCGTGCGGACCATGGCCACGGCCGGCCGCGCGGTCCTCTTCTCGGGCGCGACGGTCGCGATCGGGCTCGCGCTGCTGCTCTTCATGCCCTCCCCGTTCATGCGCTCGATGGGGATCGGTGGGTTCCTGATCCCGCTCGTCTCGATGGCGGCGGCGGTGACGCTCCAGCCCGCGCTCCTCTCGCTCTACGGCCGGAAAGGCGTCAGGCGGGCGGCGGTCTTCCGCCGCGCCCGGGACTCCGGCAGCCGGGGCTTCTGGGAGCGGCTCGCGACCTCGATCATGCGGCGGCCGGTGCTTTACCTGGCAGCGGGCACCGCGCTGCTCGCGGCGACCGCCGTGCCGGTGTTCGCGCTCCAGCTGACGCCCGGCTCGGCGCAGGGCATCCCGAAGCACCCGCAGGCGGTGCACGGCTTCGACATCCTCAAGAGCGCCGTCGGGGCCGGCGCGCTCTCGCCGACGCAGATCGTGGTCGACTCGGGCCGGCCCGGGGGAGCGGCCGCCGAGCCGGTCCAGCGCTCGATCCACCGGCTGATCGCCGGGGTGAGCCGCGACCCGGAGGTGCGCTTCGTCCGCTACGAGCCGCGACGGCCGTGGCTCGATCCCAGCGCCCGCTACGCGCAGATCGTGGTCGCGGGCAGGCACGAGTACGGCGAGGAGGCGGCGCAGAGCTTCGTCCACCGGCTCCGTGACGACCTCGTCCCGGCGGCGCGGTGGCCCGCCGGCGTGCGCGTGCTGGCCGGCGGCGGCCCGCCGCAGGGAGTCGACTTCATCGACCGCTCGTACGCCGTCTTCCCTTGGCTCGTGCTCGGCGTGCTCGTGCTGACCTATCTGCTCCTGCTGCGCGCCTTCCGCTCGCTGCTCCTGCCGCTCAAGGCGGTCTTGCTGAACCTGCTCTCGGTCGCCACGGCGTACGGCGCCCTCGTCGTGGTGTTCAAATGGGGGCTCGGCAACAACCTCTGGGGTCTCTACCAGTTCCCGCAGATCGAGGCCTGGATCCCGATCTTCCTCTTCGCGATGCTCTTCGGGTTGTCCATGGACTACGAGGTCTTCCTGGTCTCGCGGATGCGCGAGGCGTGGGACGAGACGTACGACAACAGGCGCGCCGTCGGGCTCGGGCTCGAGCGGACCGGCCGGATCGTCACGGCTGCGGCGGTGGTGATGGTCGCCGCGTTCTCGGGCTTCATCGCCGGCCGGGTGGTCGGCCTGCAGGAGTTCGGCTTCGGCCTGGCGGTCGCGATCTTCGTGGACGCGACGATCGTGCGGGCGCTGCTCGTCCCGTCGCTGATGGCCATCTTCGGCCGCTACAACTGGTGGCTCCCTGCGGGAGTGGCGCGCGTCATGCGGGTACGACCGTCGCCGCTGGAGGGCCCGCGGCCGGCGCTCAGGCCTACGGGCCGCTAGTACCTGATCGAGAAGAGTCGGTCGACGGGATCGTGGAAGGCGCGGTCGGTCCCCGGACCGCCGAAGACGTAGTCCCGAAGTCGATCCCGTGCATCGAATCTGTCGTTGCCGGGCCCGCCGTAGAGCCGGTCCTGTCCGAGGCCGCCGACGATGACGTCGTCTCCGCCGCCGCCGTAGACGCGGTCGTTCCCGGGCCCGGCGAGGATCACGTCGCCCCTGGCCGTGCCGTGGATGACGTCCGCTCTCGCAGTCCCGCGGACGATGCATGGCCGGCGGTCCGGTGGCAGCGGCGCCGCGGTGCGCCAGACCGGATCGGACCCAGCGGCGACCCGCTGGTACTGCGTGCCGTCCGGCTTGATCACTGCGACCACAGGAGTTCGCTCCGGCCCTTGGGTGAATGCGATCAAGCTCCCGTCCGGCGACCATTGCGGAGTGCCGCTAGCGCCCGTGGCCAGAATGCGGGCGTCGGTGCCGTCTGCTCGGACGACCCTCAGGTTCCCGTCCACCCCGTTGGCTGCCTCGAGATAGGCAAGCCGGCTGCCATCGGGTGACCAGACCGGCTGCCAGATCTGGATCGAGCCCTGAAACAGGAGATGGGCGTCACTTCCGTCGGCTCGTGCGACCCCAAGCCCTGTTCCCCGTCCGTCGATGT
>DATDMJ010000020.1:0-8266 GCA_036518855.1 Gaiellaceae bacterium | reverse complement strand
ACCTCACGCAGACGGCGCTCGGCTTCTCGCGCGACGACGCGGAGGGCAAGTTCCTGACGCGCTACCTCGAGGACGGCGTGCTCGAGCGCAATCCCTTCGAGACCCTGGATCAGGGCGGCGTCGGCGACCTGATGCGAATCGGCGTCGAGCGGGGCCGCGGCGCGAAGGATGGCCTCAAGCTCGGCATCTGCGGCGAGCACGGCGGCGAGCCAGACTCGGTCGCGTTCTGCCACGGCCTCGGGCTCGACTACGTGAGCTGCTCGCCCTACCGCGTGCCGCTGGCGCGGCTGGCGGCGGCGCAGGCGGCGCTGGCGGAAAGTGGTGTGGTCGCCACTAGTTCCGGCGGATAGAGGTTTGTAGACTCGCTCGCGCTGAGTCGTAGGCGAAAGGAGTAATCGTGAGGCAGATTGCCTTCTGGGCAGTCCTGGGAGCGGTCGTCCTCGCTCTCGCTGGCTGTGGCAGCAGCAAGAAAACGGAGACGAAAGGAGAGACGGACACGGTGGGTACGCAGGCTGCGTGCGACGCGTCCGCACTCTCCTCGACGACGAAGCTGCCGCCGAACTTCCCGAAGGTCGCGCAGGCCACCTACACGACGGAGAGCACTGAGGGTCCGACCGATCTGACCGAGGGCTACTTCATGGGCTCCGTCAAGGACGGGCACGAGGCGTACAAGACGGCGCTCGGCACGAACGGCTACGAGGTCACCGACGACGAGCTCGACGAGCACGACTCGGAGGTCAACTGGAAAGGCCACGGCCGCAGCGGGCAGGTCGCGCTCCGCGAGCAGTGCGGCGAGAGCGACAAGATCTACGTGAAGGTCACGAACCGGCCTGCGTAGGCTCTGAGAGCAATCACCGCTGCGGGGGATGCCCCTCGCAGCGGTGATCTCCGATCATGAGGGTGACCACCCCGGAGGGTGCCGCCCGATGACCCCGGATCGACAACTTCGCGTGAAGATCATGGCGGTGCTGTTCGCTGCCGTCGTCTCACTCTTCCTCGTCCGCGGTGGGCACGCGACTCGGCAGAGCGCGGCGGCCTGCACGATCACGGGAACCAGCGGACCGGACATCCTCATCGGCACACCCGGCCGGGACGTGATCTGCGGGCTCGCCGGGAACGACACGCTGGACGGCAACGGCGGCAACGACATCCTGCGGGGCGGTCCGGGCAACGACATCCTCAACGGCGGCAACGGCAATGACGTCCTCGCCGGAGGGCCGGGCGCCGACAAGCTCCAGGGCGACCGCGGCAACGACCGCGTCTACGGCGGGCTCGGGAACGACACGATCTTCGCCTGGGACGGGTTCGCCGACCACCTCGACGGCGGGCCCGGGCGCGACCGTGCCTGGAAAGACCCGCTCGACAGCGTCGTGCGGATCGAGCGCTTCGGATAAAAGACGGCCGCACCAGCAAAGCCGGCGCGGCCTCTTTGGTCGGCGTCGCAAGCGAGCGCCTTACTGGGCGTAGCCGCGCACCTTCAGGTACGCGACCGCGATGCTGAGCAGGCCCACACCGAGCACGCCCGCGATCCCCCAGAGCCCGACGCGGCTGTACGCGGCGTGTCCGCGTCCGAACTTGGAGAGCACGAGCGTGCAGAGGATCCCGCCGATCAGTCCGCCGACGTGCCCACCCCAGGAAACGTTGCTGAGGACGAAGCTGAGAACCAGGTTGATCAGGATCAACCCGAGCGCGGACCCACCGAGCACGTAGTTGCGCTGCCGTTCCAGCACGAGCGCGGCGCCGAGGATCCCGAAGATCGCGCCCGAGGCGCCGACCGTCGGCTCGAGCGGGTTGACGAGCAGGGCGCCCGCGGAGCCGGCGAGGCCCGACACGAGGTAGACGAGCAGGAACCGCCCGCGGCCGAGCGCCGCCTCGACCGGTGCACCCGCGAACCAGAGGAAGTACATGTTGAAGCCGATGTGGAGGATGCTCGCGTGGAGAAACGCCGCGGTGATCAGGCGCCACCAGTCTCCGTTGGCGACCGCCGGGCCGAACAGCAGCCACTTCGTGAACAACGAGCCGCCGGGGTTGTTCAGCCCGTTCCCCTGGAAGGCGGTGATGAGGTAGACGAAGACGTTGAGCCCGATCAACGTCTTCGTCACCACCGCGCCGCCGCCCTCGTAGGCGCCGCGACGAACCCGGGCCGCGATCCAGTCGACGCCCTCCGGCTTCCCCGAGTGCTCCGGACAGCGCTGCCCGACGGGCGCCGGAGTCATGCACTCCCCGCAGATCGGACGGCCGCATTCCGAGCACGAGACGTAGGTCTCGCGGTTCGGGTGTCGGTAGCAGTGCATCGGCGCGGCCATGGCTCGTTAGCGTAGTCCCGAGGTGCGCTGTCACGTTGCCTTCACGCCTGCGGAGTCGGTCTCCGCGCCGCTCGGGATCGTCGTCGACGTGATGCGGGCCACGTCGTCGATCGTGCAGGCGCTCGCGTCGGGGTACCGCCGCGTCCTCTGCTGCGGCGAGATCGACGATGCGAGACGCCTGCGCGCGGAGCTCGGCGACGAGGCGATCACCGGCGGGGAGCGCGATGCGCAGCGGATCGAAGGCTTCGACGCGGGCGCCTCGCCGCGCGAGTTCCTCGAGCCCCGCGCCGAGACGCTGATCCTCTCGACCACGAACGGCACGCGGGCCGTCGTCGCCGCGGCGGCCTCGTGCGGGGAGGTGGTGCTCGGGTCGCTCCTGAACCTCGACGCGGTCGCAGCGCATGCGCGCGGGCGTGGAGAGGACGTGGTCGTCCTCTGCGCCGGGTACAAGGACGCGTTCGCGATCGACGACGCGTACTGCGCGGGCCGGATCGTGGCGCTCCTCGAGGCCGAGCGGAGCGACGCGGCGGTCGCCGCCGAGGTGATCGCGGCGCGCTACCCGAACGCGACCGACGGCATCAACGCGCGCACCTACGGACCGCCCGGGCTCGAGGAGGACATCGCCTGGTGCTCGCAGGTGAGCGTGCTCGACGTGGTGCCGCGCCTCTCGCGGATGCTCGACCGCGCCGCCGAGGTCACGGGTGGATGACGACGAGCGTTCCCAGCGGCACCGCCGCCATCAGGTAGCGGAGGTCGGGCTCACTCGCGTGCAGGCAGCCGTTCGAGACTGCACTGCCGATGCCGCCGCCCCCGTGGATCGCGACCCGGTCGCCGCCGGTCCAGCCGCTGGGGAGGCGGCTCTGGTGCGCGGAGAGCGCCAGCACGCAGCAGCCGTAGACGGACGGATAGAAGTCGGAGAGCTCGTCGGTGACCGAGAACCGGCCGATCGGCGTCGGTGACGAGGCGGCGCCGATGGCGACGGGCACCCGGCGTACGACGAGCCCCCAGCGGCGGACGACCAGGACCCGTCTGGAGAGATCGACCTCCAGCACGTAGGGCCTGCGCACGAGCCGCACCTCCGCGGTCTGCGCGTAACCCTGGATGCCGTTGCCGAGCACGTCGGAGAGCACCGCGACCCACCCGCCGCGATCCTGCACGACCGCAAGCCGGGTGGGACTGCCGAAGGGAGTTCGTGCGCCGACCCGGGCCATGATCCGGCCGGCCCGGGGCCCGGAGTGAAGCGCGAGTGTCTCGCTCCGGGGCGCAGCGATCTCCGTCCCCTGGGCGTATGGGCCCGAATTGGCGCTGGTATGCACGGCCGGGGCTTGAGCGACGGCGGCGGCTGCCGGCACCGTTGCCGCAAAGACGGCGCCTGCAGCGAGAAGACGGCTGCGGCGCATGGTGCGGCGGGGAACGGGTTTCCAGCCACGGTAGCGCCAGCGTGGCCAGGCGTCAAAGAGACGGCCATCATCTGTTGACTCCGTGCACACATCTATGACGGGTTCGCCCTTGACGTCGAACACGTGTTCGTGTAGAACACACGTTCGTGATCGCGTGCATCGTCATCCCCGGATTCGAGCTGCGGGCCGCGCTGCGGGGGCGGCCGCGCCTGCAATCCGAGCCGGCGGCGCTGGCTCCCGAGCCGGGGACCGAGGCGCTGCTCGGGCCGGTCACCGCTGCCGCAGAGGCTGCGGGCATCCGGCCCGGGATGCGCCTCGGGGAGGCGCTCGCGACCTGCCCTTCGCTGCAGCTCGTCGATCCCGATCCGGCTGCGGCCGAAGAGGCCTGGGAGCAGATCGTCCGGCGGCTCGAGGACGCGGGGATCGCGGTCGATCCGGCCGCGCTCGGCTGCGCCTACTTCGAGACGCGCAGCGTGGAGCGGCTCTACGGCGGCCTCGAGCCGGCGCTCAGGCGGGCGTTGAAGACGGTCGGGCCCGGCTGGGACGCGCGAGTCGGCTCGGCGCGCAGGCGCTTCGCGGCGCTCGCGGCGGCGAACGTCGCCCGCTCCGGCCAGGTGCTGATCGTCTCCGACGAGCACACGCGTGAGTTCCTCTCACCGCTGCCGCTGACCCTCATCCCGATGGAGGCGGGCCGGCGCGAGGAGCTGCGGGAACTTGGGATTACGAAGCTCGGAGAGCTTGCCGGGCTTCCGGGTGGCGCCGTGGCCGAACGTCTGGGGCCGGACGGCCGGCGCTCCTGGAGCCTGGCACGCGGGGGCTCGAGCAGCCGCGTCCGCGGAAGGAAGCCCGCCGCGGAGTTGCTGGAGACGCTCGAGTTCCCGGAGGCGGTCGGGAACGAGCTGACGCTGAGACGCTCGCTCGGCGTCTTGCTGGACCGCCTGCTCGCTCGACCGGAACGCGGCGGGCGGGCTCTGCGCAAGCTCGCGCTCGCGGCGAGGCTCGTCGGCGGCGGCTCCTGGCGCCGAACGGTCACGCTGCGCGACGCGACCGCAGAGCCGGCCCGCTTGCGTGCCGCGCTCGGGCCGAAGCTCCTGGACCTGCCGGCGCCGGTCGTCGCGCTGACGCTCGAAGTCCTGATCCTGGCGGACTCCGTCGGAAGCCAGCTCGAGCTCGTCCAGCCCGAAGGGGCGGAGTTGCGCACGCATCTGCGCGAGGGCCTCCGTCAGGTTCGCGCCGGAACCGGGTCCGGCTCTGTCTGCACCGTCGTCGAGGTTGCTCCGTGGTCGCGCCTGCCCGAGCAGCGAGCGCTCCTGGTTCCGCGCGACGACTGACTGAGGCGTCGCTTGCGGATGACCGGTCGAACCGATTGACAGTAATTCGGCTCAACCAGCCGCAGCGCGCGTTGGTCGAGGCGCACGTCGACGGTTCGCCGCGCCGCGTGAATCGCTCCCCGGTCGCGCTGGTCCGGGAGGAGTGGCGCGTCGTCGACCGCTGGTGGACGGAACAGCCGGTCAGCCGGCGCTACTTCGACGTCGTCCTCGCGGGTGGCGAGCACGCGGTCGTCTTCCACGACGAGGAGGTGGGCCGCTGGTTCAGCCAGCGAGGGAGTTGAAGAAGTCAGCCGTGTTGGCGGAGGCGGTCGAGGAAGCCGGCCGGCGGCGCGTGGAGGTTCAGGAGCCGGATCGGGTCGGCGTCCGCGTTGCGGAAGCCGTGGACGCTGTTGCGCGGCGCGGCGAAGAACGCCCCTGGCCCGGCCACGTGCGGCTCGTCGCCGATCCGGAACTGGACCTGGCCCTCGAGCGCATAGAACGCGTCGACGTGGTCGGGATGGCTGTGCGGGTCGACCCCCTCGAACTGGGGCTGAAACGTCATGTCGATCGCGGAGAGCTGCGGAAGGTCGCAGAGGATCCGGTGTGTCCGTATGTCGCTGTGGAGAGTCTCGGCGTCTTCGGGGCTGGCGAACACGGCTTCCGCGAACGGGCGCCCGCCGCCGGCAGGCACGTCGTGCTGGTCGAAGTCGGTGCTCTTGCCGCGAATGTGGTCGCCGAAGCCGCTCGAAGGTACGTGGAAGTTGAGGAAGGTCGCAGGCGACTCGCTCGCGTTGCGAAAGGTGTGTGCGACGTCGGGTGGGGCTCCCGCGAAGCTGCCCGGGGTCGCGAGGACTGTCTGGAGCTCCGGGCCGAGCGAGATCTCGATCTCGCCCTCGAGCACATAGAAGGCATCGGTGTGGTGATGGTGGACGTGGGGCTCCGGCCCCTTCTCGCCGGGCGCGTAGCGGAACCACGTGACGATGATGTCGTCGAGGTCGACCAGGATGCGGAGGGTCTTCTCCGGCCGGTCGGTGACGGTCTCGCCCTCACCGGGCGCTAGGAGCAGCGGGTGTACGTCGAGCTCCACGCGCACTCAGCCTATTCGTTCCTGGACGGGGCCTCGCTGCCGGAGGAGCTCGCAGCGCGGGCGGCGGAGCTCGGCTACGAGGCGCTGGCGCTGACCGACCACGAGGGGGTCTGCGGCTCGCTCGAGTTCGCTCACGCGGCCAAGGCGTTCGGCGTGCGCCCGATCACCGGCGCCGAGGTGACGCTCACGGACGGCTCGCACGTGACGCTGCTCGTCGAGAGCACGGCCGGCTACTCGAACCTGTGCCGGCTGCTGACCGCCGCGCATGCTCACACGCGCCCGAAAGAAGGGGCGGAGCCGCTGCCGCCCGCGCTCGACGCGTCCCTCCTGGCCGAGCTGAACGACGGGCTCGTCTGCCTCTCGGGATGCGCGCGGCACGGGCTCGCGGTGCGAAACCCGAACGGCGTCCCCGCACTTGCACGCGCCTTCGGGCGGGAGCGGTTCTTCGTCGAGCTCCAGCGTCCCTACGAGCGGGGCGACGAGCGTCGCAATGGCGCGTTGCGCGACCTTGCCGAGGCGGTCGGCGTCCAGACCGTCGCGACGGGCGACGCCCACGCGCACCACCCGGGGCGAACGGCCCTGCAGGACGTCCTGGTGGCGATTCGCTGCCGGACCTCGCTCGACGGCTGCGAGGCGGAACGCCGTGGGAACCGCGAGAGCGTCCTGCTTGCTCCGGAGCAGGCGGCGGAGCGCTTCCCCCTCGACCGCGACTCGGTGGAACGGACGGCCGAGCTCGCGGCGCGGCTCGAGTTCGACCTGACCGAAGACCTCGGCTATCGCTACCCCGACTTCTCGGACACCGGCGAGCCCGCGATCGAGCAGCTCCGCCGCGTGTGCGACCGCGCTTTCGCCGAGCGCTACGGCGACGCGAACGGCCACAAACGCCTCGCGCGGCAGCGGCTCGACGAGGAGCTGGCGCTGATCGACGAGCTCGACCTCCCGGGCTTCTTCCTGCTCCACTGGGAAGTGCTCGAGCTGGCCCGTGAGTGCGCGCGCGAGGTGCGAGGCGACTCGGTCGCCCGGAACGTGCTTCCGCCCGGCCGCGGCCGTGGCAGCTCGGTCGGCTCGATCGTCTGCTACCTCACCGGCCTGTCGCACGTCGACCCGGTGCACGCCGGGCTCTCGCTCGGCCGTTTCATCAACCGCGAGCTCGTCTCCGTCCCGGACATCGATCTCGACTTCCCTCGCGACATCCGCGAGAAGCTGATCGTCGAGGTCTGCGAGCGGTACGGCCGCGAGCATTCCGCGCTCGTCGCGAGCTTCTCGACTTACCACGCGCGCGGCGCGATCCGCGACGTCGGAAAGGCGCTCGGCCTGCCGTTTGCCGAGCTCGAGCGGCTGGCACGGTTGACGGACGGAAATCCAAACCGTGTCGGCGACGAGATCGCGAAGCTCCCCGACGCGGACGCGAAGCTGGCGTCGCCGCGCTGGCGCGCGTTCGTGGAGCTCTGCGGCGAGATCGGGGGCCTGCCGCGGCACATCTCGCAGCACCCCGGCGGAATGGTGATCTCGACGCGCCCCCTCGTCGAGCTCGTCCCTGTTCAGCCTGCAGCGATGGAGGGACGGCAGCTGTGCCAGTGGGACAAGGACTCGTGCGCGGACGCAGGGTTTCTCAAGATCGACCTGCTGGGGCTCGGGATGCTCTCGGCGGTCGAGGACTGTGTCGAGCAGATCGCGCAGGTACACGGGAAGACGATCGACCTTTCGCGAGTGCCGCTGGAAGATCCGGCGGTCTACCGCGAGATCCAGCGCGCGGACACGATCGGCGTCTTTCAGATCGAGAGCCGCGCGCAGATGCAGTCGCTGCTGCAGACGCGGCCCGAGAACCTCGACGACCTGACGATCCAGGTCGCGCTCGTCCGGCCCGGACCGATCCAGGGCGGGGCAGTCCATCCCTACATCGCAAACCGGCAGCGGCTGCGCGACGACCCGGAGTTCGTGCCTCCGGTTGACCATCCGCTGCTGGAGGATCCGTTGCGCGAGACGCTCGGCGTGATCGTGTTCCAGGACCAGGTGCTCGAGGTTGCGACGGCGCTCGCGGGCTTCTCGATCGGCGAGGCGGAGGGGCTGCGTCGCGCGATGAGCCGGAAGCGATCGCTCGAGGCGATCGAGGCGTTCCGGCCGCGGTTCGTCGAAGGCTGCCTCGGCAACGGGATCGACGAG
>DATDMJ010000019.1:0-2624 GCA_036518855.1 Gaiellaceae bacterium | reverse complement strand
GACGGCCAGCTCGCGCGGCTCACCGGCCGCACGAGCGCCTTCGGGCGGTACCTCGACTCCGAGGTCGATCTGCTCGTGAATGCCGCGCTGTTCGCCGCGCTCGGATGGGCCTCCGGCCGGACGGCGCTCGCCCTCGCCGGGTTCCTCGCGCTCACGAGCGTCCTCAGCCTCAACTTCAACGCCGAGCGTCTCTCGCGGCACGCCGGAGCGGAGCCGGAAGCCGAAGGCGGCGGAACGGCACTTCTCCGGCGCGTCTACCGCGTCGTCTATGCGCCCCAGGATCGTCTTGCCGAGTCGCTCGTCACTCGCCGGCCGGTGCTCACCGGCCCAGCCGTGGTCGCCGTCCTCGCGAACCTCGGCATGTCGACGCAGCTCGCTGCGTTCGGGTTGCTGCTCGCGCTCGGGCACCCGCTCGCATTTGCCTGGCTGGCGCTTGCAGAGGTCGTGGCGATCGCGTTCGTGGTCTTGTCTCGCGCGCCAGGTCAACAGGAGGAGATCGCATGAGTAACGTCTTTGAGCTTCCCGCCCACGAGGATGCGGCACGCGATCTCACTTCCGCGGACTGGACTCGGCTGGAGCAGAACGCCGCGGAGATCCTCGAGGCCCTCGGGCTGGACCTCGACACGCCGGGCACCCGCGACACGCCGCGACGCTTCCTGCGCGCTCTCTACGACGCGACGGCGGGCTACGACGGCGACCCCAAGCTGCGGACACTGTTTCCGTCCGAGCGGCCGGACGGCGTCGAGGGCCGCCACGCGCAGATCGTCGAGGGGCCGGTGGGCTTCTATGCGCTCTGCGAGCACCATGCGCTGCCGTTCCACGGGCGTGCGCACATCGGCTATGTCGCAGGGGACGAGATCCTCGGCATCTCGAAGCTGACGCGCCTCGTACGGCTCTACGCGCGTCGCTTCACGGTGCAGGAGCGGCTGGCGGAGGAGATCGCCGACGGCCTGCGCGAGCTCGCCGGAGCGCGCGGCGTGGCGGTCAAGCTCGAGGCCGCGCACATGTGCACCGCGATGCGCGGCGTCGAGGAGGACGGCTCGCTTACGGTGACGACGGTCTGGCGCGGCCTGTACGACGAGGACGAGTCGCTGCGCGCCGAGTTCCTTACCCTTGTGAGGTGATCGAGCCCTTCACGGTCCTCGCCGAGGACGAGGACCTGCCCCGCTGGGACGTCCCGGCGCACCTCGAGGCGCTCTACGGCGGAGCGATCGGGCTCGAGGAGCCGTGCGTCGTCGCGAACTTCGTCGAATCGCTCGACGGCGTCGTGGCGGTGCCGAGGCTCGCGCGCTCACACGCGATCCTGGGAGACGAGAGCAAGGCGGACAGATTCATGCTCGCTCTCGTCCGGGCATGCTCCGACGCCGTCGTGGTGGGATCCGGGACGCTGCTCGCCTCACCCAAGGGCACGTGGCGCGTCGACCGGGCCCATCCTCCGGCGGCCGAGGCGCTCGCCGAGCTGCGAGCGAGCCGGGGTCGTTCGGCGCAGCCGCTCGTCGCCGTGGTCACGACGGGAGCGTCGCTCGATCCCGCGCACCCCGCGCTCGAGTCGGGAGCGCTCCTCCTCACGACCGTGGGCGCAGCGGCCGGGCTGCGGGGGCGCGTGCCCGCCGCGACCGAGGTCGTCGCGGTCAACGTCGGGGAGACCGTCGATCTCGCGGCCGCGGTCTCGGTTCTCCGCAAGCGCGGCTGTGCGGTGATCCTGTCGGAGGCCGGGCCGTCGCTGTTCGGCTCGCTGGTCGCCTCGCGGCTCGTGGACGAGCTGTTCCTGACGGTGTCGCCGGTTCTCGCGGGCCGCGCCGACACAGCGCGCCTCGGCCTCGTCGAGGGCGTCGAGCTCGTCCCTCAGACGCGGGTCGCCGGCCGCCTCCGCTCGGTGCGCGCGCACGGCTCGCACCTCTTCCTCCGTTACGCGCTCCGGTAGCTCACGGCGCTCTCCACCTGGCTCTGCGGCCATGGCCTGGTGCCAGGCACCAGGCCATGGCCGAATCGCCACCGCACGAGACGTTAAGCCGTCTGCCGTAGCGCGCTGTCTCGGTGGGACACGTCCGCGTGCCTGGCACCAGGTCAGGTCCGGATCGGAGGGGTCCGCAGGGGCTTGGTCTAGCCGCGCCGGCTGAGCTGCCGGTAGAGGCGGTCGATCAGCGCCGGCATCGCCTCGAGACGCTCCGTGATCATCCGGAGGCGATATTCGCGGAAGTGCTCGGGCTCGACGTCGAGCGCCTTCGCGAGCGTGACCACGACGTCGTTGGACGGAACGGGCCGGTTGCCGTGGACGAGGTGGTTGAGATACCCGGCAGACAGCCCGGTGCGTGCGGCCAGCTGGCGGTACGTGACACCGAGCTCGTCCATGAGCCGCTGCACGGTCTCGCCGAACCCCTCCTCGCTGAACCGCCGCCGCTTCGCCATCACTGGGCCTCCTTGCCGAGCTCGGCAACATCTTTACGGTCCTCGGCCCCGCTTGCGCGGTCGCGGACGTCGACCCTGCCGTCTTCGAGGCTCTTCTTCCCCGCGGTGATGCGTATCGGACAGCCGATCAGGTCGGCGTCGGCGAACTTCTCCCCCGCCCGCTGGTCGCGATCGTCGAGGAGCACGTCGAGACCGGTCGCAGAGAGCGCCTCGGC
>DATDMJ010000018.1:0-25779 GCA_036518855.1 Gaiellaceae bacterium | reverse complement strand
CAGCTCGGTCGGCAGCCCGTTGCGCTGCCAGTCCGTGTAGCCGCCGGAGAGCGACACCGGCCGTTCGTAGCCGAGCTCGGCAAGGGTCTTGGCCGCGAAGGCGGAGCGGTTGCCCGCGGCGCAGTAGAGGAGCACCGGGCGAGAGCGGTCAGGCGCCGCCTGCTCGATCCGCGACTCGAGATTCCCGCGCGGAACGTGCACCGCGCCGGGGATCCGACCCTGCTCCCACTCGTCGCGCTCGCGCACGTCGACCAGGAGCGCACCCTCGTCGATCAGCGCCTGGGCGCGCTTCGCGTCGGCTTCCTCGATCTCGGCCTTGGCGGCCTGGAGCAGGTCTCGGTACGAAGACATCGCTTTCGATTGTATAGCGAGGGAGCCGCCCCACAGCGAACGGCATTCGCGTCGTCGCGATGCGCAAAACGGACTCCGTAGTTTCGGCGCTGCGATCCGTGACGGTCCCGATGCCGCGGGTCCCGGCCGGAGCGAGCATTGATCGGAGGTGAGAGCAATGACGAGTCGACTCTCACGATTGTTCTTGCTCGCAGGCCTGCCACTGCTGCTTGCGCTTGTCGTGCCGGCTGCCGCGGGCAAGCCCCTTCCGAGCCGGATCGAGCCGACTGCGGGGCGGATCACCGGCCTCGCGTTCGACGGATCGCGTGTCGTGTACGGCGTCCAGCCCAACGGTTCCGGCGTTCGGACCGTTCACGTCTGGAACGTGGCCACCGGGACCGGCGGGGTGATCCACCGCCACGGAGGCGGCGCCGGCTTCGCGGTGGCCGGGAGCCGCGCGGCCTGGATCGCGCGAGGCGGCAGCGCGAGCGAGACGGACGAGTACCTGCTGACGACGTCGCTTCCACGGGTGCGGTTGCGCCAGCTCGCGGTCGCGGTGCGCTTCACGGACTCCTACTCACAGGTGGAGCACGGGCGCTGGCTGAGCGGCCTGGTCGGCTCCGGCAACGTGATCGCCGTGAGCAGCTGGACGACCGCCTCAGACGGCGCCGTGTCGAGCGCCCGCCTGAGCCTCGTCGGCGAGACGAGGCTGCGGCCGATCGTGGTGGGGCAGAACGCGATCGTCGCGGAGTCCGCTGACGCGGGCCGGATCGCGGTCGTGCGCTCGACTGCGATCTGGCCGGGCCAGTTCCGGCTCACCGGTGGCCCGGGCAGCGTGGGGGTCTACTCGACGGGCGGGAAGCTCGTCTCCGAGGTGAACCGCGGCACCGCGAAGGAGGCTGCCCTCAGCGGCAACAGCCTCGCCGTCCTGACGACTGCGAACACGATCGAGCTCTACAACGCGACGACGGGCGCGTTCGTGCGGTCGTGGCCGGTGCCTGCCGGTGCAGCCCATCTCGACCTGCAGTCGGGGATCGCGGTCTACGCCGTCTACCCGCGATCTTCGCCCGCGCGGAAGCTGCACGTGCTGCGGCTCTCGACAGGCAAGGACGTGGTGATCGCCACCGGCGAGGCGCCGTATCCCTACGCACAGGGTGACGATGCACAGATCGACGAGCTCGGCCTCGTATACGCCCAGAACATCAGGACGCACGGGAAGCTCGTCTTCCTGCCCATGGCGCGCGTGCTCGCGAAGCTCCACGGGTAGCTCCGATCTCCTGGCCCCGGGCCGGCGGCGGCTATCGTCGTCAGCGTGACAGCCCGGGGCCGGGTCTTCTTCCTCGTCGCGCTCGCCGCAATCGTCGCCTCCGGCGTCGTCGTGATCGGCGTGCTCGCCACGCGCACGAACCTGCCGCAGGTGAAGCCGCGGCCGGGCACGCCGCCGCTCGCGCTCGACCTCGGCCTTCGCGACGACGCCGAAGCGCGCGCGCTGCTCCAGGCTCAGACCCTCTACAACCGCGGCCCCAAGCAGCAGAAGCGCGCCGCGGAGATCTTCGGGCGCTACCACTCGCTCGAGGCGGAGGTGGGGTCGGCGATGGCCTCGTGGCCGGCCGACACGGTCAGGCACCTGCAGACGCTGGCCGCGGAGCATCCGCACAGCTCGCTCGTCGCCCTCCACCTCGGCCTCGCGCTCTACTGGTCGAGGCGAGACCTCGAGGCGGAGACCGCGTGGCGCGCCGCTCAGAGGCTCCAGCCCGACACGTCGTACGCGGTCCGCGCGGCGGACTTCCTCCACCCGCGCTTCGCCCCGGGCTTGCCCACGTTCGTGCCGTCGTTCGAGGCGCCCCGGCGCATCGGTACCCTCCCGCCCGCGCAGCAGCTCGTAGCCCTCGAGCGCTCGGCCCGGACCGGCGGCGCCCACGCGAAGATCCTCTACGGCGTCGCGCTCCAGAAGCTCGGGCGCCCGGTCTCCGCGGAGCGCCAGTTCGCCGCAGCCGCGCGCCAGAGCCCGAACGATCCCGAGGCGCGGGCGGCGGCCGCGGTGGGCCTCTTCGACAAGAGCGATCCCGCCAAGGCCTTCAGCCGGCTCGGCCCGCTCGTACGCGTGTTCCCCCGCGCGCAGACCGTCCGCTTTCACCTCGGGCTGCTCCTGCTCTGGATGGCGCAGATCCCGAAGGCGCGGGAGGAGCTGCAGAGAGCGCGTGCCGAGGCGCCTGGAACCCCGCTTGGGCAGCAGGCTTCCGCGTATCTGCGGGCTTTGCGCGGAGTTGGGACCCGCTGAAGGCAAAATGAGCCGTTCGGCCTATGGCGTCTGTCCGGGCCGTGTGTGAGAGTGCCGCATCCGCAAGCCGCCTGCGGACCTGTCACGAGCCCAGAGAGGAGTCGCAGTTGAGCGAGGAGGGGGAGCGGGTCAGGTCGATGAGCATCGCCGAGGTGCTCGAGACCGATGAGGCCAAGGGGTTGTTGGAGAGCGGGCGCGAGTCGGGCTCGCTCAGCACGGAGGAGATCGCATTGGCGCTCGGCGAGCTGGAGCTCGATGCCTCCCAGATGGACGACTTCTACCACGCGCTCGAGGAGCTGCAGATCGAGGTCGTCGACGGCAGCGGAGCCACCGAGGAGCGCGAGCCGGAGACGGCGACCGCACGCGAGGTCAGCACGGACTCGCTGCAGCTGTTCCTGAAGGACATCGGCAAGGTCGACCTGCTGACCGCCGCGCAGGAGGTCGAGCTCGCGAAGCGCATCGAACGCGGCGAGCACCGCGCAAAGCAGGAGATGGTCGAGGCGAACCTGCGCCTCGTCGTCTCGATCGCGAAGAAGTACCGGAACCAGGGCCTGCCGTTCCTCGATCTCATCCAGGAGGGGACGATCGGGCTCGTTCGCGCGGCCGAGAAGTTCGATCACCGCAAAGGGTTCAAGTTCTCGACCTACGCGACATGGTGGATCCGGCAGGCCGTCGCCCGCGCGCTGGCGGACAAGGCGCGCACGATCCGGATGCCGGTCCACATCGTCGAGAAGCTGAACAAGATCGTCCGCTCCGAGCGGAAGCTGCGCGCCGAGCTGGGCCGGGAGCCGACTGCCTACGAGATCGGGCTCGACGTCGAGCTCGACGCGGACGAGGTCGAGCAGATCCGCCGCAGCTCGCAGGCGCCGGTGTCGCTGGAGAAGCCGGTCGGCGACGAGGAGGAGTCGGAGTTCGGGCACTTCCTCACCGACGAGAGCGAGCCGCTGCCGGAGGAGGCCGCAGAGGTCGAGATGCGCAAGGCGACGCTCCAGCGCGTGCTCGGCACGCTGAGCCTCCGCGAGCGGCGCGTGCTCGAGCTGCGCTACGGCCTCAACGGCGAGCATCCGTGCACGCTCGACGAGGTCGGTCGCGCTTTCAACGTGACGCGCGAGCGGATCCGCCAGATCGAGAACCAGAGCCTGAAGAAGCTGCGGGCGCTCGCCGACTCGGTCGCGCTCCGCGACGTGGCTTAGACCCGAGAGGGCACGAAAGGCCCCGGGCGACCGGGGCCTTTCCTTTTCAGGCGCTACGGTTGGCGCGTGGATCTCGAGGTGCTCGACCAGGCGCTGAGGGAGCGCGGCCAGCCGGGCTACCGCGCCGCCCAGGTGTGGGAGTGGGCGGCACGAGGCGTCTCCGGCTACGGCGAGATGACCAACGTTCCGCTCGCGCTGCGCGACGCGCTTGCCGCGGAGGTGCCGTTCTCGACGCTCGAGGTCGGGGCCGAGTCGAGGTCGCGCGACGGGACGGTGAAGACCCTCTTCCACACGCGCGACGGCCATCCGGTCGAGGCGGTGCTGATGCGCTACCGCGACGGGCGCCGCTCGATCTGCGTCTCGTCGCAGTCGGGCTGCCCGCTCACGTGCACGTTCTGCGCGACCGGCGCGATGCGCTTCGGCCGCAACCTCACGGCCTCGGAGATCCTCGACCAGGCGCTCCACTTTCGACGCCTCGAAGCCCTCGACCACTGCGTGTTCATGGGCATGGGCGAGCCGATGCTGAACCTCGACAGCGTGCTCGAGGCGGCGCGGCGGTTGCCTGATCTCGGCATCACGCACCGGCGGACGACGATCTCGACCGTGGGCTGGCTGCCCGGCCTCAAACGGTTCGTGGACGAGGTGGAGGAGCCGATCCGCCTCGCGTTCTCGGTGCACGCGCCCGAGGACTCGCTGCGGAGCCGGCTGATGCCGGTCAACGATCGCTACCCGCTGGCCGACGTGCTCGCGGAGTGCCGCCGCTACTTCGCGCTGCGGCGGCGCAAGGTCTTCGTGGAGTACGTGCTGCTCGCGGGCGTGAACGACCGCGTCGAGCAGGCTCGGCAGCTGGCAGAGCTGCTCGACCGCCGCGTCTTCAAGGTGAACCTGATCCCGTACAACCCGACCGGCGCGTTCGAGGGCTCGTCGCGGCGGGCGATCGATGCGTTCAAGGCGGTGCTCGACCGAAGCGGGATTCCGGCGACGGTGCGGCTCACGCGCGGCCGTGACATCGAAGCCGCCTGCGGCCAGCTCGCAGCGGCGTAGACTCCGCCGCCATGGCCTGGCTCGACGAGCTCTCGGAGCTGGTGGCGATCCCGAGTGTCAGCGCCGACCCGGCGCACAGCGACGACGTCAAGGCGGCTGCCGAGTGGCTGGCCGGCTTCGTGCGAGGCGCGGGCGGAGAGGCCGAGGTCGTCCCTACCGCGACGCAGCCGCTGATCCTCGGCGACCTGCCCGCCTCGAACGGCTCCGCGGCGACGGTGCTGGTCTACGGCCACGTCGACGTGCAGCCGCCCGATCCGCTCGAGCTCTGGGAGTCCGATCCGTTCTCGCTCGAGGAGCGCGACGGCTGGCTCTACGGCCGCGGCATCGCCGACGACAAGGGCCAGCTCTACCTGCTCGTCAAGGCCGCCGCGGAGCTCCACGCCGCAGGCGAGCTGCCCGTGAACGTGCGCCTCGCCTGCGACGCGGAGGAGGAGACCGGCGGCCATCAGATCGTCGACTTCCTCGCGGCGGACGAGCGCGGCGCAGACGCGGCGGTGATCTTCGACAGCGCGATGACGACGCGCGGGAGCCCTGAGTTCAACGTCTCCACGCGCGGGCTCGTCTACTTCCACCTCGAGGTCCGCACCGGCACGCGCGATCTCCACTCCGGTCTCTACGGCGGGGCTGCCCTGAACGCGCTGCACGCGTTGAACCAGATCCTCGCCACGGTCCTCGCACGCGACGGCGTCCTTCCGGAGTCGCTCCGCGCCGGCGTCGTCGCGCCGACGGACGAAGAGGTCGCCGCCTGGGCCGAGCTCGTTCCGGGGAGCAAGATGCTCTCCGAGGCCGGTGCGCGCAAGACGTACGCGCGCGCCGACGAGGAGTTCTACCGGCGCACGACCTCGGAGCCGTCGCTCGACGTCAACGGCATCGCCGGGGGTTCGCCGGTGCTCCAGAAGACGGTGCTGCCGGTCGCCGCGGAGGCGAACGTCTCGATCCGGCTCGCCCCGGGTCAGGACGTGGAGACGATCGCCGCTTCGCTCGAGCAGCTGCTGCGCGACGCGGCTCCGGAAGGGGCAGAGCTCGAGCTGACGCGGCTCTCGTCCGCTCCTCCTGGGCTGATCCGGCCGGATGCGCCCGTGATCCAGCGGGGGCTGGAGGCGTTCGAGCGAACCTTCGGCCGGCGCCCGCTCCTGGTGCGCTCGGGGGGCACGCTGCCGATCGTGCCCGCGCTCGTCGACAAGGGCATCCCGACGATCATCACCGGCTTCGCGACGCCCGAGAGCAACATCCATTCGCCGAACGAGCGGCTGCTCGCCGAGTATGTGCCGCTCGGGATCGAGACGGCGAAGGAGCTCTACCGGAGCCTGTCTGCGCTAGACGACTAGGGGCTCGCTGACGAGCCAGGCGTGGCCGAAGCGGCGCATCTCGTCGATGATCGGCAGCAGCGCCTCGCCCTTGGCGGTGAGCTCGTACTCGACGCGTGGAGGCGATTCGGTGTAGCTCCGGCGCACGACGATGTGCTCCTGCTCCAGCGCGCGGAGGCGCTCGGAAAGCGTGCGCGGGCTGATTCCGCGGCACGAATACTCGAGCTCCGTGAAGCGCCGCGGGCCCTCGGAAAGGTCGTGGACCAGGACGGCCGTCCACTTCGCGCCGAGGATCTCCGCGCAGGCCGCCACGGAGCAGCAGCCCGAATCGTGGATCTCGCCCATCGTGCGCATCACCTGAATCGTAGTACCCTCGCCAAGCTGTGTCGCAGCTCGACCCGGAGCTCCGCGAGCGAATCGAGGAGCCGGCCTCACCGGAGGCCGAGCGCGAAGCTCGCCTGTCGCCGGCCGATGCGACGGCGCAGATGCGGATCAACGTGCCTGCGCAGCGCAACCGCAAGCTGCGGACGCTGCTCGCGCGCGTCAACGAGGACGAGGCGCTGAAGGCCTACTGGCACGTCTCGAACGTGAACGCCGTCAAGCGGCTCGGGATCAACGACCACTCGTGGGTGCACATCCAGATCGTGGCCAACATCGGGCTGCGGCTCCTGCGGCTGCTCGCGAAGCGCGACGTTGAGCCGGCGATGGTCGCCGATTACGGGATGGAGGGCGAGGACGCCGAGGTCGTCGTTCTCCTGGGCGCGCTCCTGCACTGCATCGGGATGGCCGTGCACCGCGACCGGCACGAGGACTGGAGCCTCTTCCTTGCCGAGCCGCAGGCCCGTTCGCTGCTGCAGGGGATCTACGACGAGCCGGAGCTGACGGTCGTCGTCTGCGAGGTGCTCCAGGCGATCACGTCGCACCGCGAGTCCGGGCATCCGCTGACGCTGGAGGCCGGGATCGTCCGAGTCGCGGACGCGCTCGACATCGAGGAAGGTCGCTCGCGGATCCCGTTCGAGCGCGGGCGGGTCTCGATCCACTCGATCTCGGCGGCGGCGATCGACGAGGTCGTGATCTCGGAGGGCAAGGACAAGCCGGTGTCGGTCGAGATCAAGATGAACAACTCGGCCGGGCTCTACCAGGTGGACGAGCTCCTGAAGGCGAAGATGCACGGCTCGGGCCTGGAGCCCCACGTCGAGGTCGTCGCCCGGATCGACACCGAGGCAGAGAAGAGCCTCGTCCCGATCTACCGGCTCGAGTGAGTCCTTGACATATCGATAAACATCGTTATGATGGTTGTCGATATGACCACTGTTGCTGAATGCTGTGCACCGTTGGCGGCCGAATCGTTTGCCGAGGGCGAGGCCGAGGCGACTGCGCAGCTCTTCAAGGCCCTTGCCGATCCGGCGCGGGTCAAGATCGTCAACCGGCTCGCCCGGAGCGAGGCGCCTGTCTGCATGTGCGACTTCATCCCTGCGCTCGGGCTCAGCCAGGCAACGGTCAGCCATCACCTGAAGAAGCTGACCGAGGTGGGCTTGCTCGATCGCGAGCAGCGCGGGAAGTGGGCGTACTTCTCGCTCAATCCGAGCGCAGCGGCGCAGCTTTCGAGCATCGTTCGATTCGAGGAGGTCTTGACATGACCGTGGACACGACAGACGACCTGCGCGAACAGGTTCGCGCCCGCTACGCCGAAGCGGCCGTGGCAGTCACGGAGGGGAAGGCCGGCAGTTGCGGCAGCGGCTCCTGCTGCGACGGCGAGAGCGCGAGCGCCGACTTCGGAGAGTCGCGCTACAGCGCGGAGGATCGCGATGCGCTGCCCGACGCGGCCGCGCTTGCCTCGCTGGGCTGCGGGAACCCGACGGCCGTCGCCGATCTGCGCGAGGGCGAGGTCGTGCTCGACCTCGGCTCCGGCGGAGGGATCGACGTGATCCTCTCCGGGAAGCGCGTCGGCCCGACCGGCACGGCGTACGGCCTCGACATGACGGACGAGATGCTGGCGCTCGCGCAGCAGAACGCGCGCGAGGCCGGCGTGACCAACGTTCACTTCCTCAAGGGCGTGATCGAGGACATTCCGCTGCCCGCCCGCTCCGTGGACGTCGTCATCTCGAACTGCGTGATCAACCTCTCGACCGACAAGCCGGCGGTGCTCACCGAGATGGCCCGCGTGCTGAAGCCCGGAGGCCGGCTCGGGATCAGCGACGTCGTCGCCGAGGATCGGCTGTCGCCCGCCGAGCGCGCCGAGCGGGGCAGCCACGTCGGCTGCATCGCCGGTGCACTTTCTCGAGGCGAGTACGTCGCCGGGCTCGAGGCGGCCGGCTTCGAGGAGGTGAGCGTCGAGTTCACCCACGAGGTCGCGGACGGCATGCACGGCGCGATCGTCAAGGCAACGCGGGCCTTTGCGAGCGAGGAGCTACCGGTTCTGGAGCCTGCGGCGAGCTCGGGGTGCTGCTAGGCGAGCACCTCGCGGAGCGCGGCCAGCGGCTCTTTGCAGACGCTGAAGTAGGCCCAGTTCCCGCGCTGCTCACGCTCGACGAGCCCTGCCTGGAGCAGCACCTTCAGATGGTGGCTTACCGTCGGCTGGCTCAGGCCGAGCGGCTCGGTGAGGTGGCAGACGCAGGCCTCGTGACTCGGCTGCGCCTGGATCAGGCTGAGGAGCCGCAGGCGGGCCGGCTCCGCGATCGCCTTCAGGGCCGCGGCAAGATTCTCGGCCTCCGCCGCGGCGAGCGGCTCCTGGAGCAGCGGCGGACACGAGGCGGCGATGGTCGCGATCGGCTGCACGCCAACGATATTGACAGACATCGATGTCGCCGTCATCATCCTGCCGAGCCATATCGATTGCCGTCGATACCCTGGGAGGCCAGATGCCAGAGGCGCTCGACCCCGTCACGCAGCACCACATCGACCAGGCTGCCGACCGCCTTGCCGACGAGTTCGAGGGCATCTTCTCCCCCGAGACGATCGCGCGCTACATGGCGGAGTCGCAGGACCTGCTCGGCGAAGCGCGCATCAATGTCTTCGTACCGGTGCTCGCACATCGCTTCGCACGCGAGCGGCTCACGGCGCTGGCGCAAGCGGAGGGGATCCTGACGAAGGAGCAGCCCGAAGTGCTGTTCGTCTGCACGCACAACGCTGGCCGCAGCCAGATGGCGGCGGGCCTCGTGAAGCTCCGCTCGCAGGGGCGGATTCACGTTCGCTCCGCCGGCTCGACACCGGCCGACGAGATCAACCCCGCCGCGGTCGAGGCAATGCAGGAGCTCGGTGTGGACATGAGCGAGGAGTTCCCGAAGCCGCTCACCGACGAGGTCGTCAAGGCAGCTGAGGTCGTCGTCACGATGGGATGCGGCGACGCCTGCCCGATCTTCCCCGGAAAGCGCTACGAGGACTGGGACCTCGAGGACCCGGCAGGGAAGGATCTCGAGACGGTTCGCCGGATCCGCGACGAGATCGACAGCCGCGTGCAGAAGCTCGTCGACGAGCTGCTCTCGAGCTGAGCGTCGCGCTCGCCCGCCGGCTCGCAGCCGAGTTCATCGGCACCTTCGCGCTGGTCTTCGCCGGTGCGGGCGCCGTGATGGTCGACGCGGAGACGAACGCGCTCGGTCACGTCGGCGTCGCGATCACTTTCGGCCTCGTGATCATGGCGATGATCTACGCCGTCGGCCACGTCTCCGGAGCCCACTTCAACGGCGCGGTGACATTTGCGTTCGCACTCAGCCGGCATTTCCCGTGGAGTCGCGCCTCCGGCTACTGGTGCGCGCAATTCCTCGGCGCGCTCGCGGCCGCGGGGCTGCTCCGGAGCTCGCTCGGCAACATCGCGCACGTCGGGGCGACGCTGCCCTCGGGCTCTCAGGGGCAGTCGTTCCTCTGGGAGGTCGTGCTGACCTTCTTCCTGATGTTCGTGATCATGGCCGTCGCCACCGACACCCGCGCGGTGGGCGAGGCTGCCGCGATCGCGATCGGCGCCACGGTCGGGCTCGACGCGATGTTCGGCGGGCCGATCTCCGGTGCGTCGATGAACCCGATGCGCTCGGCCGGTCCCGCGCTGGTCTCGGGCGATCTGCACGCCCTTTGGATCTACATCCTCGCGCCGCTCATCGGGGCAGCGCTCGGGGCGATCGCCTACCAGTTCGTCCGCGGCGATGCGCCGCAGCCGGACGCTACTTCGCTACCGGTTCGAGCTTGTAGCCGACGCCGTAACGTGTCTGGATGAACGTGTGCCGCGGCGCGCGGCGGTCGATCTTCTCCCGCAGGCGGCGCACGCAGACGTCCACGGTGCGGTCGCGGTGCGTCGCGCGCCGGCCCCAGATCCGCTGTAGCAGCTCGTCGCGGCTCGCGACCCGGCCGGCATCCAGGGCCAGCGTGTAGAGGAGCCGGAACTCGGTCGGCGTCAGGCCCGCGTTCTCGCCGTCGACGAACGCCTGCACCGAGCGCGGGTCGATCCGCAGCTCCTCGATCACGAGCTCCTGGCCGCGCTGCTCCTCCAGGCCCCGCACCCCTCGGCGGGCCGCGGCCTGCACGCGCGCCACGAGCTCCTTCATCGAGAACGGCTTGACGAGGTAGTCGTCGGCGCCGATCTGGAGCGCGTGCACGCGGTCGTGCTCGGTGCCACGGGCGCTGACGACGAGGATCGGCGTCCCGATTCCTTCCGCCCGGGCGGTCTCGATCAGGCTCCAGCCGTCGAGGCCAGGGAGCATCAGGTCGAGCACGACGACGTCCGGGCGCTCGTAGCGCAGCCGCGCCAGGCCCACCTCGCCGGCGCCGACGCGCACGGGCTCGAGGCCCGCCGCGCTCAGGTGCTGCGCCATGCCCTCGGCGATCAACTCGTCGTCCTCGACGATCAGAACCTTGGTCACGTGATATCCAACCCTAGTGTCGAGGGACCAGTACGAAGAGCTGCGGGCGGCGTTCACCGCGTCGGTATCCCACGAGCTACGCACGCCTCTTGCCCGGCTGATGACGCTCCTCGAGTCGGCTGAGCTCGACGGCGCCGACGTCCCGACGCTCCTCGAGCAGGCGCGGAATGAGGTCGAGGAGATGACCGAGCTCGTGGACGACATCCTCTTCCTCAGCGAGCTGGAGCAGGGGCGCGAGGTCGTCGCGCTCGGCGAGACGGAGGCCGCGCCGGTGCTGCGCGCCGCGATCGACGAGCGGCTGGAGCGGGCCGAGAACGCGGGTGTCACGTTGAAGCTCCGGATCGAGGACGAGACGCTGCTCCTGCCGCTCAGGCGCCGCATGCTCAGGACGATCGTCGAGAACCTGCTCGAGAACGCGATCCGCTACGCGGGCGAGGGAGCGACGTGCACGCTCTCGCTCCAGCGCGAGGACGGAGCCGTCGTACTCGAGGCGAGCGACGACGGGGCGGGCGTGCCCGAGGGGGACGCGGCGCGGCTCTTCGAGCGCTTCTTCCGCTCTGACCGGGCGCGCACCACGCGCGGCAGCGGCCTCGGGCTCGCGATCGTCAAGCACGTCGTCGAGACCGCGGGGGGGCACGTCGAAGCCCGCGGCGCAAAGGGCCGCGGGCTCGACGTTAGGTGCGTCTGGGATTCGCAGCGCTAGCTGTGGAGGCGGGCCGTCGTCTTGCGGGCGGCCTTCACCACGACCTTCGGCAGTGGCAGGAACAGCAGGCCGGGCTGGAGCCCGTACTTCTGCCCCTTCGTGACGGCCCAGTCGATGAACGACTTCAGGTCGGACGACTTGGAGCTCTGGAGCGGGACGATCACCCAGGTGAACGTGCAGAGCGGGTAGCCCTTCGGCACGCTCTTCGGCGGGTTCACGACCGAGATCGCGTTGTTCTTCGGGACCTTGGTAACCCGGTCCGCCACTGCCTTGAGCGACTTGACGCTCGGCAGGACGAACTTGCCGGCGGCGTTCTGGAGCTTCGCGATCCGGTAGTGGCTCCTGTACGCGTAGGCGACGTCGACGTACGTGATGCCGCCCGCGGTCGAGCCGAGCTTCGCCGCGACGCCGGAGCTGCCGCGCGCGCCGACCCCGGCCGGGAAGGCCGGCTGGGTGCCCTTGCCGATCTTGTTCTTCCACTCCTTGCTCACCTTCGAGAGGTAGTCCGTGAAGTTGAAGCTCGTTCCGCTCGCGTCGCTGCGGTAGATCGGGACGATGTTCTCGTTGGGCAGGTTGACGCCCTTGTTGATGGCCTTGATCCGCTTGTCGTTCCACTTCTTGATGTGGCCGAGGTAGATGTTGGCCAGGATCGGCCCGGTCAGCTTGAGGCCGTACCCGACGCCGCTGACGTTGTAGGGGATCGACGTGGCCGAGAAGGCCCACGGGATCTGGGCGCAGCCGTGGCAGCCCGAGGCCTGGTCGGGGGTCATCGGCGCGTCGCTCGCCCCGAAGTCGACGGTGCGCGCGCTGATCTGCGCGATGCCCGCGCCGCTGCCGACGCCGCTGTAGCTGATCTGGGCGGTCCCGTAGTGCTGGATCCACTGCGAAACCAGGGGCGCGACGAACGTGCTGCCGGCTCCGGTGATCGATGTCTTCTTCGAGGACGCCCCAGCGAGGCCCGTCCACGCCGTGAGCGCCAGTGCCGCCACGACGAGCAGGGCGAACACCGCCACAAGGCTTCTCATGCGCTTCAAGTGTCTCTCCTCTCCGTTTGCACTCCGGTCTCGCTTCATGAGGCTGACCTCCGGGGCGCGGCGTGTGGGCTGAAAGGCGGTGGCCGTCTGGTAACGGTCCGGTAACGGGCCGCTTGGATAGCTGGCACGCGCGTTAGCGTGATCGCCATGAGCACCGTTCCGATCGCGCAGGAGCTGCGCAGCGGCCGCCGGATCCGCGACCGGCTCGGCGACCGGCTGCTCCTGATCCTCACCTTCGGCGCCGCGGTCGTCGCGGTCGGGCTGATCGGCCTGATCGCCTGGAAGATCATCCACGGCGCGCACCTCGCGTTCAGCTCGTTCGGCATCTCGTTCCTCTGGGACAGCCCGTGGGACGCGGTGCACAACCACTTCGGCGCGCTCCCGGGCCTCTACGGGACCGCGATCACGTCGCTGATGGCGCTGGTGCTCGCGACGCCGCTCGCGCTCGCGATCGCGCTCTTCCTGAGCGAGCTCGCGCCGTCCGGCCTCCGGGTGCTCGTCGGCTCGCTCGTCGAGATGCTGGCCGCGATTCCGAGCGTCGTCCTCGGGCTCTGGGGGATCCTCGTCCTCGGCCCGTTCCTGGCCGCTCACGTCGAGCCCTGGCTGCAACGCTGGTTCGGCTTCCTGCCGATCTTCAGCGGGACGCCCTCGGCGAGCGGGGTCTTCGTCGCGGGCGTGATCCTCGCGATCATGGTCGTCCCGATCGTGGCGAGCATCTGCCGCGAGCTCTTCGTCAGCGTCCCGAACGAGCTCGAGGAAGGCGCCCTCGCGCTCGGCGCCACGCGCTGGGAGATGGTCCGCGGCGTCATCCTCTCGTCGTCGCGCCCGGGGATCGCTGCCGCCGTCATCCTCGGGCTCGGCCGCGCGCTCGGCGAGGCGATCGCAGTGACCCAGGTGATCGGCTCGTCCTGGGTGATCAACCGTTCGCTGTTCGCGCCGGGCGACACGCTCGCGAGCCGCATCGCGGCGCAGTTCCAGGGCTGGGGCACCAAGCTCCAGCTGGCCTCGCTCTTCTACCTCGCTGCGATCTTGCTCGTGATCGGCCTCGTCACGAACCTGCTGGCACAGCTGATCGTGCGCCGCTACGCCGTCCAGCGGACGGGAAAGAGCTGATGGCCGTCGCCGTCGAGCCGGCCCTGAGCCTGCGTGGTGACAGGCGGGTCCGCCGCCGCCGGATCGCGAACCGCCTCGCCGAGGCCGCTGCGACGGTGGCCGCGCTCGCGGCGCTCTTCGTGCTCGCGGCCGTCGTCTGGGCGATCGCGAAACGCGGCGCGAGCGAGCTCTCCTGGAGCTTCCTCACCAGCGACCTGCCGCTGCCCTTCTCGAACGAGAGCGGCGGGATCGCGCCGCTGATCGTCGGCACCGCCATCCTCGTCGGGATCGCGACCGCGATCGCGCTCCCGCTCGGCGTCATGATCGCCGTCTTCCTCGAGGAGTTCGCCTCGAACTGGCTGCGGGCGCCGATCCAGCTCGCGATCGACCTGCTCAACGGCCTGCCGTCGATCATCATCGGCGTCTTCATCTTCGGGCTGCTCGTCTACGGGCACCCGCAGAGCGGCTGGGCGGGAGGCATCGCGCTCTCGATCGTGATGCTGCCGCTGGTGACGCGCTCGACGCAGGAGGTGCTCCGGCTCGTGCCGGCCACGCAGCGCGAGGGCGCGCTCGCGCTCGGCGCGTCACGCTGGCGCACGGTGCTCGGGATCACGCTGCCGAGCGCGGCGGGAGGGATCCTGACCGGCACCGTGCTCGCGATCGCGCGCGCCGCCGGCGAGACGGCGCCGCTGCTCTTCGTGACGTCGATCTACGCCCAGTCGACCGCGTGGAACCCCTCGCACGCGCTGCCGAACCTGACCACGCAGATCTTCATCTGGTCCGAATCGCCGGATCCCGAGGACCACAAGCGGGCCTGGGCGTCCGCGCTCGTGCTGCTGATCTTCGTGCTGATCACGAGCCTGACCGCCCGCCTGCTGCTCGCCAGAAGCCGCAGGAAGCTCAGCCGATGACCGAGGAGGAGCACGTGAGCCAGATGGTTACGATGCCCGCGATGAGGCCGGTCGAGGTCGCCGCGCGGCAGGACGCGGAGTTGCAGACGCGCGAGACCGTGTTCGACATCCAGGGCCTGACCGCGAGCTACGGCTCGAACGTCGCGGTCAAGGGCGTCGACCTCGCGATCTACCGCAACCTGATCACGGCCGTGATCGGCCCTTCGGGCTGCGGCAAGAGCACGTTCATCCGCTGCCTCAACCGGATGAACGACGAGGTCCCCGGCTTCGGGCACGAAGGCAAGATCCTGTACCACGGGATCGACCTCTACGGCGACGACGTCGAGCCGGTCGAGGTGCGCCGGCGGATCGGGATGGTCTTCCAGAAGGCGAACCCCTTCCCGAAGACGATCTACGACAACGTCGCGTGGGCGCCCAGAGTGCTCGGCCTCAAGAAGAACCTCGACGAGCGGGTGGAGAAGGCGCTGCAGGGCGCCGCGCTCTGGGACGAGGTCAAGGACCGGCTCAAGCGCAGCGCGCTCGGGCTCTCCGGGGGCCAGCAGCAGCGGCTCTGCATCGCGCGCGCCATCGCCGTCGAGCCGGAGGTCCTGCTCCTCGACGAGCCGGCCTCGGCGCTCGACCCGATCGCGACGCAGCGGATCGAGGAGCTCATGCACGAGCTCAAGCGCGAGTACACGATCGTGATCGTGACCCACAACATGCAGCAGGCCGCACGGGTCGCCGACCGCACCGCGTTTTTCAGCATCGACTCGGACGACCAGGGCCGCTACGGTGTCCTCGTCGAGTACGACGAGACCCCCAAGATCTTCACGGCCCCCTCCGACAAGCGCACGGAGGATTACGTAACGGGCCGATTTGGATAGACCACTGAACATGCGGGTCTCGTTCCAGGAGGAGCTCGATCAGCTGGAGGCGAGCCTGCAGGAGGAAGGGGCGCTCGTCCTGCGCGTCCTCCGCGGCGCGCTGAACGCCCTCGCACAGCGCGACGTCGAGCTCGCCGACGATGTCATCGCGTTCGACGACGACGTCGACCAGCACTACATCCAGATCGAGTCGGGGATCGAGTCGCTGCTCGCCCGGCAGACGCCCGTCGCCACGGATCTGCGGCTCGTGCTGGCGATGCTGCACACGAACCTCCACCTCGAGCGGATGGCCGACTACAGCGTCACGATCGCGAAGCTGACGAAGCTCGTCGCCGACGTCGAGCCCGACGCGATGCTGCTCCAGAGCCTCGAGGACATGGGCGAGCGCGCGGAGGAGATGATCAGGGTCGCGCTCGACGCATTCGCGAACCGCGATCTGCAGGCGGCCGAGTCGCTCGTCGACTTGGACGAGCTGATCGACCGCTCGAACCGCCGCTTCGTCGACCGCGTCGTGGAGATCGTCGGCGAGCCCGGGCTGCGGGAGTGGGTGCTGCGGATGGTGCTCGTCTCGCGGACCCTCGAGCGAATCGGCGACCACGCGGTCGACATCGGCGAGCAGATCGCGTACCTGCTGACGGCGGAGTTCCGCGAGTTCACGGACGCGTCGCACCCCGAGCAGCACGCCTGAGCACGCGCGTTCTCGCACCGCTCCTCGCAGCCACGGTCGTCCTTGCCGCAGGCTGCGGCGGCGGCTCGCCGGCGCTCGTCGGGGCGGGCAGCTCGCTCGTCGCGCCGCTCGTCGCGAAGTGGTCGTCCGACTACGGGCACCGCAAGGGCGTCGCGGTCACGTACGGCGCGATCGGCTCTGGCGGCGGGATCTCCCAGATCACCGCCCGTTCGGTCGACTTCGGCGCGACCGATGCGCCGCTGACTCCCGACGAGGCGGATGCGTGCAACGGCTGCCTGCACGTGCCGTGGGCCCTCACCGCGACGCTCGTCTCGTACCACGTCAAGGGCGTGCCGAACAGGCTGAAGCTCTCCGGGCCGGTGCTCGCGCGGATCTTCCTCGGCGAGATCAAGCACTGGAACGACCCTGCGATCGCGCGGCTCAACCCGGGCGTGAAGCTCCCGGACACGACCGTCATGCCCGTCTTCCGCAGCGACGGAAGCGGGGACACCTATGCGTTCACCGACTTCCTCTCGAAGGTGAGCCCGGCGTGGAAGGCGGGCCCCGGCGTCGCGGCGCAGGTCGCGTTCCCGACCGGCGCGGGCGGGAAGGGGAACAACGGCGTCGCCGCCGCGATGAGCCGGTCGAACGGCGCGATCGGCTACCTCGCGCTCTCCTACGTCCTCTCGAACCACCTCGACTACGCGCTCGTCCGGAACGCCGCCGGGAAGTTCCCCGTGCCCGGCCTACCGAGCATCTCGGCGGCGGCGAAGGCCGTGACGACGATCGCCGCCGACAACGTGGTCTCGATCACGAACCCGCCCGCCTCGGCGCCCGGCGCGTATCCGATCTCCACCTACAGCTACGCGATCGTCCCGAAGAGCTCGTCGGCGGCATCGACGCTCCGGCCGTTCCTGACGTACGCGATCACCGACGGGCAGCGCTTCGGCGAGCCGCTGCAGTTCGCGCCGCTGCCGTCCCAGGTCGTCGACGCCGGCCGGAGGACGATCGCCGAGATCAAGTAGGGGGAGGGGGAGGGCCGCACCCCGGTGGCGGGCCCTCCACCTTGGGACTGGGCAGGCCGGCGAGGGGAGGGTCGGCCGCCCGATCCTTGTATCCGCTAAGACGGACGCCCGCGTCGAACGGTTTGCGCGTTAAAGAAATCTGAACAAGAGCATCCCGTCGCACGGGTTCCAAGACCGTGCGCTAGACGGCCACGCCGGCCAAGCCGGCGCGGCCTCTTTGGTCGGCGCCGCCAAGTCGGCGCCTCGGCGAATCTGAACGAATCAGTCCCAGGGCGGCGGGTTGTGCGTCCACATCCCGCCGACCATGGTGGCGACGACCTGTGTGGCGGCGAGATCCTCGAGCGGGTCGCGGTCGAGGACGACCAGGTCTGCGTCGAAGCCGGGGAGGAGCTTTCCGCGGGAGTGCTCCTCGCGGGAGAGCCACGCGGGCGTGACGCACGTGGCATGCAGCGCCTCCTCGACGGTGACCGCCTGCTCGGGGTGCCAGGCGGGCCGCTCGTCCAGCGTTCGCAGCACCCCGGCCCGGATACCCGCGAGTGGATCGAGCTCTTCGATCGGCGCGTCGGAGCCGTTCGCGACGACGGCGCCCGTGTCCAGCAGCGAGCGGTACGCGTAGGCGCTGGCGGTCTTGTCGCCCCAGAAGCGCTCGGCAGCGTCGCGGTCGGAGGGCGCGTGGCTGAACTGCACGGAGGCGGCGACGCCGAGCTGCCCGAAGCGCGGCACGTCCTCGGGCGCGAGCAGCTGCGCGTGCTCGATCCGGGGACGCAGGCCGAGCGGCTGCCACTCGCCGCGCGTCGCCTCGAACGCGTCGAGCGCCTCGCGGTTCGCGAGATCGCCGATCGCGTGGACGGCGACCGGGAAGCCGGCGCGGGCACCGGCGCGAATGAACGCCTCGAGCTGCTCCTCGCTCGTGATCTCGACTCCGGATCCGTCCAGCATCCGGGCCGTCTGGGAGCCGAGCGTCCCGTCCATGAAGGCCTTCAGGTAGCCGAGCCGCAGGCGCGGCCCGCCGAGGCCGCTGCGAACGTCCACGCCGGCGAGCTCGTCCGCCCTCTCAGCCGGGAGCGACTGCCACACGCGCAGGCTGAGCGGCCCCTCCGCCTGGAGGCGCTGCCAGAAGCGGAGCGCGCCGAGCCAGCCGTCTTTGTCGTGGACGGCCGTGACACCGCGGGAGGCCGCGAGCTTCACGCCGGTGCGCATCGCGCTGAGGTACTCGTCGTCGGAGATCTCGATGTACGTGTCGCGGAAGTGCCAGCACGACTCCTCGCGCAGGACGCCCGTCGGCTCGCCGCGCTCGTCCACCTCCACGACGCCGCCCGGGACCTGCAGGTCGCCGTTCGCGTGGGCCAGCGCGGCCGAGTTGAGCCACACCGAGTGCGAGTCGCGCGCCATCAGCGCGACCGGTCGGTCGGAGATCACCTCGTCGAGCACCTCCTTCGTCGGTTCGACCGTGGGCGACCAGTCCGAGCTGCGCCAGCCGCGCCCGCAGAGCCAGCGGTCGGCCGGTGCGTCGGCGAGGGCCTCGCGCACGCGCGCAAGCGCCTCGTCGAGCGAGTGCGTGTCCTCGAGCCGCACCTCGTGCTGCGCCATCGCCCAGGTCGGGAAGTGCACGTGCGCGTCGCTGAAGCCGGGGAGGACGCAGCGACCGCCGAGGTCGATCCGCTCCGGCCCGGGCAGCGCCGTCTCGTGCGTCCCGACACCGCCGGCGACCTTCTCGCCCGCGATCGCCAGGCTGCGGACGACCGGGAGGGACGGGTCGAGTGTGCGGATGACGCCGTGCTCGAGGATCACGATGTCAGAATCTAAGCGGTGGGCATGTTCCTCGGAAGCTGGGCGGTGATGGTCGGCGTCGGCATGGTGCCCGGAACGCTCCCGGCGGCGCGGCTCGTCGGCGGTACGCGCGGCTCCCTGGACGGCGTCGTCTTCGTGCTCGGCTACTGCACTCTCTGGCTCGTGCTCGGGCTGCTCGGCTTCGTCGTGCTCTCGCCGTTTGCGACGCCGCTCGGCGAGATCGGGGCCGGCGCACTGCTGGCGGCGGCCGCGATCTACGAGCTCTCGCCGCTGAAGGACGCCTGTCTGCGCCGCTGCCGCTCGCCCGTGCGACTCCTCTTCGAGCCGTCGTTCGCGGGCGGGATCCTGCACGGCCTGCACTGCGCCGGGTGCTGTGTCTTCCTGATGGCCCTGATGGTGGGGCTCGGGCTGATGAGCATCTGGTGGGCGCTCGTGCTTGCCGTCGTGGTCGCGGTCCAGAAGGCAGCGCCGTTCGGCGCGCGCTCGTCCAGCGTGGTGGCGGCCGGCCTCGCGATGGCAGCCGCAATCGCATGGATCTGAGCCCCTGGCGGATCGCGGGCCGCTACCTCGAGGCCTGCAACTGCGACCCGATCTGCCCGTGCCGCAGGATCGGCGGGGTTCCGGGCGGCCGCTCGACGCACGGCGTCTGCTACGGCGCGCTGGCCTGGCGCGTCGACGAGGGGAACGCGGGGCGAGTCGAGCTCTCGGGCAGCGCCGCCGTCCTCACGTACCGCTACTCGGACGACGAAGAAGGCTCGCCCTGGACGCTCGTCCTCCACGTCGACGGGCCGGGCGAGCTCGGCGAGATCCTGCTCGGGCGCCTCGGCGGGAAGCACGTGCTGACCCTGCCTTGGATCCGCAAGCCGCGGAACGTCGTGGCGACCAGGCAGACGAAGATCGAGTTCTCGGGCGGGGAGGTGCGGGCGGGCGAGGCCGTCCGGATGCGCGCCTTCGTCCCGGTGCCGACGGAGGAGACCGTGTCGTGCATCGTCCCGGGCCACGACCGGCCCGGCACCGAGCTGTACGCCGAGGAGCTCGTCGTCGAGGATCCGCCGTTCGCCTTCGAGCTGCACGGCACCTGCGCGTTCACGCGCGAGTTCGAGTACGCCGGCTAGGTGTTCGACCACGTCACGATTCGAGTCTCGGATCTCGAGGCTTCGCGTCGGTTCTACGATCTTGCGCTCCCGGGCGAGCCGGCCACGGACGGGCACTTCTTCGAGTGGGACGACTTCTCGATCGCAGAGGGGCGGCCGCCGACGCGGAACCTCCACGTCGCGTTCGTCGCCCAGTCGCGGGAGGCGGTCGACGACTGGTGGCGGGCGATGACCGGCTCGGGCTACCGCGACGACGGCGAGCCGGGGCCGCGGCCCCGGTACTCGCGTGATTACTACGGCGGCTTCGTCCTCGACCCCGACAGCAACAGCGTCGAGGCGATGCACTCCGGCCGGGCGCGGGACGGCGACAACCGGATCGACCACCTGTGGATCCGGGTCGAGGACCTCGAGGCCTCGAAGCGCTTCTACGAGGCCGTTGGCCCCTTCGGCGGCTTCGTGCTCGCGGACGAGTGGCCGGAGGGGCGGCACTTCCGGGGCGGCGGCCGTTCGTTCAGCGTGGTCGACGACGACCGGCCGCGGACCGAGAACCTCCATCTCGCGTTCCCCGCGGCGGACGACGCGACGGTCGACGAGTTCCACCGCGCGCTGGTAGCCGCGGGCTACCGCGACAACGGCTCACCCGGCGAGCGGCACTACCACCCCGGCTACTACGGCGCCTTCGTCCTCGATCCCGACGGCAACAACGTCGAGATCGTCTGCCACAACCGTTAACAGGGGCAGGCGTGCAGCACGTACGCGTTCACCGCGTCGTGGCCCTTCACCCGTAGCCCGGCTCGCTCCTCCACGACGGCGCCGTCGGGCAGCTGCTCGTACGTCTCGGCGCCGATGAGCACGCCTCCCACCGGCGCGAGGCCCTCGAGCCGGGCGCCCATGTTGATCGTGTCGCCGACGAGCGGGTAGGAGAGATGGCCCTCGCCTCCGATCTCGCGGACGACTGCCTCGCCGCTGTTGACGCCGACGCGCATTCGCGGCCACTCCGGATGCTGCTCGACGAGCTCGCCGAAGGCCCGCTGGAGCGCGAGCGCGGCACAGGCGGCACGACGGGCGTGGTCGGGCTGGTCGCCGCTGCGGTTGAAGACGGCCACGACCCCGTCGCCGATGAACTTCTCGACCACGCCGCCGAACCGCCGGGTCAGCAGCGTCGCGGCCGTATGCCAGTACGCCTCGAGCACCGTCGCTGCCTCGACCGGTGTCGACTCGGCCGCGAAGCGCGTGTACCCGGCGAGGTCGCTGAAGAGCACGCTGACGTGCTGGCAGCGCTCTCTCGTCGACGACAGGTAGAGATCGCCGAAGCGCTCCTCGCGCCATTCCCGGCGGGCGGCGAAGCCGATGATCAGGTACGCGGTGACGATCAGGCCGTGCCACTCCCACCAGCTCGCGTGCCACTTCCGCTCGCCGGTGACGGCCACACCGATCAGCGCCTCGGAGAGCAGCACGAAGCAGGCGATGACCGCGGCCGGCAGCAGGTTCGGCCGGGCCCGGAAGATCCCCCAGTAGCGCGCGGCACTGACCGCGTACACGAGGGTTCCGACGATGGCGAACACGGTGAGCAGGCTCCCGCGCGCGGCCTCGCTGTCCGGCCCTCCCAGCGGCGGCAGGTCGGCGAGCGTCCAGACGAGCCACAGGCCCATGGCCGCGAGGACGCTGAAGCGCAGGACGCTGCGGTAGCGGATGACGAGCGGCGCGAAGCTCGGACGCTGGTCGACGAAGGCCGAGGCGAGCGCGAAGCCTGCGCTGACGAGCAGGCCGACCGGGATCGCCACTTTGAAGCCGGAGTGGTCGGCGGAGAAGAGCACGCCGGGCGTCCCGATGGCATGCAGTCCCATGAACCCTCCTGTCGCCATGAAGGCGAGCGAGAGGAGCAGCACGCGCGCGTCCCCGCGGTTCTTCGCCGCCTCCCCGGCCGCGTAGCCGAGCGCGAACGCGACGGAGCCGACGAGGCCGAAGAGGACGAAGTGGACGCGGTAGTTCTCGAAGTGCGGGTCGAGCTGCGAGCGGAGGAGCAGCGAGACGAGCCCGATCAGCGGCAGGGCGGCGACGAGAATCTCTGCGATCGCGCCGATTCGAACCCGCTGCCGGGCGGGTAACGGGTTGCGTGGATGGGCGGCCTCCATGACCACATGACGCCATTCGGGCTCGCGACCTTCCCTGTTTGCAGGGACTAGGCTTCGGCCGTGGCCGTCGATCCCCTGACCGAGGAGCAGCGCGAGATCCGCGACCTCGTGCGCACGCTCGCGCGCGAGCGGGTCGCGCCGCGGGCGGCCGAGATCGACAAGTCGGCCGAGTTCCCGTGGGACATGGTAGAGCTGCTGCGCGAGCACGAGCTCTTCGGGCTGCCGTTCGAAGAGCAGTACGGCGGCACCGGCACCGGCGCGCTGATGGTGCTCGTCGCGATCGAGGAGCTCTCCAAGGTCTGCGCGACGACCGGCCTCCTGCTCGCCGTGCAGGAGCTCGGGTCGCTCGGGATCAAGCTCGCGGGCACGGACGAGCAGAAGGCCCGCTGGCTGCCGAAGCTCGCGAGCGGCGAGTGGCTCCCGGCCTACGCGCTGACCGAGCCGGGCTCGGGCTCCGACTCGGCCGCGATGCGCAGCGAGGCGCGGCGCGAGGGCGACGAGTACGTCGTCAACGGCTCGAAGCGCTTCATCACCAACGCGGGCGTCGCGGGCCTCTATGTCGTGTTCGCGAAGACCGACCCGGAGGCGGGCCACGCCGGGATCTCCGCGTTCGTGGTCGAGGCGGACGCGCCGGGCTTCGAGGTCGGGCGGATCGAGCCGAAGATGGGGATCAAGGGCTCGACGACGGGCGAGATCTTCTTCGACGACTGCCGCATCCCCGCGGACAACCTGCTCGGCGAGGAGGGCGAGGGCTTCCGGATCGCGATGCGGATCCTCGACCGGTCACGCCCCGGGATCGGCGCGCAGGGCCTCGGGCTCGCCCAGGGCGCGACCGACTACGCGCTCGAGTACGCGAAGTCGCGCGAGACGATGGGGAAGCCGATCGCGCAGCACCAGCTGATCGCCGCGTCGCTCGCGGACATGGAGACGAAGTGCGAGGCCGCGCGCGGGCTGCTCTACAAGTGCGGGCAGCTGATCGACGAGGGCGCCGACGGCCAGGAGCTGACGAAGATCTCGGCGATGGCGAAGCTCTTCTGTACGGACGTCGCGATGGAGGTCACGACGGACGCCGTGCAGATCCTCGGCGGCTACGGCTACATCCAGGAGTACCCGGTCGAGCGGATGATGCGCGACGCCAAGATCACGCAGATCTACGAGGGCACGAACCAGATCCAGCGCCTGCTCATCGCGCGCGAGATGGTCAAAGAACAGCGTTCGTCTCTGCTCGCCGGTGTCGGCTGAGCAAGCCAAGAGCTTCCAGCGCGTCGCCGAGGCGTACGAGCGGGGCCGGCCCGGCTGGCCGCCCGAGCTGCTCGACGTCGTGCCCGTCCCCGACGACGCGACGGTGCTCGACCTCGCAGCCGGCACCGGCAAGCTGACCCGCGTCCTCGCGGCCAGGTACGCCCGCGTGGTCGCCGTCGAGCCGCTGTCGGAGCTGCGCGCGATCCTCGCCGAGCTGGTGCCGCAGGCCGAAGCGCTCCCGGGGGTCGCGGAGGCGATTCCGCTCGACGAGGCCTCGGTGGACGCCGTCTTCACCGGCCAGGCGTTCCACTGGTTCGCCAACGAGGTCGCGGTGGCCGAGATCGCCCGCGTGCTGCGGCCGGGAGGCGTGTTCGCCCGCTTCTGGAACGAGTCGGCGGAGCCGGATCCGCTCCCGCCCGCGTACCTGAAGCGGCTCGAGGAGCTGCACGATGCGATGCCGCCGCCGGACATCGACGAGCACGTCTTCGACGGGACGCCCTTCGGCGAGGTGCACGTGGGCGTCTTGGAGCACGAGCACGTCTCGAGCCGCGACGAGGTGCTGGCCTTCGCGGCCTCGGTCAGCTGGATCGCAAACCGCGAGGACCGTGACGAGGTGCTCGCCGGGCTCGCGTCCCTGCTCCCCGAAGGCGAGTACCGCTTCTTGGTGCACGCGAACTACGAGTGGGCGCACCGGACGTGACCGAGCTCGGGCGCAGCTTCGGCAACGTCGCCGAGACGTACCACCGGGTTCGCCCGCCCTACTCGCAGGCGCTGCTCGACCGCGCGCAGGAGGCGCTCGAGCTCGGCGCGGACTCGAGGGTGCTCGACCTCGCGGCAGGCACCGGTCGCCTGACGCGGGAGCTGATGCGCCGGTTCGCGGAGGTCGTCGCGGTCGAGCCCGACGAGCGGATGCGGGCCGTGCACGGCGGCGCGCTCGCCGGGAGTGCGGAGTCGATCCCGCTGGCGGATGCGAGCGTCGACGCGGTCTTCGTCGGCGAGGCGTTCCACTGGTTCGATCCTGCGGCGGCGATCGCGGAGCTCGCCCGCGTGCTCCGGCCCCGCGGCGGGCTCGCGATCGTCTCGACCCACTGGTGGGAGACGGAGCCTCCGCTTCCCGACGCGGCGCTCGCCGCCCTCAGCGAGCCGTACCAGCGGTCCCTGCCGCTGCGCCGCCCGCCCTGGGACGACGCGTTCGCCGACTCTCCTTTCGAGCCGCTTCGGCAGGAGCGCAACGAAGAGGAGATCACCGTCGATCCCGACGAGCTGTTGATCCTCTACTCGACCACGAGCTCGCTGGCTGCGATGCCCGAGGACGAGCGCGAGGGGCTGTTCGCGCGGGTCCGGCCGCTCCTCGCGGGGTCGTACCGGCTGCCGCTCCGGCACGAGCTGACCTGGACGCGGCTGGCGTGAGCGACGAGATCCAGATCGGTCGGCGGCGCGTCAGGCTGACGAGCCCGGACCGCGTCCTCTTCCCGAAGGACGGCGTGACGAAAGGAGATCTCGCCGAGTTCTACGCCGAGATCGCCCCGGCGATCGTGCCGCACCTCCGGGACCGGCCGTTCACGCTCAAGCGCTATCCGCACGGGATCGACGACCGGCCCTACTTCGCGAAGCAGGCGCCGAAAGGGAAGCCGTCGTGGGTTCCGACCCGGCAGTTCCGGACCTGGCCGCGCGAGGGCGGCTCGCGGCTGGTCGACTTCGCGCTCGTGAACGAGCCGGCCGCGCTCGTCTGGATGGTGCAGATGAACTGCATCGACATGAACGCCTGGTACTCGCGGGTCGACAAGCCCGACCGGCCGGACTACGTGGTCTTCGACCTCGACCCGCCCGAGTCGCGGAACGGCTTCGCGCAGGCGATCGAGGTGGCGCACCTCGTGCGCGAGGCGCTCGAGCGGCTGCAGCTGCGCTCCTACGTGAAGACGAGCGGCGCCGACGGGATCCACGTCCTGGTGCCGATCTCGCGCCGCTATTCCTACTCGGACGCGTACGAGCTCGCGGAACGGGTGTCGCGGGGCCTCGAAGCGGAGAACCCCGGTCTCGTGACCACCGAGTGGCTCAAGAAGAAGCGGCGCGGAGTGCTGGTCGACCACCGCCAGAACGGGCACGGCAAGACGATCGCCTCGGCGTACTCGGTGCGGCCGCGCGCCCGCGCGCCCGTCTCGACCCCGCTGCACTGGGACGAGGTGACGCCGAAGCTCGACGACCTCGCGTTCACGA
>DATDMJ010000017.1:0-30041 GCA_036518855.1 Gaiellaceae bacterium | reverse complement strand
GAGCGACGCGACCGGGGTCAGCGCGGCCAGCACGAGCGCCCCTCCCGCCGCGCCGAACGCGAGCTTCAACAGGCGCCTCCTGCTGAAGCCGGCATCCGCGACGTACTGCACGACCGTCTCCTGCTCGTCCGCGTGCTCCTCGACCGGATAGTCGTCCTCGAGCTCCTCCGTCACGATCAGCCGCTTGGCCGTCACGATCAGCGCCGCGGCGACGAGGAGGCACGCGAGCCCGAGCGAGAGCCCCAGCAGCTGGGTGTGCGCGGGAAGGCTGTCGACGACGTAGACCACGACGAACCCGACGGCGCACAGGGTCGCCGCGAGCAGCAACAGCGTGGCCAGGATTTCCGAGCCGGAGTTGGGCGGAGCCGGCGGCACGAGCCGTTCGCGCTGTCCGGGCCAGAGGCGGCGCTTGCGCTTGCGGGCCAGCACGAGCAGCCCGGCGAGGAGCGCATCTTTTGCCCTAGCCACGGCGCAGCCTCCGCGCGATCACCATGCACGACGCGACCAGTGCGGTCATCCCGAGGAACCAGGTCACGAGCCCTTCGGGAATCGGACCGATGTGGCCGATCCCCCAGCCGCCGCGGTCGTCCGGATGCTTCGCCCAGAGGACGTAGCGCACGATCGAGTTCACCTGGTCCGGCGAAAGCGACTTCGTCGAGAAGCGCGGCATGACGTACGGGCCGATCCGGATCGCCTGGGCGATCTGCGTCGCGGTCGCCTCGTTCAGCGGCGGAGGCAGCCCACCGGTCACGTAGCCGCCCTGGGCGACGACCTGGTGGCAGCCCGCGCAGTGATCCGTGAACAGGTGCAGGCCTTCGGACAGGCTTCCGCGCTGCGGGTGCGGGGTCGGCACCTTCGGCCCCGGCCCGAGCGACGCGATGTACGCGATCAGGCCCTGCAGCTGCGTCTCCGAGAAGAAGACCCGCTGGCGATGCGGCTGCATGCCCACGTGCTGCAGCGGCATGTAGCCGGTGCGCAGGTAGAAGTCCGCCGCCAGCGCGCCGACGCCCCGGAGCGAGGGGCCGAGGCCGAGCTGCTGCCGCGGCACCCGCCCGGGGCCCGTGCCGATGACCCGGGCGGGCGGCACGCCGCTTCCCGCGACGCCGTGGCAGGCGACGCAGTACTGCCCGAAGAGGTGGTAGCCGAGCCGGACGTTCCCGGTGGCTCCCACGGCAGTCGCGGGAAGCGCGAGCGCGAGCAGTCCGATGGCGACCAGGCGCCTCATCCCTGGCGGCAGGTGACGTTGGAGAGCGTGCCCAGGAGGTCGAGCACGATGATCATCAGGAAGATCAGGTTCGCCGCGACCGCGGCGATCGCGAGGAAGCGGATGCGTCCGGGAGCAGGCGGGCTCTCGTAGCTCTCCTCGCGCGTGCGGAAGACGACGAGCCCCGCAGCGACCGCGGCGGCGACCACGCAAAGCGCGGCCGCGGCGAGTCCCGCACCCAGCCAGACGTCGTTGCTGATCCCCCAGTGGCGCCCGGCCGCCGCGCACTCGGCCTGGCTGATCCCGAAGCCGACCACGTGGGCCGCGGTGAAGGCCAGCGCCCCCAGCAAGAGGCCGGTCCACTGCAGGATCTCGAGGCGCCGCAGGCTCATGCGCGGGCGGAGAGGAGCGTCCCGTAGACGACGATCGTGATCACGATCACCGCGTACCAGTAGAGGGCGATGGCCTGGGCCCCGTTCACGCGGTAGGTCGTGAAGCCGCGCGCGAGCTTCCCGAGCAGCCAGAGGTTGAAGAGGATCCCGAGCAGCACGTGGGCGTGGGAAGCGCCGAGGAGCGTGTAGTAGATCGAGCTGTACGCGTCACGCGTGATGTCGGAGCGGTGCACCTGGTCGGAGAAGTCGTGCACCGCGTAGGCGAAGTAGCCGGCCTGCACGACCAGGGCGATCGAGACGAAGAGCCGGGTCGCGCCGAGCCGCCGCTCCAGCGCGGCGTTCGCGGCGAGGCGCATCGGGATGCTCGTGCCGACGAGCACGGCGAGGAGGATCAGCGGCACGACGAGCGCCGGCTTCGGGATCCCGTTCGGAGGCCAGATCCCGGTCTTGAAGCGCAGGAAGAAATACGTGCCGATGAAGACGCCGAAGAGCGTCGCCTCGCTCGCGATCAGGATCCACATCCCCCACCACGCGGCGGGGCGGGCGATCCGCTCCTCGGGAACCGCGTAGTCCGTCACGCGCCCTCCGGCTCCTGCGAGTGCCACCCGACGAGCGCGAGCAGGCAGAGAAGCCCCATGACCGCGGCGACCTCGTACCGGTTGATCAGCAGCATCGTGAAGACGAGCGCCAGGCAGAGCGCGAGAACCGGTGGCCACGGCGACTCGTGCGGCATCCGGACGATCTCCGCGAAGCGCCCGTCGACGGGCGTGACCTCCGGCTGCTCGTGGCCGCGGTCGAGCATGAAGGCGCCGTCGCCGAGGTTGAGCCGGTCCACCTGCCGGTCGACCGGGTCCCAGTTCGGGTACGCGCTGGTGACGCGCGGAACGACCGCGTAGTTGTACTCGGGCGGCGGCGAACTGGTCGTCCACTCGAGCGTCGGCCCGTGCCACGGATCGGGGCCGGCAGGCGGCCCGCGGCGATAGCTGACGAACAGGTTCCCGAGCAGCAGCAGGATCCCGGCGAGCGTGACGAAGCCGCCGATCGTCTCCGCGAGGTTGTACGCCGTCCAGCCGAGCCCGGACGGATACGTGTACATGCGCCGCGTCATGCCCAGCAGGCCGACGATGTGCATCGGGAAGAAGAGCAGGTTCGTCCCGACGAAGATCAGCCAGAAGCTGATCTGCCCGGGCCGCTCGAAGTACAGCTTCCCCGTGACCTTCGGGAACCAGTAGTACATCCCGCCGAAGATCGGGAAGACGGCGGCGCCGAAGATGATGTAGTGGAAGTGGGCGACGACGAAGTAGGTGTCCGTCACCTGCTGGTCGAACGGGATCGCGACGAACATGATCCCGGTCAGCCCGCCGGTCACGAACATGAAGACGAAGCCGGCGATGAAGAGCAGCGGCGTCCGGAAGCGCGCGAAGCCGGTGATGAACGACATGCACCAGGCGAACACCTGGATCGTGCTCGGGATGACGACCATCGCGGTCGCCGCGGCGAAGAAGATCATCGACACCGTCGGCATCCCGACCGTGTACATGTGGTGGGCCCAGACGCCGAAGCCGATGAAGACGACGAGCAGCTCGGCGATCGCCACCAGCGGGAACGCCACGAGCCGGCGCTGGGTGAACGCGGGGATGATCGACGTCGCGATCCCGAACGCCGGGACGATCAGGATGTAGACCTCCGGATGGCCGAAGATCCAGAACAGGTGCTGCCAGAGCAGCGCCGAGCCGCCGTGGGCGACGTCGAAGAAGTGCGTCCCGACGTTGCGGTCGAGGAAGAGGAAGATCGTGTCCGCGGTCAGCGCCGGTAGCGCGAAGAGCAGCCCGAACGACGCGGCCAGGAACGCGTAGCAGAAGAGCGGCATCCGGTTGAGCGACATCCCCGGCGCCCTCGCCTTGAAGATCGTGACGATGAACTGGCCCGCCGTGAGCGTCGAGGCGATCCCGTTGAAGATGATCCCCAGGGCGTAGAAGTCGATGTTGTGGCCCGGGTTGTACTTCCTGCTCGCGAGTGGCACGTAGTCGAACCAGCCGGCGTTCGGCGCCTTGCCGATGGCGAGGCTCGTGTAGATGAAGATCGCCGAGGCGAGGAAGATCCAGTAGCTGAGCGCGTTCATCCGCGGGAACGCCATGTCGCGGGCGCCCAGCATCAGCGGGAGGAGATAGTTCCCGAACGCCCCCGTCGTCATCGGGATGATGAAGAAGAAGATCATCGTGATCCCGTGCATCGTGAAAAGCTCGTCGTAGGTGTTCGGGGAGACGACGTGGCTGTTCGGCTGGGCGAGCTGCGTGCGGATCAGGAGGGCCTCGGCGCCGCCCGCGCCGAAGAGCACGAGGGTCGTCCAGAAGTAGAGGAGCCCGATCCGCTTGTGGTCGGTCGTCGTCAGCCAGCCGAGGACCCCGGGGCGGCTCTGCCAGATCTCGTCCAGGCGCTCCATCCGCTCGGCGGCGACCCGGGTCGGAGGCGTTGCGATCGCCATCTACTTCAGCCCGTCGAGGTAGGCGACGAGCGCGTCGAGCTTGTGGCCCGAGAGGTCGAAGTTCGGCATCTGGTTGCCGGGCTTGACGTGCTGCGAGTTCACGATCCACTCGCGCAGGTTCTCGCGGTCGTTCGGGATGGTCACCGCGGCGAGCGTCGTGCGGGAGGCGACGTGGGTCAGGTCGGGGCCGACGAAGCCGGCGGCGTCCGTGCCGCGGATCGCGTGGCAGCTCGAGCACGGGCCGTTCATGAAGAGCTGCTCGCCCTCGGAGGCCAGGCTGGTGATCGGGTTCCTCGAAGCCGGCTGCTCCTCGTGCGCGAGCCAGCGCTGGAACGCGGAGGGCGTGTCGACGAAGACGAGCATCGACATGTGCGCGTGCTGGAGGCCGCAGAACTCGGAGCACAGGCCGCGGTAGACGCCTACCTTGTCCGCATCGAGCCCGACGACGTTCTTGCGCCCCGGGATCGTGTCGATCTTCCGGTTCAGCTCGGGGACCCAGAAGCTGTGGATCACGTCGGCCGTCTCGACCTCGACTCGCACCGGCGTGTTCACGGGGATGTGGATCTCGTTCGCCGTGACCGCGTGCGTGCCCGGGTAGCGGACCTCCCACCACCACTGGTGGCCGATCACCTCCACCGTCAGCCTGGTCGTCGTGCTCGCGGGCGCCTGCGTCGTCTTGATCACGAACAGGTCGCCGATCACGAACAGCGTCGCGATGACGACGATCGGCATCGCGATCCCGAGCCCGACCACCGCGTACCAGCTGCGCTTCTCCCCGGGCTTGTCGCCCTCGACGTCGTCGCCCCAGCCGCGGCGGTTGCGGCGCTTCCACGACCAGAACAGCAGCGCGACGACGAGCGCGAGCCCCAGCCAGGCGCCACCCATCATCCACCAGAAGAGGTTCGCGATGTCCCTGGCCTGATGGCTCGCAGGGGCGAGCGAATTCGCCGAGTCGCCGCCGCCACAACCGGCGAGCGGGACCACGGCAAGGATCAGAAACGCAAAGCGCCGGTCCTTCCGGGGGGCTTTCAAGCTGCTTTGGAGTACCCGCTCGGCGAGCGGGTAATCACGGCTAGGCTGACAACACCGGGGTGCCGCGCGAGCGGCTGAGAGCAGACCCGACGAACCTGATCCGGGTAATGCCGGCGGAGGGAGCGATGGACGAGCGAAGGCCTAGGAGGGTTTGGTGGAACCCCGCTCGTCGTCGGGGTGCGATGGGCGTTCCGAGGCAAGGACGCAGGGAGGCCCAATAGTGGTTGCTATTGGGCCGAGTGAGGACGCCGACTCGGGGCGGCCAGCGCGGCCCGACGGCACAGACTGGGTGTCGCCAAGCCCTCCGAGTTGGGGGATCACGCCCGTCCCGAAGCGGCTGCAGGTTCTCGGGCTCTTCGACTCCTTGCTGCTGTGGGGCAACCTCTCCGTCTCGCTGCTCGTGATCGTGATCGGGGCGCTCCTGGTGCCGGCGCTCTCGGTGCGGGACGCGTTCATCGCGATCCTGGTCGGCGCGGTCGCGGGAAACGTGCTGCTCGGGCTCGCGGCGCTGATCGGCGCCGACGCGCGGGTGCCCGGAATGGTCGTGTTGCGCGCTCCGCTCGGCCGGCGTGGCTCGTACGTTCCGACGGCGCTCAACGTCCTCCAGAACCTCGGCTGGTCGACGTTCGAGCTGATCATCATCGCGACGGCCGCCGCCGCGCTCTCGGAGCACCTCCTCGGGTTCAGCGGAAAGTGGATCTGGACGCTCGTCTTCGGCGTCCTCAGCTGGGGCCTCGGCATGCTGGGGCCGATCGGCTTCGTGCGCCGCTACCTCCGCAAGTTCGCCTCGTGGGCACTCCTCTTCTCGATGGCCTACATCACCTACTGGGCGATCTCGAAGTCGAACCTGCACGCGTTCTGGGCGCAGCCCGGCAAGGGAGGCTTCCCGAGCTTCGGCCAGGCAGTCGACCTCGTGATCGGAAGCGTCGTCTCGTGGACGCCGCTCGCCGCGGACTACACGCGCTTCTCGCGCCGTCGGCGCGAGGCCTTCTGGGGCGCGGCGATCGGATACTTCGTGCCGGTCGTCTGGTGCGTCGGGCTCGGGATCCTGATCGTCCTCGCGAGGGGCGTGTCGGATGCGCAGGCGCTGCCGGCGGCCGTCGCAGGCGCGGGCGGCATCGCGTTCGTCGCCCTGGCCGCGATCACCATCGACGAGAGCGAGAAGGCGTTCGCGGACATCTACTCGACGGCGGTCTCGATCCAGAACTTCGTGCCGCGCGCCTCGCAGCGGCTGCTGATCACGCTCGTCTCGGCCGTCGCGACCGGGCTCGCGATCGCGCTGAATCTCGGGAACTACCAGGACTTCCTCTACCTCCTGGGCTCGTTCTTCGTTCCGCTCTTCGGCGTGCTGCTCGCCGACTGGCTGAGCCGTGGGGCGCACTACGAGCCCGAGGACGTCTTCTCGGCGCCCTCGGTGCGCTGGGAGATGTTGCTCTGCTGGTGCACCGGCTTCGTCCTCTACCAGTGGCTTTCGCCCGTCGGACCGCACTGGTGGACGTCGGCGGTCGAGAACCTGCATCCCGGCCACGCGCGTTTGACCGCATCGCTGCCGAGCTTCGCAGCGGCGTTCGGCCTCGCGCTGCTCGCTACCTGGCTCCGCGCCCGGATAGATTCGCGCCGTGCCGCGGCTCGCCGTAGTCGGGAACCTCTCGCTCGACCGCGTTGAGGGCGGGCCGCCGCGGGCCGGCGGGCCGCCGTTCTGGGCGGCACGTGCGCTGCGGGCGCTCGGAGCTCGCGCGCTGGTCGCGGCCAAGTGCGCGGACGGCGACCGCGCCCTGCTCGCCCGGCCGTTGGTCGCTCTGGGCATTCCCGTGCTCTGGCTCGGCGGCCACTCGACGGCGGCGTTCTCGATCCGCTACGAGGGCGATCACCGGGAGATGACCGTCGACGGAATCGGTGACTCCTGGACGCCCGAAGACGTGCGCGGGCTCGGCGATCCGCGCTGGGTTCATGTGGGGGCTCTCGCGCAGACGGACTTCCCGGCGGCGACGCTCGCAGAGCTGGCGGTCGGGCGGCGGCTGCTGTTCGACGGCCAGGGCCTGGTGCGGCCGCCACGGACCGGGCCGCTGGAGCTGCACGCGGACTACGACCCAGACGTGCTTTCGCACGTGTCCGTCCTGAAGCTGGCCGAGGAGGAGGCGCGCGTGCTCGTCGACGAGCCGGACGAGGCGGGGCTGCGGGCCCTGGGCGTCGGCGAGATCGTGGTCACCCTGGGCTCGCAGGGGTCGTTGGTCTTCGCGGACGGACGGCTCGAGCGGGTGGCGGCGCAGCCCGTCAGCGGGCCCGTCGACCCGACGGGGGCGGGCGATGCCTTCGCCGTCGCGTACATGGCGGCGCGTGCGGGTGGGCACGCGCCGGTTCCCTCGGCGCGGCGGGCGGGAGCGCTCGTCACCGGCCTGCTCGCACGGCGGCTGCGATGAGGGCCTTGGTCGGGACCGTGGACGGCGTCTTCGAGGTCGATCTCGAGGAGGAGGTCGTGCTGGGCGGCTCCGATCTGCATGTCGAGCGGTCGACGCTCGAGGTCTCGCTCCCGCTGGTCGTCGCGGCGGCGCGCACGGGGGCCACCGTGATCGCGGTCGTCGACCGCCGCCCGCCGCTGGCGGTCTCGAACGACGCGGGGAGCACGTGGCGAGAATCGGGCGGCGGCCTCCCGGCCGGCCGAGCCGTCGCGATCGCGAACGACGACCCCGACTACGTGCTGTACGCGGCCCGCAACCGCCTCTACCTCTCCACGGACGGCGGCCGCTTCTGGCGCTCGCTCGCTCCGGAGCTCCCGGAGATCGAGGCGATCGAGCTCAGGGAAGCCTGAACTCGCCGCGCGCGACGACGACCGCGCTGCCGCCGACCTCGACCCGCTCGACCCGGTCCTCCGAGCCGTCGACACGCGCGTACAACGTCGACGGCCGCGCGATCTCCGCGCCCTGCGAGATTTCGATCTCCTCGCCCCAGCCGATCAACCCGTGCCGCGCGAGATGCACTGCCAACGGCCCGGCCGCCGAGCCGGTCGCCGGGTCCTCGTCGATCCCGCCGAGGCCGAACATCCGCGTCTTCCACCGTCGACCCGAGCCGGCAAAGCAGTTCGTCCCGAGCGCGGCCTCCAGCCCGAGCCCCCGCAGGTTCGGCCGGAGCGCAGCCACCTCGTCCTCCGAGCCGAGGCACACGTACACGTGCTGCACGCCGTTGTCGTACTCCTCGACCGGGAGCTCCGAGCGCTCCACGCCGAGCGCACCGAGGAGTTCGTCGACCTGCGCAAAGGGCTTCCAGGACGGCACCGGCTGCTCCATCCGCCCGAAGACGACCCGCGGCCCCTCGCGCTCGAGCACGATCGGCACTGTCCCGCCCAGCGTCTCGAGCCGAATCTCGTCGAGCTGCATCGGCTGCCCGAGCACGAACGCCGCCCCCAGCGTCGGATGCCCCGCGAACGGCAGCTCGACCGACGGCGTGAAGATCCGGATCCGCGCGTGGCCGTCCGCCTCGCGAGGCAGCACGAAGACCGACTCGGACAGATTCGTCTCGCGGGCGAGCCGCTGCATCTCCCCGGCCTCGAGCTCGCGCGCGTCCGTGAAGACCGCGACGGGATTCCCGGCAAGCGGCGTGTCCGTGAAGACGTCCGCCACCGCGTAGCGGAAGGTGCGCACGCGACTATTCTCACGGCGTGACTCTCAACATGCCCACGCATCGACCGGTCGTTGCGGACGGACGCGCGGCAGAGCCGCGCATCCTGACGCTAGGCGTCGCGAGCGACGCCTAGGGGCCGTGCAGCTCTTCCTCGTTCGCCATGCCGAGGCTGCAGACGGAGAGCCGGACGAGCTGAGGCCCCTCACCGCGGACGGCCGCCGCGCCGCCCGCGCGCTGGGCGAACGACTCGCCTCGGAAGGCATCCGGCCCGACGCCGTGCTGACGAGCCCGTTGCTCCGCGCCCGCGAGACCGGAACCGAGCTCGCGCGTCCCGCAGGCTTGGAGGCCGAGGCCGACGAGCGGCTCGCCCCCGGAGCCACCGCCGACGACGTGAAGGCCGCGGCCGGCGGCCGCGGCGAGACCGTGGTCGTGGTCGGACACCAGCCGGATTGCGGCCGGATCGCAGCGGCGCTCACGGGCGGCGAGGAACCGAGGTTCCCGCCGGCCGGGATGCTCGCGATCGAGCTCGCATGAGCGCCATCTCCGTCCGGGACCTGCGCAAGTCGTACGGCGCGCTGGAGGCGGTGCGCGGGGCCAGCTTCGACGTCCAGGGCGGCGAGGTCTTCGGGCTGCTCGGCCCGAACGGCGCCGGCAAGACCACGACGGTCGAGATCCTCGAGGGCTACCGCAATCGCGACGGCGGCAGCGTCGAGGTCCTCGGAGTCGATCCCGCCGAGGCGGGCGGCGACTGGCGCGAGCGGATTGGCGTCGTGCTCCAGTCCTCGGCCATGTACGAGACGCTCACCGTCGCCGAGATGCTCCGCCTCTTCGCCGGCTACTACTCGAGCCCCCGCTCGGTGGACGAGGTCGTCGAGCTGGTCGGGCTCGACGAGAAGCGCGACGACCGCGTCCGCCGCCTCTCGGGTGGGCAGCGGCGCCGGCTCGATCTCGGCCTCGCGCTCGTCGGCGACCCGGAGCTCATCTTCCTGGACGAGCCGACCACGGGCTTCGACCCGCACGCGCGCCGCCAGGCCTGGGAGACGCTGCGCTCGCTGCGGAGCCTCGGCAAGACGATCGTGCTCACGACCCACTACCTCGACGAGGCGGAGCAGCTCGCCGACCGGGTCGCCGTGCTGCGCAAAGGCGAGATCGTCGCCGTCGGCCCGCCCGCCGAGCTGATCGGCTCCGCGCCCGCGACCGAGATCCGCTACCGCGAGAACGGGCGGGAGGTCGTCCTCGAGACCGACACCCCGACCCGCGTCCTCCACGAGCTGACCGAGAAGGCGATCGCGGAGAACCGCGAGCTCGAGGGCCTCGTCGTGCGCCGGCCGAGCCTCGAGGAGGTCTACCTCTCGCTGACCGAGGAGCCGGAAGAGTGAAGCTCTTCCGGCACGAGTTCCGCGGCGAGCTGCTCCTCTACCTGCGCAGCCGCGAGCTCGCGTTCTTCACGTTCCTGCTGCCGATGATCTTCTTCCTCCTGCTCGCGTCCGTGTACGGCAACGACCGGATCAAGAGCGAGGGCAACGTCCGCTCGGCACCCTTCCTCGAGGCCGGGATGATCGGCTACGGCGCGATCTCGATCGCGTTCGCCGGGCTCGCCATCGTGGTCGTGATCAGGCGCGAGGCGGGGGTCCTGAAGCGGCTCCGCGCGACGCCGCTGCCGGCGCCGATCTACCTCACCGCCCTGCTGAGCGCCTTCCTCGCCGCGTTTGCCGTCGAGGTTCTCGGACTGCTCGTGCTCGGCAAGCTCTTCTTCTCGATCGGCCTCCCCGGCCGGCCGTTGTCCCTGGCGCTGGCGCTCGTCCTCGGTATGGCGGCGTTCTGCGGGCTGGGAATCGGGCTGACCGCGCTGATCAAGAGCGCCGAGGGCGCCTCAGCGGTCGTGAACGCGATCTACCTGCCGATGGCGTTCATCTCCGGCGCGTTCTTCTCGCCCCACTCGTACCCGACGTTCCTGCGGGCGATCGCCGCCGTCCTGCCGCTGACGTACTTCCTGCGGCTCGTTCGCAACGTGATGCTGCACGACCACGAGATCTGGTCGCAGTGGACGAACGTGGCCGTCCTGGCGGCCTGGGGCATCGGCGGCGTGCTCGTTGCACTCCGCTCGTTCCGCTGGGAGCCGACCGAAGGTTAGGTCCGGGGCGAGGCGGTTATACGCCTTGCAAATGAGGAACGAACCTGAGCTGGCCTTCTGCGTGCGGGAGGTGGAACCACCCGGAGTCGAGGTTCGCGTCAACTTCGGCGTCTTCGCGGGCCGCGGTGCGACGCCGGCCGAGATCGACGACCTCGCGGGCGCGCTGGTGCCCAAGGTGGGCGAGGTCTCGATCGTCGCCGAGGAACGCCACGAGATCGGCGAGGGCACCGAGGCGTCGCTGAACCAGGTCCGGATCGAGGTCGCGCCCGAGCAGCTACCGGACGACGCGCACGAGCTCGACATGCTCTGCGGCCGGCTGGTCGAAGCCGCCGAGGCGTGGGCGCGGGACTGCATCGCCGAGCGCCGCACCGAGGTCTAGTCGTCCTTAACCGGACCCGAGTACCGTGAGGCGATGAGGCTCGCCTTAGCCGCCCTCGCCTGGACGCTCGTAGCTGCGGCCCCAGCCGCAGCAGCTCCGGCTCGCCACGTCGTCGAGACCGCGGTCAGCGGAACGGTCGAGGCCGCCTTCTCCTACGACTACGCCGACTACCGGTTCACGCACCCGCACCTCACGATCAGCCGCGGCGGCGCCGTCCTCGCCGACAAAGACCTCAAGCCGCTCACCCGCTACGGCGAGGTCGACCCGGCGAGGTATCCGCAGCAGTCGGTCGCGATCCGCAACCTGGACTCCGGTCCCGAGCCCGAAGTCGTGCTCGATCTCTACTGGGGCGGAGCCCACTGCTGCTGGTACACGCAGGTGTACCGGTACGCCTCGGCCACGGGCTCGTACTCGGCTAGCACCCACGTCTGGGGGAACGTGGACTACCGGTCTGCAGATCTCGACGGCGACGGGCTGCCGGAGTTCGTCTCCGCTGACGACCGCTTTGCCTACGAGTTCACGAGCTTCGCCGGCTCCGGGTTCCCGATCCGCATCTGGGACTACCGGGAGGGGCGGTTCTCGGACGTGACGCGCAGGTTCCCCGCCCGGATCCGCGGGGACGCACGCCGTCAATGGCACTGGGCCTCGCTCAAGCAGAGCCGGAGCGACAACGCCGGCCTGCTCGCCGCGTGGGCCGCGGACGAATGCCTCGTTCACCACTACCGTTCCGCGTTCCGGCAGCTCGAGGTGTTGCGACGGGAGCACCGGCTCGGTCTCGGCTGGGACCGGTCGGCGCGAGCCTATCTCCGCCACCTGCGACGTTTCTTGCGGCGCACCGGCTACCTCGGCAAGTAACAGGTTGTTACTTGGTGTGGAGGGGCTACGCGCGGGCGAGCGGGCGCTTCGGTGTCCGCCCTGAACGGGCCGCCTGGAGGGCGAAGCGCACGAGCGCGCGCGGCATCTTCTCGGCGCGGGCGATCGTCTCCTCGAGGGCCGAGACGAACCAGTCGACGTCCTCCTCGGTGACGACGAGCGGCGGGATCGCCTTGAGGACGTTCAGGCCGTGGCCCGCGACCTGGCTCAGGATGCGGTGGTCGCGGAAGAGCGGTACGACGACGAGCTGCGAGAAGAGCCCCGGCTGGATCCGCTCCAGCAGCTTCCAGGTGCGCGAGCCGCCGGGCGGCTCCTCGAACTCGATCGCCCACATCAGGCCGAGGCCGCGCACGTCTCGGACGACCTCGAAGCGCTCGACGAACGGGCGCGTCCGCTCGAGCAGCAGCTCGCCGAGCCGCGCGGACCGCTCGACCAGCGACTGCTCCTCCAGCTCGCGCAGCGCGGCGAGGCCCGCGACCATCGCGAGGTCGTTCGGCGCGAAGGTCGAGCCGTGGCTGACCGCGTTCGGCAGGGAGTCGAAGACGCCGTCGTAGACCTCGCTCGACATCAGCAGCGCGCCGACCGGGACATAGCCACCGGAGAGCGACTTCGCGACGGTGATCAGGTCGGGCTCGAGGCCCCAGTGCTCCAGGGCCAGCAGGCGGCCGGTGCGCCCGAAGCCGGTCTGCACCTCGTCGATGCAGAAGAGCGTCCCGTAGCGGCGGCAGAGCTCCTGCGCGCCCTCGAGGTAGCCGTCTGCAGGGACGTTCACGCCCTTGCCCTGGACGGCCTCGGCGACGAAGAGGGCGACGTCCTGGGCGCGCAGCTGTGCCTCGAGCGCGTCCAGGTCGCCCGCAGGCACTTTCTCGAACCCGGGCAGCAGCGGCCCGAACCGGCTGGTGAACGCGTCGTCGGCCGTCGCCGAGAGCGCGCCGAGGGTCAGGCCGTGGAAGCCGTGCTCGAGCGAGAGCACCCGCGAACGGCCGGTCGCCGCGCGGCCGAGCTTGATCGCGGCCTCGACCGACTCGGCGCCCGAGCTCGTGAAGAGGACGCGGTCGACGCTCGCGGGCGCGAGCCGCAAGAGCTGCTCCGCCAGCAGCGCCGGCAGCGCGTCGACGCCGAGCTGAACGGAGCCCGGCCGCTGGAGCTCCATCGCCTCGACCAGCGCCTCGCGGACACGCGGGTTGTTCCGGCCGACGTTAAACATGCCGAAACCGCCGAGCACGTCGAGGTACCGGTTCCCGTCGGAGTCCCACAGGTAGGCGCCCTCGGCGCGGGCCCAGCGGCGGTCGAAGCCGATCGTCCGGAGCAGCTTCACGAACTGCGGGTTGATCGTCTGCGCGTGAAGGTCGAGCGCCTCGGCGCCGCGCTCCTCGACCAGCTGCGTCAGCCAGCCCACGCCGGAATTATCGCGACACGCCGATCAGCACGCCGCCGGCCACGATCAGCACGGCGCCGACGACGAGCCACCGGCCGACGAGCTCGCTCCGCCTGAGGAAGAGCGCCGCGAAGAGGATTCCCCAGAGCGACTCGGTCGCCACGAGCGGCGCGACCACGGTCACGCCGCCGCGGTAGTAAGCCTCGAAGAGCGCTGCGTACGAGAGCGCGAAGAGCACCCCAGCGGGCAGAAAGAGGCGCAGCTGTCGCCCGTAGCCGCGCGCCCAGTGCCGCGGCCGCGCGATCGCCAGGAAGAGCGCGATCGTCGCCAGGCCGGCGAGCAGCGAGGCAGGCGCCGCCACGAGAGCGGGGACTTCGGTGCCCTTCGCGATGGCACGCAGGACGTTGTCCCGCACGGCGAAGAGCACGGTCGCGGTCAGGGCGAAGACGACGCCGAGGCGCCTGAAGTCCGCCGGCCGCACCCGCTCGCGGGCCAGCGCGATCCCTCCCGCCACGATCAGGCCCGCGCCGATGAGCAGCGGCGCCTCCGCCGGCTCGTCGAGGAACATCAGCGCGATGGCGACGGCGACGAGCGGCGCCGTGCCCATCAGCACCGATGTTCGCGCCGCTCCGGCCTCGCGCACCCCGCGGACGAAGAAGACCTGCGACAGGCCAGGCGCCAGCGTCCCCGCGATCAGGAACGGCCAGACCGCTCCGAAGTCGGGGTGCCTCGTGGAGGCAACTGCGATCGCGGCGGTGAGCACGAAGGCGACCGACGACATCGCGAGGGAGCCGAGCTCGGCGTCCCCGGACTCGCGCACTGCGAAGCGGACGGCGACGGACATCGCGCCGAAGAGCACGGCCGACGTGCACGCGAGTGCGACGGCTGTCACTCAGGCCGACGCGTGAATCGGTCCGCTGCGCTCGACGAGGCGGCCGCCGGCCCGGCCGGCGCGCACGGCCACGATCTCCGCGAGGATCGACACGGCCGTCTCCGCGGGGCTGTCCGCTCCCAGGTCGAGGCCCGCCGGTCCCGAGAGCCGCTCGAGGCTCTCCTCTGAAGCGCCGGCCTCGAGCAGCCGGGCACGCCGCTTCTCCTGCGTCCGGCGCGAGCCGATCGCGCCGATGTAGAACGCGTCGCTCGCCAGGGCGGCGGTCAGAGCCGGAACGTCGAGGCGCTCCTCGTGGGTCAGGACGACGACCGCGGTCTTGCCCTCGAGCTCGGCCCTGACGCGCTCGTCGTCCGGCCAAGCGACCATCAGCTCGTCGGGGCTCGGCAGGCGCTCACGCGTGACGAGGCCCGGCCGGGGGTCGGCGACGAAGGTGCGCCACCCGAGCGCCTGCGCGGCACGGCAGAGCTCCTCGGCGGTGTCGGTGGCGCCGATCACCACGAGCTTCGGCGGCACCTCGAACACCTCGGCGAAGACCTTCTCCCCGTCGAGCTCGAGCACGCGGCTCGGCCCGTCGACGTCGTCGGCCAGCCACTGTTCGCCTGCGCGCGGCCCCTCCAGCGCAGTCAGGCGCGCGCCGCTCCCGTCCACCGGAAGCTCTCGCTCGCGGCGCTGGACGAAGACGTCGATCTCGCCGCCGCACGGCAGGCCGACCTCCCAGGCCTGGTCGTCCGTGATGCCGTAGGTGATGAGCCGCGGCTCGCCTCCGGCGATGACCTCCAGCGCCTGCTCGGCGACGTCGCTCTCGACGCAGCCGCCGGAGACCGAGCCGAGCAGCCTCCCCGATTCGTAGACGACGAGCTTCGAGCCCACGGGTCGCGGAGCCGACCGGCGGGTTGCGACGACCGTCGCCACAGCTGCCCGATCTTCCACACGTTCAGCGTAGCCTCAGGAGCCGTCCCGAAGATCGTCAAGGCGGTTCGACCGGTCAGTTCAGACGGACGCGCGGTCAGGGCCCGCGCGCCCTGAAGTCCGCGTCGCGAGCGACGCCTTGGCCGACTGTGGCGCGGGTCCCGCGAGCCGGCTCGCGGTGAGACCGGCCACGATCGAAGCCGTGCCGATGTACAGCGCGAGCGCCCAGGCGGTGTTGCGGTCGGTTCCTGCGGCGAGCCCGTGCACGAGCGCGAGCAGCCAGACCGCCAAGTTGAGGTAGTGCGCACGGCGCCAGAAGCGGTACGAGAGCGCCTTCCGGTAGTGGTTCGTGACCGCGAGCGCCACCAGCAGCTCCGCGGCGACGATGCCGAAGGCGACCGCTACCGGCCGGTACGAGTCAGAGCCCGGGATCAGCACGTTGGCGAGTGAGAACGGCATGTAGCCGTCCACGAGCAGCGCCCCCACGTGGATGAAGATGAACGTTCCCGTGAGCAGCCCCACGAAGCGGTGCACGTCCTCGACCGCGAAGCGCGGCCAGCCGGGCAGCTTCGCCTTCAGGGAGAGCATGAGCCCGAGGATCACCGAGCCGCTCAGGAGCAGATAAGCCAGCATCCCGCCGGCGCGGGCGACGTACCAGACGATCACGCCGCGGCTCTTGTGAGCGACTCGCTCCAGGAGCGGTTCTCGAGGAAGGTCTCGCCCTCCCGGAAGCGGCCCGCGAGCCCGCGCTCGTCGAGCCAGGCCGGGCCGTCGCCGGAGAGCAGAAATGCGGCCTTGGCGGCGACGTCGGCCCCGAGGCACGAGCCCGCGGCCACGGTCACCTCGTCCCAGCGCGACGCGGCCGGCCGGCCGGTGCGCGGGTCGATCAGGTGGTGCTGCAACCTGCCGCCGCGTTGCCAGTGGCGCTTGGTCGTGCCGCTGGTCGCGATGCCGCCGGCCAGCACCCGCAGGTCGCCGCCCTCCGGAAGCTCGACGACCGTGCCACCGCGAACGGCCACGTCGCCGCCCGCCGAGACGAACCCGTCGCCCGAGATCAGCTCGAGCGCCGAGTCCACGGCGAGCGACTTGACCACGCCGTTCAGGTCGAGCACGGTCCCGGGCGGCCGGGAGAGGAGCCGCCCGGAGAGACGAAGCGACCGCCACCTCCCTCGCGCAGGAGGTCCGAGCGGCCGCTCGTCGACTCCGAGCAGCGAGAAGTCCTTGTCGTAGCCCGCGGCCACGACGGCGGCGCCGAGCGTCGGGTCGACCAGCCCGTCCGTCGCGGACGCTGCGCCGAGGCCCGCGCGCAGCACGCAGGCGAAGAGGCGCGACAGCACGACCACCTCGGAGGGGTCTCGGTTGAGCCGGCTCAGCTCGCTCTCGGGACGGAACCGCGAGAAGACCCAGTCCCATTCGTCGAAGAGCCGCCGGATCGAGGCGAGCTCGTCGTCGGTCGCGCCGCCGACCGCGACCTCGACGCCCATCGTCGGGAAGGTCTGCGGCTCAGGAGACATTCGTCTGGGCCTGCGGCGTGGAGGAGCCGTCCGACGGCGAGACCGAGCTCGAGCCGAAGCCGAAGTCGCCGCCGCTCGACTGGGTGCTGGAGCTCGTGCCGGAGGCGGAGCCGGAGCCCGAGCTCGAAGCGTTCGCCGCGTGCCCGGGATGGCTCCCGCGGGCGAGGATCAGCACGCCGAGGAAGCCCACCGCGGCCGCCGCGGCTGCGATTTGCTTGGCGCCGGCGGCGCGGCGGCGGGCTGCCTCGATCCTCGTCATGCGGCTGGTGCCGGTCCGAAGTCGTCCTGGCGACCGAAGTCGCCGCGGTGCCCGAACCAGCCCTCGGGCCGGGGCGGGCGCATGATCTTGCCGTTCACCAGCGCCGTGATCCGCCGGTCGGCGTTGCTCAGGATCTGGGTTTCCTGCGCCTTCGTCAGCCGGCCGTCCGAAACGGCTCGGTCGAGCTTCTTCTGCAGGTCGGCCTTCATCGCCGCGACGAGCCCGTCGACGGACTTGCCCTGGTCCTTGGCAACCTGGGCGAGCGTCTTGCCCGAGTCGACCTTCGCGTCGAGCTGGCTCTCGGTCAGCCCGAGGTACGAGGCCGCGGCATCGAGGCCGGGGAACCCGCGGTGCCCGAAGGGCCCGACGTGCCCGAAGCCGAAGCCGAGCGGGAGCGGCCCGAAGAGCGGGAAGTCGTTCGACTCGACCCGCTGCTTCAGCTCGTCGCCCTGCGCCTTCGTGAGGCGGCCGGCCGCGACGGCTGCATCGATCTGGTTCTCGATCGCCTTCCTGAGCGCGCTGTTCAGCTGGCCCGGCTGGACGCCGAGCTGCTTCGCCGCGTCATTGACGATCGCCTTGCTCTCCTCGCTGGGCGAGGAGCGAAACTGGGTGGCTGCGACGGCCGCGCCTGCGCCGCCGACGGCGAGAGCCGCGACCGTCCCGGCGACGACCTTGCGTTTCAGCGACCTGTCCATGCGTCTCCTTTCCGGGGTCATCGCCGTTCATCGAACCAGCGCGACCTGAAAGCGCCTTGAAAGGTGTCTAAGAACTCTCTAAGAGGCGGCGCGGCCGTTCAGGCGGAGGCGCATCAGCGTCCCGCCGCCGTCCGGCCGCTCGGCGGCGACGGTGCCGCCGTGCGCCTCGGCGACTTGCTTGACGATCGCGAGCCCGAGGCCCGACCCCGGGAGCCCGCGCGCGGCCGAGGCCCGGTAGAAGCGGTCGAAGACGTAGGGCAGGTCCTCGTCGGCGATCCCGGGCCCGTGGTCGCGCACCGTGACCTCCCCGCCGTGGACGGCCACCTCGACGTTCCCGTCCACCGGGCTCCACTTGGCCGCGTTGTCGAGCAGGTTCGCGACCGCCCGCTCGATCGTCGACGGCGCACCGTGGACGAGCGACTCCTCGAAGTCGGTGCTGAACGTGACGTTCGGCGAGTTGCGCCTGGCACGTTCGACCGCGTCTTCGGCGAGCAGATCCAGGCGCACGTCCTCGGCCGGCTCGGGATGCTGCTCGGCGCGCGCGAGCTCGATCAGCTCCGCGATCAGGGTCGTCATCTCGCCGAGCTGCTCGACCACGTCGCTGAGGAGCTTCTCGCGGTCCTCGGGCGGGAGCGTGCGCTCGCCTGCGAGGACCTCGATGTTGGTGCGCAGGCTCGTGAGCGGTGTGCGCAGCTCGTGCGAAGCGTCAGCGACGAGCTGGCGCTGGGCGCGACTCGACTCCTCCAGCGCGCCGAGCATCGTGTTGAAGCTCGTCGCCAGGCGGCTGAGCTCGTCGTGGCCGGTCACCTCGATCCGCTGCGAGAGGTCGCCGGTCTCGCTCACGTTCTCCGCGGTCTCGGTCAGCCGCCTCACCGGCCGAAGCGCCGCGCGTGAGACGACGAGGCCGAGACCCGCGGCGACGGCAATGCCACCGAGCGCGATCAAGGTCAGCAGGAGGCTCAGGCGGTGAAGGGTCCGATTGACGTCCGTCAGGTCGCGGATCAGCTGTAACGCGGTGCCCGTGCTTCCCGGAATCGTCAGCACGCGATACTGGCGGCCGCTCGCACTCACGTCGGTGAAGTACTGGCTCCCGCCTTGGCCCGCGGCCTCACGGACGTGGCGGTCGACCGGCAGCGCGGGCGACCCGAAGGTACGTAGCGTGGTACCCGCAGGGGTCACGAGTCGAGCCCAGGTGTCACGAGGAACGTCGGGGCCGAGATCCAGGTACGTATCCCCATCCGGACCTTGCTCCGAATGGGGTGGAAACTGGCTGTGGGCGATCGTGGCCTCGCGGCTCCGCAGCGTGCTGTCCACCTGCCCACGGAGCTCGTTCCGTACGACCACGAACGCCACCGCCGAAGCGGCGACGACCGCGAGCGCCACCGCCGCAGCAGCGACCAGTGTCAGCCGTGCCCTGAAGCTCACGAGGACTCGCGCAGCGCGTAGCCGACACCGCGGACGGTGTGGATCAGCCTCGGCTTGCCGCTGGCCTCCGTCTTGCGCCGCAGGTAGCCGATGTAGACGTCGAGCGAGTTCGAGCCGTAGCCGAAGTCGTAGCCCCAGACACGTTCGAAGATGACCGACCTCGTCAGCACCTGCCGCGGGTTGAGCATGAAGAGCTCGAGCAGCGAGAACTCCGTCCGCGTCAGCTCGATCGGCTCGCCGCCCCGCTGCACCTCGCGGGTGCCGGGGTCGAGCTCGAGATCGGCGAAGCGAAGCGATTCGCCGGAACCGTCCGCGGTCCGGCGGAGCAGCGCCCGCAGGCGCGCAAGCAGCTCCTCCAGCGCGAACGGCTTCGTGAGGTAGTCGTCCGCGCCCGCGTCGAGCCCCGCCACGCGATCGCCGACCTCGGCGCGCGCGGTCAGCATCAGCACCGGCACCTTGTTGCCCGAGCGGCGCAGCGAGCGCGAGACCTCGAGCCCGTCGGTGCCGGGCATGAGTACGTCGAGGATGACGGCGTCCGGCTGGGCCTCGGCCTCGAGCTTCTCCAGTGCCTCGGTGCCGTCCGAGGCGAGCCCGACGTCGTAGCCTTCGAGCTCGAGCGCTCGTCGCAGCGACTCGCGAACGGCCCGTTCGTCGTCGACCACCAGGATCTTCACGGCATCATTCTGAGGCGGGAATCTGAGAGCTGCCTGAGATTCGTAACCCTTCTTACCCGTTTCTTAGACGCGTTTCAGGCGAGTCTTAGACGGAACTGATCCCATTAGCGTCGAATCCCGACCCGAAAGGAGCACTGTCTCTCCATGAACCCCCGCCGCTCGCGCATCCCCCTCATCGCCTCCCTCCTTGCAGCACTGTGCGTAGGCGCGGGCGGCGGGGCGCTCCTCTACTCGGCGTTCGGCTCGAATGGCGGCACGACCACGGTCGTCCGCCAGGTGAGCGTGAAAGACACCCAGCCGGCCTCGGCTTCGCAATCGCCGCTGTCGGTCAACGCGATCTACCGCAACAACTACCAGGGCGTGGTCGAGATTACGGTCACGACGAACTCGTCGGGCGGCTTCGGCGGCTCCGGCGCACAGAAGGCCCAGGGCTCCGGCTTCGTCTACGACGCCGACGGCCACATCGCCACGAACGCGCACGTCGTCGAGGGCGCGAGCTCGATCAAGGTCACCTTCTGGAACGGCAAGACCTACAACGCGTCGCTGGTCGGCAGCGATCCGACGAGCGACCTCGCCGTGATCAAGGTCGATGCGCCGGCTTCCGTGATCAAGCCACTCCAGGTCGGCGACTCGAGCGCGCTCCAGGTCGGTGACGGCGTGGTCGCGATCGGCAGCCCGTTCGGTCTCCAGGAGACCGTGACGAGCGGCATCGTCAGCGCCCTCCACCGCTCGATCTCCTCTCTCACGAACTTCACGATCCCGGACGCGATCCAGACCGACGCCGCGATCAACCACGGCAACTCGGGCGGCCCACTCCTGAACACGGCCGGCCAGGTCGTCGGCATCAACTCCCAGATCGCCGGCGACAGCGGCGGAAACGAAGGCGTTGGCTTCGCGATCCCGTCCAACGCGGTTCGCTCGGTCGTCTCGCAGCTGATCTCGAGCGGCAAGGCCGAGCACCCCTACCTCGGGGTCTCGATCGACTCCACGGCCTCGAACGCGCTGCTCGCAGGTGTCCGCCCCGGCACCCCCGCCGCGAAGGCCGGACTGCAGAAGGGCGACGTCGTCACCGCGATGGGCGGCCACACGATCTCGACCCCCGACGAGCTGGCCAGCGCGGTCAGCTCCTTCAAGCCCGGCGAGAGCGTCTCGCTCACGTACGAGCGCAACGGCCAGAGCCACACGGTTCAGGTCAAGCTCGCCACGCGGCCTTCCTAGAACTCGAGAACGGGGGCGCTACCCTTCGCGGGTCGCGCCCCCGTAGCTCAGTGGATAGAGCAGCGGTTTCCTAAACCGCGTGCGCATGTTCGATTCATGCCGGGGGCATCGCTATCTAGAGTTCGGTCATGGACACACGAAGGGAGGTCATCCTCCGAGCGCCCTAGGTGGCGCAAAGGCACGACGTCGGCGAACAGAAGAGAAGGAGAGCGACGCCGCCGACGTCGAAGTACCAGCGCGAGTTCGAACGCGCCAAGCGCTCTCATCCCGGCCCACTTCCTCCTGAGTTCCGCAGCCTCGACGCCTGGCTCAAGGCGGGTAAGCCGCACTGGCGACGACGGGACTAGCAGCTTGCTCTCGCGTGGCGGGCGGGATCATGAAGACCCGCCCGCCCGCGGGCAGCCGCCGACACCTGGAGTCGATTAACGTCGTCCCGTGACGCCGGGCGGCGCTTACCGCGAGATTCTTGCGATACGCGACGCTCGGCTGCTGATCGGAGCCAGCGCCGCGTCGCAGCTCGGCGACTGGCTCTTCAACGCGGCGCTGCTCGGTACCGTCTACGCGGCCACGGGCTCGGCGCGCTGGGTCGGCGCGGCGACCATCTGCCGGCTGCTCCCGTACGTCGTCCTTGGCCCGGTCGGCGGCATGATCGCCGACCGCTACGACCGGCGAACGGTGCTGCTGGCCGGAGACGTCACTCGATGCCTGCTGATGGTCGCGCTTGCCGGCGTCGTCCAGACCGACGGGCCGGTGGCGCTGATTCTCGCGTTGACCGCCCTGGCCTCCTCCGCAGGTACGGCCGAGCGGCCGGCGGCAATGGCCTTGCTTCCGAGGCTGGTCGGCGAGGCGCGGCTCGGCCCCGCAAACGCCCTCCTGCACACGGCGCAGGACCTCGGCGTGGTGGTCGGGCCGGCGATCGGGGCAATGCTCCTGGCCACAGCTCCGAACGCCGTCGCGTTTCTCGTCAACGGCGTCACGTTCGCCGTGTCGGCCTCGCTCGTCTCGGGGCTCCGCCGCCGTGTCGCCCCGGTGAGCGCACGGGAAGGTGAGAGCGCCGGCCTCCAGTTCCTTCAGGGCCTTCGCACCGCGCGCGCGACGCCGTTCGTCGTCCCGCTGCTGATCGTGATCGCCATGGTCGAGCTGACATACGGCGCCCAGACCGTGCAGCTCGTCGTGTACGCCGCGCACCGGCTCGACCTGGGCGCGGCCGGGTACGGCTACCTGCTCACCGCCGCCGGAGTGGGCGGCCTGCTGAGCGCGGCCGTAAACCCCCGGCTCGCGACGAGCACGCACGTCTCGAGCATCGTCGTCGTCTCCGGGGCGCTGTATTGCGCGACTCAGCTCGCGTATGCGGGGGTGGCAGAGCTCGTGTTCGCGCTGCTCGTGACGCTGATCGGCGGCGCGGGCTTCGTCGCGTGCGAGGTCGTCGCCGAGACGGCGCTCGCGCGCATTGCTCCGGCCGATGCCCTGGGACGGCTGATGGGCGTAGTCGAGGCCATGTCGGTTGCCGCGATGGTGGCCGGGGCGCTCGTCGCACCCGTTCTGCTGGCCTGGACGTCGTTGCGCGGCAGCCTGGTGATCCTCGGCCTGGCAACGGTGCTGATCACGGCTCTGTGCCTCGCCTGGCTCCGCGGGCTCGATGCCCTGAGCCGGCAACGCGCGGACGCATTGGCATCCCGAGTCGCGGTCGTGGAGCGGCTCCCGCTCGTGGCGGGCGCGCCCCAGCTCGTGATCGAGCAGCTTGCCTCGGCGTCGCAGATCTGTCCGCTCCCGGACGGAGTCGACGTCGTCGCCCAGGGTGCACCCGCTCATGCCTTCTACGCCGTCGTCGACGGAGGCGTTCTCGTCCACCGCGACGGAACGGAAGTCGTCCGGCTCGGCCCGGGAGACCACTTCGGAGAGCGAGGCCTGCTCGACCACGCGCCCAGGAACGCGACCGTCACCACCGCGGAGCCGAGCACGCTCCTCCGCCTGGAGGGCGACACGTTGCTCGATGCGCTCCAGTCGGTTCCCGCGCTGCGGTCGGCCCTCGACCGCTCCAACGCACCGGTGATGGCCTCGGCTCCGGGTCCGCACACGGCGCTCGTGGACGACCCGGCCTGGGGCGAGGCGTGAGCGTCGGCGCCGCAACCGTCGTCGTCGTCGGCGCAGGCTATCCGGGAAAGCGGCGCGCCTACGTCCGCATGGCGGAGCTCGGGGCCAGGCTCCTGGTCGTCGACGAGCCCGGTCACTGGTCGGAGGCGCTCGTCGGGGACGGCCTCGCGGCTGCCTGGCTTCCCGCGCCCGTCGACGGCGATCCCGACCGTGACGCCCAAGCGGTTCTCGGGGCCCTCGCCAAGGCCGGCGTCCGACCTGACGGGGTGCTGACGTTCTGGGAGGACAGCGTCACCGCCGTCGCCCGAGTTGCGGCCGCACTGGGCCTGCCGGGCAATCCCCCCGAGGCGGTAGACGCCGCCCGGAGCAAGGTGCGCACCCGCGACCTCGCGACCCGGCTCGGGCTGCCCACTCCACGGGCACAGCGTGTGCGCTCGCTTGACGAGCTCTTCGCCGCCGCCGGTCACGTCGGCTTTCCTGCCGTCGTGAAGCCCGAGTTCGGCGCGGGCGCGGTGGGCTGCATCCGGGTCGACGACGCCGAGTCGCTCCCCGGCGTCTACTCGGTCGTGCGCAGCGTCGTGGATCCGGAGCTCGACGTGATGTTCCGGCTCGGCAACGACCTCCTCCTCGAGGAGTACCTCGACGGCGTCGAGTTCGATGTCGACCTCGTCATGCAGGACGGCGAGTGCCTGTTCTCGAGCGTGTCCCAGAACTGGCCGACCGCGGAGCCCTCGTTCCAGGAGACCGGGCTGCACTGCCCACCCGACCACGACCGGAAGGAGGTTCGCCGTCTCGTCGAACACGTGGTGGAGACCGTTCAGGCGTTCGGGCTCGGCCGAGGCGTTCTGCACGTCGAGGGCAAGTGCACGAGCCGCGGGCCGCGCATCGTCGAGGTGAACGCACGGATGGGTGGCGGGAGAGTGCGCGACTTCGTCGAGGCGGTGTGGGGAGTCGACCTCGTGGAAGCGCAGCTACGGAGCTGTCTGGGCTTGCCGCAGGACTTGCGGCCGAGCCGCCGACCGCGGGCGGGCGCCGCCGCGGCGGTCGTCTACGCACCGGCGACCGGTCGGCTCCAGGCCTTGCCGATCGCCGAGGTCGAGCCTCCTCCCGATTGCGTGGCGCTCGAGGTCGACGATCCGGTGCCGGTCGGGACCGAGGTGCGAGGGCCCGAAGCGGTCTTCGCGACCGCGCTGGCCGAGGTGACGCTGACAGCGAAGGACATGCGGACCGCGAGGGCCCTGCTCGCCGAGGTGCTGCGCGAGCCGCCTCGCGTCGCCGCTTAGCGGCGGCCGACCACGAGCCTGACCGGATAGCCCTGCCGTTTGACGGCGCCGGGCCTCGGGGTCTGGGCGATCACCCGCCCGACTCGCTTCGAATGGGCTCGGCCGACTCGGCCGACCGAACAGTGGCGGGCTCGGATTCGCTGCTTCGCGCGGGCGAGCCTGAGGCCGACGACGCGAGGGACATGGCAGCGAACCGGTGGCGGCGAGGGTGGAAACGGCGGGGGAGGTGGCGGAGGCGGAGGCGGTGGTGGCGGAGGCGGTGGTGGCGGAGGTGGCGGAGGCGGAGGTGGCGGTGGTGGCGGTGGGGGCGGAGGTGGACTGGGCGGGGGAGGCGGCGGTGGTGGCGGAGGCGCCACCGTCCAAGCCGTGCGGAGGACGCCGCCGCCGGCCGTGCCGGCATACCCGTAGTAGTCGATGTCGATCGCGAGCGCCCAGACGTTCCCGCCTGGCGGCACCAGACCCGCGCTCACGTCGGTCCAGCTATCGCCCTCGTTCTGGGACTCGAAGGCCCCGCCGGCCGCCCCGGCGAACAGCAGATCGTAGGGCCCAACCGTCAGGGCGTTGATGTCGTGCGCGTCGAGGCCCGCCGGAGCCCAGGTGTCACCGTTGTCCGTCGAGCGGAAGACACCGCCGCCCACGCCGAACTGGGACAGGGTTCCGGCGAAGACGTGGCCGTTGGAAGCGATGGCCAGCGCGTCGACGTCGGTGGACGTCAAGCCGGCGTTGACGAGCTCCCAGTGGTCGCCGTCGTCGGTCGACCGGAAGACGCCGGCGCCACAGCCGGTCGTTCCGGCGAAGAGGTCGCCGGCCGCGTTCACGGCCAGCGCCACGACGTTCCCGCACGTCAGGCCGGTGTCCACCGGCGCCCACGTGTCCCCGTTGTCGGTGGACCGGTAGACGCCGCCGTTCTGGTAGGTGCCGGCGAAGACGTGGCCGTTCGGCGCGACCGCTAGCGCGCGCACGTCCGTCGTGATCGCGCCGGTGACGTCCTGCCAGCTGTCGCCGTTGTCCGTGGAGCGGTAGACGCCGCCGGCGCCGCCGACGAAGTCCGCCCCGGCGAAGATCGGGCCGAAGGGGCTCTCTGCCAGCGCGCGGATGTAGCGTGCGGTGAGGCCGTTGTCCAGCCGCTCCCAGCCCTGGAGATAGTGGGCGCGGAACAGACCGGCTCCGTAGGTCCCTGCGAAGGCGTAACGACTCCCGTTCGTGGCGATCGCGCGCACGTCCGTCGCGACCAGGCCGTCGTTCTGCTCGGTCCAGCTCGCGCCGTTGGTACGGAAGACCCCGCCGCCGAAGTAGGTCCCCGCGATGAGGTACCCACCCGATGTCGCGAACGACAGGACGAACGGCGCCGTCAACCCATCGTCGAACTGCGACCAGGTGTCGCCGTTGTCGTCCGAGATGAAGACGCCGTCGCCGTAGCTGCCTGCGAAGACGTGGCTGGGAGTCGCGATCAGCGCGTTGATGCCGTTCCCCGACGTGAGGCCGTCGTTGATCGCCGTCCACATGTCCGAGCCGTTCGGCAAGCGGAAGACGCCGCTCCCGAAGTCCGTGCCCGCGAAGAGATCACCGCTTCCGTTGGCCGCCAGCGAGAGGACGAACGGCTCGGTCAGCCCGGTGTTCACGGGATCCCAGTGGTCGCCGTCGTCGGTGGAGCGGAAGACCCCTCCGCCCCAGGTCCCGGCGTAGACGTCTCCGCTCGGCGCGACCGTCAGCGCGGCGACGTACGTGTTCGTCAGCCCGTCGTCGACGAGCGTCCACGAGTCGCCGTTGTCCAAGGACCGGTAGACGCCGCCTCCCTCGGTCGTGCCCGCGAAGACGTGGCCGTCCGAGTCGATGGCGAGGGCGTCGATGAATGGATAGTCGAGCCCGTTGTTCACCGGCGACCAGGTGCCGCCGTTGTCGGTCGAGCGGAAGACGCCGCTGAAGGTCCCGGCGAAGATGTCGCCCGCGCCGTCGACCGCCAGCGCGCGGATGTTGGTCGTCGTCAGGCCGTTGTTCACCGGCGACCACGTGCCACCGTTGTCGGTCGAGCGGAAGACGCCGCCGCCCTGCGTTCCCGCGAAGACGTCGCCGCTCGCGTTCGTCGCCATCGCGATGACATCGCCGCCCTGCGGGCCGTTGGTGCCGACCCAGAAGCTGTCGCCCGCCGGCGCCGCCCCTGCCAGGACGAGCGCGCCCAGGGCTCCCACGATGACCGCCAGCCGTCGCATGTCTGCCCTCCCGATAGGCGGTTCTATCGCAAAGTCGACCTCGACGTATCGAGCAACGACTAGAGCACTGGCCCGGAGGCGCCACGGCGGACCGCCGCCACGGCTTCGAGGCGGGAGTTCACGCCGAGCGCGCGCAGAAGCAGGCGGACGTGGTTCTTGACCGTCTCGGGGCTCAGGTGGAGCTCCTGAGCGATCTGCTTGGTCGACAGCCCTTGCTCCAGGAGGCGGAGCACCTCGGCCTGACGCGGCGTCAGGTGTGTGGGCGGCGTGCTCGTCTCCTCGTCGGAGGCACCGGTCAGCAGTCCGAACACCCCGACCACGCGTTCGCCACCGACGAGCGGCACGGCGCTGATCTCGAGCGTGAGTCGGGTCCCCTCGCTCGAGACGAGCACACCGGTCGCCTCTGTCGCGGAGGTCGTGCCGAGCACCTTGCGCGCGAAGAGCTCGCGTGCTCGTGCCTGGTCCTCGGCGCCGACGACCGAGGTGAAGTGCCGGCCTCGGACGTCTCCGAGCAGGAGTTCTGCAGCAGGGTTGAGCCAGCGCACGATGCCGTCCGTGTCGAGCACGTAGCACGGCACGGGCATGCCGGCCAGGGCCTGCTCGACGTCGCCGCCGAGTGCGAGGCCGCCTGCCGTCAAGGTCATGCCGTGAGTGTGATCGATCGACGGCGGCCTGTCATGTGTGGGACACACGAAGGGCGCCGTCTCCGGCGCCCTTCGCCTTCGCTGATGGGGGTTTGCGCCCCCGCGACTCGCTAGCCGTCGATCGACTCGGTGTAGGTCTGGTGCACCGGCACCTTCAGGCCGGGGACGCACAGCGCCCACACCTTGACCTTCTCCGGAGCGGAGCCGTTCTGGCTCGCGAACTGGACGATCCAGCCGTCCAGCCGCCCCGGCTTCGGCGTGTTCGTGCTCCAGTCCATGCGACCGGGGAAGGACTGCCCGACCGGCACCGTCTTCATGTAATCGTCGGTCGAGACGCCACCGCTGATCGCGGTGTCGGTCTGCGTCTTGCAGGCGACCGTGGCGATCGCGCCACCGTTCGTGTCGCCCACGTCGTAGTAGGCGACGCTGTAGTACGCGCCGTCCAGATGGGAGTCGCCAGGAGCGCCCTTGTCGCCCTTCGGCCCCTGCGGGCCCTGCGGCCCAGCGGCGCCCTTCGGGCCCTGCGGCCCTGCGGGCCCTGCAAGGCCCTGCACGCCCTTCTCGCCGTGCAGGGCCTTGCGGGCCCCCGCCGAGAGATCGTGCAGCTTGACTGCGCCGTCCTTGATCTGGCTGGACGACGTGATCAGGTAGTGCTTCGCGGCAAACGCGCCCGAAGTGATGCTGAGCACTCCGACGAGCACGGCTACCAGGGTGATTCCCTTCTTCATGTCATTCCTCCTTGTCCCAGGCTCCTCAACACGGGCATTGGTGAAGCAGCATTTGGCCTGGTTTTTGCGCTGCTCTCCTCGAGGAATGACGGTAGAGAAGCCCTCGCCGATGCACCATGACACGATGTGGTGAGTCGGGATTTGCTTGCGCTAGGCGCCGACGTGGACGAAGACCACGTGCGGCGCCGAGCGCGTGCTGCGGTCGTGGTAGCCGCAGCGCGAGTCGACGTTGCCCTCGATCGTCTTGAAGCTCCCCGCCGTTCCCGAGAGGAACATGCCGACATGGTTCTCGCCGGTGCGGAAATTCGAGCCGTCCCAGTCGAAGCACACGAGGTCGCCGGGCTGCGGGTCGAGCGTGACGGTGAGGTTGTTGCGGCCGGCCCGCGCGTCCCCGACGAGCGTGGGCACGTATTCGTAATTGCGGCCGCGGACGAACGCCTTCGAGCCGGCGGTGATGTACGCCTTCGAGACGGTGCGCGCGCACCAGGCGACGTCGCCGCCGCCCCACCAGCTGTTGATCTCGGGGACGTGGTTCGACCCCGGCGGCTGCTCCGTCAGCCCGACGAACTTCCCCATCACGGCGAGCGCCTTCTCGCGGAGCGGCTTCGATCGCGCCGCCTTCTTCCGCTCGGCGATCCGCTTCTGCTGCGCCGCCGAGGGCTTTGCGAGCCCGAGCAGCAGCTTCTCGAGCGCGGTCCCAAAGGTCTGCTTCGGCGTCGCGTAGCCGAGCCAGTACTGCGCCCGGTAGGCGGCCTGCGCGGTGATCGGCCCGTACTCCCCGTCGGGCGTGCCCTGGTAGTAGCCGCCGTGCTTCTCGAGCACGCGCTGCGCGTACTTGACGTCGTCCCCCGCCATGTGCGGAGACGTGAGCACCAGCGTTCGCTTCATGCCTGCGGCACGAGTCTCCTATGTTTGTCCGCGTGGAGTCAATGCTCCCGTGGGAGCGCCCCGACTGGCTGGCCCAAGCGACCGAATGGATTCGTGAACGCGTCGAGGTCACGGGCGAGATCGAGCAGCCGCACGTGCGGTGGTGGTCGACGGTGCTGCGCGTGCCGACCGCCGGTGGCGATCTCTTCTTCAAGGCGGTCGCGCCCGTTCACGCCTTCGAGGCGCCGCTGACCGCGCGGCTCGCGGAGCTGCAACCGCGGCGGGTCACCGAGGTCGTGGACGTCGATCCCGAGCGCGGCTGGTTCCTGATGCGCGATGCGGGCACGAGGCTGCGCGAGCTCGTCGAAAGCCGCGACGACATCCACCACTGGGAGCGCGTCCTGCCCGAGTACGCACGGTTACAGCTCGACGTCGCGCCGCACGCGGACGAGTTCCTTGCACTCGGCACACCCGACGAGCGGCTCGACGTCCTGCCTGACCTCCTGCGGGAGCTACTGGCGAAGCGCCCGCACGGGCTCACGGAGGAGGAGCTCCGCCGGGCCGAGGACGCGGCACCGCGGTTCGAGGAGATGTGCCGCGAGCTGGCCGGCGACGGGCTTCCCGCGACGATCCAGCACGACGACCTTCACGACGGGCAGGTCTTCGTTCGCGACGGCCGTTACCTCGTCTTCGACTGGGGCGACAGCTCCGTGTCTCACCCGTTCCTGTCGCTCACGGTGACGTTGCGCTCGATTGCGTGGCGGCTCGACCTCGAGCCGGGCGGGCTGGAGCTGCGACGCCTGCGCGACGTCTACCTCGTGCCGTTCGGCCGCGGACCCGAGATCGCGGAGCTCGGCTACCGCGTGGGCACGCTCGCGCGGGCGATCGCCTGGGACCGGATGGTCTCCGCCAGGGAGCCGGAGTTCGTGACCGAGGACGACCTGACGGGACCGGCCTACGGGATCAAGCTCTTCCTCGAGGGCGGCCCGATCGGCAGCTGGCGCGACTAGCGGCGGCTCTTCCAGCCGTGGTGTGCGCTCAGGTCGAGCGCGATGGCCAGCAGTAGCGTCCCGGCCCACCAGTTGACCGGGTCGAACGTCAGCACCTCGCGGTCGCCGATGCGGTCGCAGACGA
>DATDMJ010000016.1:0-20044 GCA_036518855.1 Gaiellaceae bacterium | reverse complement strand
ACCGTGCTCGTTGCCAAGCAGGACATCGACCCCGGCACCACCGGCGAGGAGGCCACCAAGATGCTGGTCTCCGAGGAGATCCCGCGAAGCGCGCGGGAGAAGGTCGCCGGCGCAATCACGAAGCCCGACCAGCTCACCGGGCTGGTCGCCACGCAGAAGACCCTCCAGGGCCAGGTCGTGACGACGCGAAGCTTCGGCACGCAGGCCGAGCTCGGCGTCCGCGCCCAGCTGAAGGGCACGATGCGGGCCTTCGAGCTCTGGGGCGACTCGTCCCAGCTCCTGGCCGGCACGCTCCGGACCGGCGACCACGTCGACTTCGTCGGCGTGCTCTCGAACGGCGCCGCCCGGGTCTTCGTCCGCAACATCAAGGTGCTCCAGGCCCCGGCAGCGCCCGCGGTCGGGAGCAAGCTAACGAGCAGCATCGGCCAGAAGTCGTGGGCGATGCTCGCGCTGACCGACAACCAGACGCAGAAGATCCAGTTCCTGCTCGGCGATGCCCAGAGCGACGACAACGCGCCGAAGCCGGACCGTTGGCACCTGACCCTCAGGCCGGTCACCCATGACGCGGACAGCACCGACCACGTCGACACGTGGTACAGCGTCCTCACCGACGGGCTGACCGCCGCCGAGAAGGCTGCCTTCGCCTTCGGCCTCAAGAAGAGTCCCGCGAACGCGAACGGCGGGTGATCCAGATGACGATGACGAACGACACAGCCGTCAAGACCAACAAGGACGTCGTGCGGATCTACGTCACCGGCGACTGCGACGGGCTCCCTGACCTGCGGGATGCGTTCGCCGCGCACCCCGAGGTCGAGCTCATCGGCTCGTCGGCTCAGGTGGCGGAAGCCGCCCCGACGCTGACCGGCGGGCACCTCCAGGTCGTGCTCCACGCGAGCCGGGCTGCGACCCTCCCGGTCAACGAGCTGGCCGCGATCCGCGAGCACACGCGGGCCCCGGTCATCCTGCTCGCCTCGAACGGCTCGCCCGAGCTGCTCGAGGAGGCGCTCGAGCACGACGTCGCCGACGTCCTGCTCCTGCCGCAGCTGACCGACAACGTCGTCTTCGCGATCCGCAAGGCCGGCCACGTCGGCAAGCGGCTCTCCGGGCCGCAGCAGCGGCATGGCCGTCTCGTGACCGTGTTCTCGCCGAAGGGCGGAACGGGCAAGACCGTGACCGCGACGAACCTCGGCGTCTCGCTCGCCAAGCACTGGGGCAAGCGGGCGCTGCTGCTCGACCTCGACCTGCAGTTCGGGGACGCGGCGATCATGCTCGGGATCGAGCCGGACAAGACGATCTACGACCTGGTCACGGCTCCGGGCGAGCTCGACTCCGAGAAGCTGGCCGGCTACACCACGCGCCACGCGTCCGGCCTCGACGTCCTCCCGGCGCCGTTGCGCCCCGAGGACGCCGAGCTCGTGACCGAGGCGAAGCTGGCCCGGCTGCTGGAGGTCGCGCGCGAGTCGTACGACGTGATCGTCGTCGACACGTCGCCGTTCTTCCACGGGCCGATGCTGGCCACCCTCGACCGCACCGACGAGCTGCTCCTGCTCTGCGGGCTGGACGTGCCGACGCTGAAGAACGTCCGGCTCAGCCTGCAGACCCTCGAGCTGCTCTCCTTCCCGCCCGAGCGGATCAAGCTCGTGCTCAACCGGGCGAACTCCAAGGTCGGGATGAAGCCGAAGGAGGTCGAGACCGCCCTCGAGCGCGAGATCGCCTACGAGGTCCCGAGCGACCGCTCGGTGCCGCTGGCCGTGAACCGCGGCAACCCCGCGGTGCTCGCGGACAGCAAGGCGGAGTTCTCGAAGGCGCTCAGAGGGATGGCGAAAGGACTCGTGGCCGCTCAGGCCGCCGCGAAGCAGAAGAAGAGCTTCCTGGCGACCCTCTCGAGGTCGTAGCCATGGGCCTGCACGATCGCCTCCATCGCCAGAACGGTTCGACGCCTGGGATCACAGGCGACGCCCTCGACGCCCTCGGCGGAGTGCAGCCCGAGCAGGCGGAGCGCAGGCCGGACCCCTACGCGGAGCTGAAGACCCGCATCCATCACGCATGCATCGCGAAGCTCGGCCCCCAGCTGTTCTCGGCCGGCAAGACGCAGGACGGCGCGCCCGAGGACCTCGCGGAGAAGGTGCTCCGCGTGGTCACCGAGCAGCTCGCGCTCGACCGCACCCCGCTGACCCGCGAGGAGCGGCGACAGGTCACGCGCGAGATCACCGACGACATCCTCGGCTACGGGCCGCTGGAGCCCCTGCTCCGCGACGACTCGATCACCGAGGTCATGGTCAACAACTACGACCGGGTCTACATCGAGCGCCTCGGCAAGATCGAGGCGTCCGACGCGACCTTCGTCGACAACGCCCACCTGCTCCGGATCATCGACAAGATCGTCTCGCAGATCGGCCGCCGGGTGGACGAGGCCTCGCCGATGGTCGACGCGCGCCTCCCCGACGGAAGCCGTGTCAACGCGATCATCCCGCCGCTCTCGCTGCGCGGGCCGACGCTGACGATCCGGAAGTTCTCGCGCGACCCGTACACGATGGACGACCTGATCGACTTCGGAACGGTCTCGCCCGAGTCGGCGCAGTTTCTCCAGGCATGCGTCCGCGGGAAGCTGAACATGCTGATCTCCGGCGGAACCGGCACCGGTAAGACCACGACCCTGAACGCCCTGTCCGCGTTCGTGCCGAACGACGAGCGCATCGTCACGATCGAGGACGCGGCCGAGCTCCAGCTCCAGCAGCAGCACGTGATCACGCTCGAGGCGCGCCCGCCGAACATCGAGGGCGAGGGCGAGGTCCGCATCCGCGAGCTCGTCCGGAACGCCTTGCGCATGCGCCCCGACCGGATCATCGTCGGCGAGGTCCGCGGCCCCGAGACCCTGGACATGCTCCAGGCGATGAACACGGGCCACGAGGGCTCGCTGACCACGATCCACGCGAACTCGCCCCGCGACGCGCTCGCCAGGCTCGAGACGCTGGTCATGACGGCCGGCGTCGAGCTCCCGCACCGCGCGATCCGCGAGCAGATCTCCAGCGCGTTCGACCTGCTGGTGCAGATCTCGCGCCTCGTCGACGGCTCGCGCCGCATCACCCACGTAACCGAGGTGCTGCGGATGGAGTCCGACGTGATCACGCTCCAGGACATCTACGTCGCCAAGCCTCCGGACGAGGACAGCGGGAGCGAGGCCGGCAAGCCGGTCCGCCTGCTGAGCGAGCTCACGAGCACCGGCCTGAAGCCGCACTTCCTCGAGAAGATGGCCGCCAACGGCGTGATCCTGCCGCCCGCCTTCTTCGGCGAGACGTCACGGCAGGCGCCGAACTTCGCGGCGGCCGGCTACGGCGGTTTCGAGTGAACCGTCGCATCCGGACCCTCGTCGCCGTCGCCGTCGTGGCGCTGCTGGTGCCGCTGGCGGCGAGCGCAAGCGTTTCCCTGCGCGGTGTGGACGTGACGGGCTACCCGACCGTCCGCGCAACGGTCGTGGCGCCCGTCGCCTCCCACAATCCGCCGTCCGTGACCGAGAACGGCCGCAAGGTCGTCGACCTGAACGCCTACAACCTCGCGTCGGCCAAGAGCGTCGTTGTCGCGATCGACCGCTCGCAGTCGATGAAGGGCAAGCGGCTCCAGGACGCCGTCGCCGCCGCGCGCAGGTTCGTGGCCGCGAAGGCGCCGTCGGACCGGATCGCCGTGGTCGTCTTCGGCTCGAGCGCCGTCGCGCTGACGGGCTTCTCGTCCTCGACGATCGACTCGGACGACGCCCTTCGGACGATGGCCGTCGACTCGAAGCCGGGCACCGCGCTCTACGACGCACTCGACCTCTCCGCCACGATGCTCTCCCGCGAGCAGGGCCGCGCACGCGTCGTCGTGCTGCTCACGGACGGGCAGGACGTCTCCAGCCAGTCGACGCTGCCGGTGGCGATCGCCGACGCGGAGAAGGCGGGCGCGATCGTCTATCCGATCGGCGTCGGCGCCTCGGCGACCACCGCGGCGCCGCTCGAGGAGATGGCGAGCAAGACCGCCGGCGCGTACCACCAGGCCGCGACGACGGCCGCGCTCGACTCCGTCTACGCCTCGATCGGAGCCGAGCTCCGCCGCACCTGGCGCATCGAGTACGTCACGGGAGCCGCTCCGGGCGACAAGATCCACCTCCGCGTCTCGATCAATCCCGACGGCGCGGCCTCGTCCGACGTGACGGTCCCGACGAGCTTCGCACCGGCCGTGCAGCGCGGCGGCGGCGGCCTGCCCTCGCCGTTCTACTCGCCCCTCGCCGGACTCGTCCTGACGCTCATCGTCGCCTTCCTCGTGCTGTGCGCGGGCGGCCTGCTCTTCGCAGGCGGCGGCGGCTCGTGGGTCAAGGGCCGGCTCGCCCCGCACGTCGAGGGCGGGACTCGCAGAAAGCGCAGCCGCGAGAAGGGCGACCGGCTGGCAGCGCTCTCCGGGCTGTTCCGCGTGACCGAGCAGACGTTCGGCCACCGCGCGGTCTGGAAGAAGGTGAACCTGAAGCTCGAGCGCGCCGACGTGCCGCTCCGCACCGTCGAGTTCTTCTATCTGATGGGGGGCTGCGGGTTCACGCTGATGCTCTTCGCCGCGCTGACCGGGCGCTCGACGCTCGGGATCCTGATCGCGCTGGGCGTCGGCGCCGTGATCCCGTACGTCTGGGTCACGTTCAAGGCCAAGCGGCGGATCATGGCCTTCGAGGACCAGCTGCCCGATCTCCTGGTCACACTCGCAGCGTCGCTCAAGGCGGGACACAGCTTCAAGCAGGGGATCCAGACGCTCGTGGACGAAGGTCATGAGCCCGCCAGCAAGGAGCTCGGCCGCGTCATCACGGACACGCGGCTCGGCCGCCCGATGGACGACGCGCTCGCCGAGACGGCAGAGCGGATCGGCTCGAAGAACTTCTCGTTCGTGATCACCGCGGTGACGATTCAGCGCCAGGTCGGCGGCAGCCTCGCCGGGCTGTTCGACATGGTGGCCGACACCGTTCGCCAGCGGCAGCAGTTCGCGCGCAAGATCCGCGGCCTGACTGCGATGGGCCGCGCGTCGGCGTACGTGCTGATCGCGCTGCCGTTCTTCATCGCGGCCGCGATCACGCTCCTCAACCCGACTTACATGGCGCCGCTCTACGACTCGTCGACGGGCCACATGCTGATCATCGTCGGCCTCGTGATGATGGCCTTCGGTTCCCTGCTACTCCGAAAGATCGTCTCGTTCCGGGGGTGAACGAATGCTGCTCGTAATCTTCGTCGGTCTCTGCTGCCTCGCGGCCTCGGCCTACTTCCTCGGCGACGCCGTCACGGCTCCGGCCCGCGAGCGTCGCACCTCGGTGCGCCGCGCCGCCCAGTACGGCGACTTCAAGCCGGCGCTGGGGCAGGCGCAACGGCCGTTCCGCGAGCGCGTGCTCGTCCCCATGGGCGATCGCCTCGCCCGCTGGACGCTGAAGCTGCATCCGAAGACCACCGTCGAAGGCGTCAGCACCCGCCTGCTCGCAGCGGGGCTCGGCCGCACGATCTCGCCGACCGCGTTCCTGGCGTTCAAGTCCGGGCTCGCGATCGCCGGCGTCTTCCTCGGCATCCTCTTCGGGGGCGCGCTCGCGAGCGCCGGAGGCGTGCTCTTCTGCTCCGTCGCCTTCGCCGGCATCGGGTTCATCGCCCCGGACTTCTTCGTCTCGTCGAAGGCGCGCTCGCGCAAGGAGCGCATCCGCGCCGAGCTGCCGGACGCGCTCGACCTCATGGCCGTCAGCGTCGAGGCCGGGATGGGCTTCGACGGCGCCATCTCGAAGCTGACCGAGCACATGGAGGGCCCGCTCGCGGACGAGTTCGCGCTCACGCTGAGCGAGATCCGGATCGGCGAGGGGCGCGCGGACGCGCTCAAGAAGCTCGCCGACCGAACCGGGACTCCGGAGCTCGGCTCGTTCGTGCGGGCGATCGTCCAGGCCGACCAGCTCGGCATCTCCCTCGGCCGGATCCTGCGCGTGCAGGCGACGGACAGCCGACTCAAGCGCCAGGCCGCTGCCGAGGAGAAGGCAATGAAGGCGCCGATCAAGATGCTCTTCCCGACCGTGCTGTTCATCTTCCCGGCCATGTTCCTCGTGATCCTCGGGCCGGCGTTCCTCAACCTCTCGAAGATCTTCTGACCGCACCTGGAGGCAGGCCATGGCCGACGACACACCCGAGAACCAGAAGCCGGCAGAGACCGAGAAGGGATTCGGCACCGGCCTGCGCGCACAGCTCGAGCGGCGCCGCGAGGGTGAGGAGAAGGGCGCCGAGCCGCAGGCCCCGACGAACGTGGAGCTGCGGTTCGAGCTGACCGCCCGTCCCGCCGCAGGCGGCGACACCGAGGTGGTCGTCAACGGCCCGGATGTCTCCGGGCTGAAGGCCGAGCTCGAGGCGGCTCAGCGGCGCGAGGCCGCGCTGCGCAGCCGGCTCGACCAGCAGGCCGCCGCGTACGACGGCGGCATGAGCCTCGAGAAGGAGCTCGCGAACCGCGCGGCCAACCTGGATGCGCGCGAGGCGAAGCTCGCCGAGTTCGAGGTCGACCTCGAGGAGCGCGAGCGGAAGGTTCGCGATCAGAAGGACGTCATCGACACCGAGCATGCGCGCGTCGCCGAGCTCCAGGCCGAGCTCGCCGCCGAGCAGCAGCTCGCAGCCGAGCAGCTCGAGAAGGCCGAGACGCGGATGCAGGAGGTTCAGAACCTCGAGCGCGATCGCGAGAAGGCCTCTGCCGGAGTCGCCAAGCAGCTCTCGTCGCTGGCACAGCGAGAGAAGAAGCTCGAGCGCCGGGAGAGCGAGGTCGAGACCCGGGCGCGCGCCACGGAGGTCCGCCTCCAGGGCCGCGAGCGCTCGCTCGACAAGCGCGAGACCGACTTCCGCGTCCAGGAGAAAGAGCTCGCCGAGCGCGAGCGGAAGGTGGTCGCGCGGGAGGCCGACGCCAAGAAGGAATCGGCCCGCGTGGCCGCCAAGGACGAGGTGATCGGCGAGCGCGAGGCGGAGCTCCTGCTCAAGCAGGACCGGCTCCGCTCGGAGGCCGAGCGGTTCGAGCGCGAGCTCGCCGACAAGGGCCGGGTGGCGCAGCAGGCCGTCTCACGCACCGCGGAGCTCGACCAGCGCGAGCTCGAGCTGACCGAGCGCGAGGCCGAGCTCAACCGGCTCAAGAAGGAGCTGGCGCACGCGGAGCGCGACGCGAACCGCGAACGCGACCTCGAGGATCTGGCCGCGCGGCTCGAGCGCCGCGAGCGGGAGCTCGAGGGGCGCGAGGAAGAGCTCAAGAGCTCCGAGTCGGTCGCCGACTCGCACAAGAAGCGGACCGACCGCCGCGAGAAGCGTCTCTCCGAGATGGACGAGATGATCAGCGACCGGCTCAAGGAGCTGGACGAGCGCGAGCACGAGCTCGAGCTCCGAGAGGCGAGCCTCGAGGCGGACGTGACGATTCGTGGCGACAAGCTGGAGCAGCGCGAGACCGAGCTCGCCGCGCTCGAGGAGCGGTTGGGCAAGCAGGAGCGCGAGCTCGCCGCATACGTGGCGAAGGCGCAGACGGAGCTCCAGCGCCGCGAGTCCGAGTGGTGGCAGAAGCAGCTCGGCGGCGAGAGCGATCTCGACGAGATCAACGCCGCCTAGCTTCCCGGCTCATACTCTCGGCCCGTGGAGGGCCGCCGCTACGCCGTCGTAGGCGCGATCTGGGCGGCCTGGGCAGGCGCGGTCGTCGCGACGGTGGCGATCGGGATGTCCGCCGGGGCGTACGACCGCTCCAGGGAAGGCGTGGTGGGCGCGCCGCTGTTCCCGTTCTTCTCCTGGGACTTCGGCTGGTACAACGCGATCGCCCAGCACGGCTACCCGCCTGTCGCTGACCGCTTCTACGCGTTCTTCCCGCTCTGGCCCTGGCTGCTGCGGGCGGCCGGATCGGTTCCGAGCTGGCAGCTCGCGGGCGCGGTGACGGTCGCGGCGAGCGGGCTCGCCTTTCTCGGCGTCGCCGCCGCGAGCCCGGCCAGGCGTCCCCGGGAGGCGGCGCTGGCGCTTGCCTGCTGGCCCGGGTCCTTCGCGCTGCTGCTCGCCTACCCGGACGGGTTCGCGCTCGCGGCGGCGGCCGGCGCGGCCGCGCTCTTCGTCCGGGGCCGGCCCCTTGGGGCAGCCCCGCTCGGGGCGGCCGCCGCGCTGCTCCGTCCGAACGGCCTCCTGATCGCGCTGCCGCTCGCGCTGCTCTCCCGCGGGCGCGACTGGCGCTTCAAGCTGGCCGCCGCCGCGCCGGTCGCTGCGGCCCTGGCGGTCGAGATCTTCTTCTGGGAGCGGAGCGGCCGGTTCGGCGCCTTCTTCCACGCGCAACGGCTCTGGGGACGAAGCGGGCCGTCCGGGATCGGCAAGTGGGTGGATCACGTGCGGAGCCTCTTCGAGAACCACACCGCCGTCGTCTCGCTCGCGCTGGTGATCGGATGCGTGCTCATCGTCTTCGCGTGGCGGCGCTTCGGGCTCGGGCCCACGCTGATCGTCGCCTACGTCTGCGCGGTGCCGGTGCTGCTCGCCGCGACGCAGAGCCTGCAGGGCTTCGCCGACACGGCCCGCTGCGTCCTCGTCTTGCCGCTGGTGGTCGTGCTCTGGCGCATGGGCCCGCGCTACCGCCCCTGGACACTGTTCGCCGGTGCAGTCGTCGTGGCGCTCCTCGCCTCGGGCCTGATGCACAGCTTCGGCCGGCAGAGCCTGTACGCCTTCCCGATCTTCTGGGCGATCGGCGAAGGGCCGTCCTGGCTCCGAAAGCCTCCGCTGCTTGCGGTGGGTTTCGCGGCCAACCTCGGCCTGGCGCTGCTGATCACACGCTTCGCCCCGTAACCTCCCGGCGTGGCCGAACGGACACTGATCACCGGCGGCGCCGGCTTCATCGGCTCTCACCTCGCCGACGAGCTGCTCCGGGCCGGCTATTCCGTGCGCGCGCTCGACGTCCTCGTCGGACAGGTGCACGGCGACTCCAGCTCGCAGCGCCCCGACTACCTCGACGCCGACATCGAGCTGATTCCCGGCGATATCCGCAACGCCGAGGTCGTTCGCGGCGCGCTCGAGGGCATCGACTCGGTCGTCCACCTCGCGGCCCGCGTCGGCGTCGGCCAGAGCATGTACGAGCAGGCCGAGTACGCCGGCGCGAACACCCTCGGCACCTCCGTCCTCCTCGACGCACTGCAGGAGCACCCGGTGCGCAAGCTCGTCGTCGCCTCCAGCATGAGCATCTACGGCGAAGGCGCCTACGAGCCGGCACCCGCCGTGGAGCGCACCCAGGAGCAGCTCGAGCGCCGCGACTGGGAGCCGCGAGGCGCGAACGGCGAGGAGCTCACGCCGGTCCCGACCCCCGAGAGCAAGGAGCCGGTGCTCGCGTCCGTCTACGCGCTGACGAAGTTCGACCAGGAACGCCTCTGCCTGCTCTACGGCGAGGCGTACGAGCTGCCCACCGTCGCGCTGCGGCTCTTCAACGTCTACGGCCCGCGCCAGGCGCTCTCGAACCCCTACACCGGCGTGCTGGCGATCTTCGCCTCGCGTCTCCTCAACGACAGGCCGCCGGTCGTCTACGAGGACGGAAACCAGCGGCGCGACTTCGTCCACGTCGCGGACGTCGCCCGCGCCTTCCGGCTCGCGCTCGAGAACGACGGCGCGGACGGCCGCGCGGTCAACGTCGCGAGCGGCGAGAGCGTCTCGATCCTCGAGCTCGCGGACGCGCTCGCCCAGAGGCTCGGCAAGGACCTCGCCCCCGAGCTGCCGGGCACCTACCGCGCCGGCGACATCCGCCACTGCTTCGCAGACCTCACCCTCGCCCGCGAGCTCCTCGGCTTCGAGGCCCAGGCCGACCGCGACGAAGCGCTCGCAGAGCTGGCGCAGTGGCTCGAGACGCAACCTGCAACAGACCACTTCGACCGGGCAGCGACGGAGCTGGCCGAGAGAGGACTCACCCGATGACCAACGCCACGATGCACACCAATCACGGCGCGATCGCCGTCGAGCTGTACGACGAGGACGCGCCCAAGACCGTCGACAACTTCGTGAAGCTCGCCCGCGACGGCTTCTACGACGGCGTCATCTTCCACCGCGTGATCCCGGACTTCATGATCCAGGGCGGCGACCCCACGGGCACCGGCACGGGTGGCCCGGGCTACACGTTCGAGGACGAGTTCAACGACCACAAGGTCGAGCGCGGCGCCCTCGCGATGGCGAACGCCGGCCCGAATACGAACGGCAGCCAGTTCTTCGTCGTCACGACGCAGGCCGCCCCGTGGCTCGACGGCAAGCACACCGTCTTCGGGCGAGTCACCGACGGGATGGACGTCGTCGACGCGATCTCCGAGGTCGAGACCGGCGCGAACGACAAGCCCCACGAGCCGGTCACGATCGAGCGCCTCGAGGTGCAGGACTGAGAGCCCGTCCCGCGCGCAGGGACGGGCTCCAGTGACCTAGGCGCTCGCGCCGCTCTTCGACCGAGCCGGCGGTCCCGGCATGCCGGTCTGGACGCTCACGACCTGGAACTGCTTGTTGACGTAGACCGTGGCGGGCGTGCCGTCGGCCTTCACCATGTGCGCCTCGTAGGCGGCGTTACCGTCGGCGTCGGTCTCGACGCGGACGATCGTGCCGCCCGGGACCTTGGCGAGCGCGAGGGCCCGCACCTTGGCCAGGGCATCGCCCGTCAGGGGCGTCTCGTCCGAGCGCTGCGGGCCCCAGGGCCGCTGCACGCTCGGAGCCGCGGGAGAGCCTGAGCTCGAGCCGGAGCCCGATCCCGATCCGCCGCTCGCGGCGCTGGCGACGCCGTAGCTCCCGACCGCGACCCCGGCGACGATCGCCGCCGTCACGGCCAGGCGCGATGGTGTCCAGCGCCGTCCATGCTCGTCCATCCGTTCTCCTTCCGTCGCTTCCGCCCGAATTTCGGGCACGAGCAGAGGTTCGCGCCGCGTCCTGAGAGGAGCCTGTGAGCGCCCTATGGAGTGCCTAAGACCCTCGGGTTACTGACGGAGACGAACGGGAAAGCCCGCGTGGACAACGAGAAGGGAGCTGAGAGATGGCCACGTGGATCTGGATCGTGATCGCAATCGCCGCGGTCGTATTGCTCGCCGTGCTCGTGCTCGGCGGGCGGAAGGCGAAGCAGCGCCGCGTCGAGCAGCAGCAGCGCGAGCAGGCGCAGGAGCTGCGGGAGGAAGCCCAGCAGCGCCACCGCACCGCGAAGGAGCGGGAAGTCCAGGCGCAGGAGCTCGCGGACCGCGCCGCGGCCGAGCGCAAGGAGGGAGACAAGGTCGCGGCTCAGGCGGCCCGCGTCGATCCCGACCGCGACTGACGCCGGTTCTCGAGCACGGTCACGGCTCCGCGGCGGCAGACCACGCGGTAGCTGGGCTGTGCCGCCAGCTTGGTGTCATGGCTGTCGTAGTGCGCGAGCGCCAGATAGGGCTGGCCTGACAGTCGCGAGAGCGGCACGACGACGCGCCGATGGCTGAGGTGCGGGATCAGCCGCCCGGATGCTGCGACGGGCGCCTGAGCCGGAATACGGTCGAGGCACGTGTCGCTCGCTGCAGCGAGCCGCGCGGACATGAAGTCGGACAGGCCCGCAAGGGGGCGCACGACAAACGCGCTCAACACGAGCCCGCAGGCCGCAGCGCCGAGGATCAGCTGCCGTGAGTGCGGCCGGAGCCTCCGCGCGCCGTCGATCGCCGCGAACGCGAGCACCGGGGCGACCGGCAGCGAGTACTGGTAGCGCGACGACCACAGGGCCGGGTTCTGCGACCAGAACCGCTCGGCGAGGCCGGGCAGCGCGACCAGGACCAGGGGCGACGCGAGGGGCAGGAAGAGCCAGGCGCCGAGCGTCTCGGTCAGCGTGACCACCTTCGTCGTCCGGTCGAGCGCAAGGGTCACTGCGCGGTAGGGGCGCTCGAGCAGCGACACGACCGCGGCCGGCCAGCTCCGCCCGAGAGCGGGGTAGTTCCAGTAGTGGTACGGGTGGCCCGAGATCGCGGGCATGACGGCGTCGATCACGAGCACGAACCAGCCGGCGCAGACCGTCACCACCGTGAGCCCGAGGCGCCGGCGGCGCTGGACGACGAGCGCATAGACCCCCATCGCCGCGAAGGTCAGCGCGATGTCCTCCTTCGCCAGGCAGCCCAGGACGAGCATCGCGACGAAGAGCCGAGTCCTGCGCTCCAGCAGGGCCCAGAGCCCGAACGAGATCGCCGGGACGGCGAGCGTGAGCTCGTGGAAGTCGAAGATCGCGCCGGCCAGGACGCCCCAGAACGCGAGGAAGGCGATCTGCGCGCAGGCGGCGGCAGCGGTCCCGAGCTGCGAGCGCCCCCAGTAGAAGATCGGCAGGCTGGCGGCCGCGAGCAGTAGGGCCTGCGCGACGAGGAGCACGCGCGTGTCGTCCCAGATCCAGTACGCCGGCGCGAGCAGCATCAGCGCCGGGTGAAAGTGGTCGCCGAGGAGGTTCGGCGTCCCCTTGACCGTGTTGTGGACGATCTCGAAGCGGCTGTAACCCCAGATCGTCTGGTCGAAGATGCCGAGGTCGTAGCCACCGCTGGCGAAACGGTCGTGCCTGAAGATCGAGATCGCGCTGTAGAACGCGGCCGCGCAGGCAGCGGTCGCGAGCGGAAGGCCTGCACGACTTGGCAGACGGGCGATCAGGCCTGCAGTGTGCCTAACCCTTGCGCAGCGTGAGGCCCGTGTGGGGCCCGAGCACGACCGACGTGACGACCGAGCCGTTCGGCTGCACGTAGCGCCCGCCGAGCGGGACGGTCAGGGTCGACGTGCTCGTCGGGTTGACGAGAACCAGCCCGTTCGCAAACGGCCGCCGCCAGATTCCGCCCGCCTGGGACGGCGGCCCCGTCGCCGCGCCGACGTCCGCGCGCCACCGTGGCGCCGACGGCTCGACCCCGCAGGGCGGCGCGTAGCTGAAGGCGCTCTTCCCCCCGTGGGCGAACAGCAAGAAGCTCGCTCGCGCGTAGTCGATCGCCGGCCAGTCGTCGGCCGGCCCGTAGGCGATCGCGATGAAGATCTTGCGCCGCGCCTGGGCCTCGCGCAGCAGCTGGGTCTGGTACGCCCAGTCCGCTCCGGTCAGCATTCCGGCCCCGCGGTTCGCGCTCGACTTCGTCCACCACTCCTTCGAGACTCCCGACAGGAAGCGCACCCAGCGGCGCCAGAGCCCCGGCGTCGCGTCGTTGATGTTCCCGACCACCAGCCGCTTGCGGCGGAGCGCCGGCCCGACGCGTTTCAGGAACCGCGTGTTCGCGCGTGCGTAGTCGTCCGGCCCGGGGTACTTCGCCAGCACCCGGCCGTTCAGGTACCAGGGGTACTGCATCGTCCGCGAGATGCCGTCGACGAAGACGCCGTCCCAGCCACGGCGGCGCAGCTCGCGCGCCACGTTCCGGGCCCAGGTGCGCTGGTAGCTCGGGCTGCCGACGTCCATCTGCCAGGAATGCGGGTACGACGCCCAGTTGACGCGGTGGCCGGCGGTGTCCTTCAGGAACCACTCGGGGTGGTAGCGGTCGGCGTAGCCGTATGCAACACCGGTCGCGATGTCGGTCGTGCGCGAGGTGTCGTCCCGCGTCGAGGCCATGTCCTTGTAGACGAGCACCTGCGTCCCGGGGCTCGACCGCTTGATCGCGGCGATCTGGCCGTATTGCCAGGCCTGCAGGACGACGTAGCGGTAGCCGGGACCGGGTCGCGAAAAGCTCCCGCAGACCCGCAGCGCGGCCAGCCCGGGCTGGCCCCCCGAGCCTGCGGATGCCGACAGCGCGGCAACCGCGGCGGCGGCGAGAACGGCGAACGGCGCGAGCACGCGCCACCGTGTCATCACCCTCCCGGTCGAAGGATGATCGATCCGTACCCCCCGGATGACGCTTACAGCTGTAGCAGACCCGCCCGCCGGCCGCCATAATCGGAGCGATCATCGCTCCGAGGAGGCCGCCCGATGAAGTTCCTTGCTCTCGCCCTCGTCGCCTTTGCAGTCCTCGCCCTGCCGACGGTCGCGTCGGCCAGGCCCGCGTCGACGACCTTCGCCGTCGTCGGCTACGAGTACGCCTTCACGCAGACCGTCGGCTCGTTCGCCGGCCCGGCGACCGGCAACGCCGGCGACACCGGGCTCTGGAATGCCACCGTCCAGCACGATCCGCTCGGCTCGATGCCGACCTGGATCAACGGCGGCACCTTCGCCATGACGACCGTCGGTTCGGGCGGCCACCTCGACTTCGTCGACGGCGACTTCATCCACCACGGCGGCACGATCACGACGCTGGACCCCGGCGCGAACTGCACGAACCAGCGCTTCCTGGTCGCAGGGGCGCTCGACCACGTCAGGACGCGGACGACCTCGGGCGGCACGGGCAACTTCTCGGTGGTGCTCACCCACTACCGCCGGTCGCTCCTCGGCCACTGCCTCATCTACAAGGCGCGCGTGGTCGGGACCGTGGGCTTCAGCTACTAATTCCTTCATGCGCGCTCACCGGGACCCGGACTCCATGCTCGTCGAGGAGATGCTGGCACCGCCGCCGCTCGACCAGGCGCGGAGCTCGCTGGAGTACTGGGAGCGCCGCCGCACGATGCTGCCGCTCCACCGGCGCGGCGCGCGGCGCGAGGCAAAGGAGATGGCTGCGCGCTGGCAGGAACGGGTTCACGCCGCCGAACGGGCCCGCTTCGAGTCGACCTTCCTCGGCCGGCTCCTCGCACCGTTCGGGATCTCCTATCTGCGAGTCACGAAGCGGGGGTTGCTCTACGCCGGCTGGGCAATCGCCCCACAGCGGCTGAGGCTCGTGCTCGTCGGCGTCGCGGCGGCGTGGCTGCTCGTGGCGCTGGTCGTCTCGGCGGCGCTATTCGTCGCCGCTTACAGCGCGCTCTAGAACCGGCGCGAGCGGCTCCCAGTGCCGGATCGTTCCGATCCACGGCTTGCTCATCGACGAGGTCCCCGTGAGCCGGAAGACCCCTGACCACACCTCGCCGTTGTTCCGAATCGCCCAGCGGACCGCGTTCACGTGGGCCTCGAGCGTCGTGAACTGCAGCAGGGCGAGCTCGTCCTGCCAGAGCGAGAAGAACATCAGCGTCGCACCGCCGCGAACGCGCAGGTGGGCGTCGACGAAGCCCGGAATGGTCTTCTGTCCGATCCGGCGCAGCCGCCGGAAACGCCGGATCGCGCCGGGGAGCGCCCACCAGCGGCCGAAGGTGATCCTCGTGACGACGCAGACCGGCTCCTCGGGCGAGATCACCACGCGCCCCAGACGACGATCGCGACCGAAGCCAGGCCGAGGAACGCGATCGACGCGAACCTGACCCGGGCGGCCGCGTGCACGAGCCCGAGCCCCGGCGAGGCGGCAGAGGGCGCGCTCCGCGCCTGTGTGAGGACCGCACCTGCGAACGCGACGCCGAGCCCGAGGCCGTAGAACGCAAGCACGAGGGGAGCGAGCACCGGCGAGACGAACGCCGCGACGAACAGCACCATGAGCCAGTAGAGCGAGCTCAGCCGGATCGTGGAGAACCCGAGGCCGAGGTCGAAGCCCCACATCGCCCAGGCACGGCCGGAGCCGCGGTCTCGATACCACGTCGAGCACGTCTGCCGGCGGAGCGTCGGTGTGCCCAGAGCGAGGTCGGCCAGCAGCAGCACACATCCTGCAACGCCCACGGCGATCGCAGGCACCCGGGCCCCGGCCCCCCCGAGCACGCCGATCAGCGTCCCGGTGGTCACGGCCCCAGCGACGGAGGCCAGCGCGAAGACCGCGACCGGCCCGACCGAACCTCTCAGCTCACGCTTCCCCCGCACGAGGGGACCGATGACCCCGATCATCGAAGCCCCTCAGGGGCTGCAGAGCTGGGGCAGCGCGGCCAGGAACGCAAGTGCGCAGGCAGCGCCGAGCGTCACTTGCCTCCTCTGCGTACCGGGCCGGGCGGCCTGCTGTTCGTGCGTGGGGTCACGATGTGTCCGCATGAGCACCCGCTGCATGCTCCGCCCGAATAGCACTCGCCGCAGAGCCAGACCTGGTGGCTGGAGTCGACGCAGTACCAGGCCCACCGAGTGCAGCCCGAAGCGCAGTCGTAGCCGTCGCCCGTGCAGTTGGGGCACTGGGTCTGATACGCGAGGACACAACAGCCGGCGGTGGCCTTGGCCGTCTCCACGCGCGCCAGCCCAGCGGCGGCTACCGCCAGACCGAGGCAAACCTTCCCGGCTCGCGAGAGCAACCGCCCTCGGGTCGACGTCGTCAGGTCGGCCTCGCTGATCTTTTCGAACCGCTCGTAGAGCGTCATCTCACACCTCCACCACCTCTCGTCTCGATGATTCCAGCGCTTCGAGGAGCTGCTGGAGCTGGCTCGCGTTGCGAACGGTCGCCCCCTCGGCGACGATCCCGTCTCGAACGACCACCGCCGCGGGGCGCAGCACGATCCCGAGGGCGGCTCCGTATTCGCGCTCGAGGTCGAGCACGACCTCGTCCGGAGCGAGGCCCGCGGTCGCCAGCATCTCCGCGGCCTCGTCACCGTTGTGCGCCTGGAGAACCGTGACGATCCGGTGCTGCTCGAACCGGTCGATGAGCTCCCGGAGCCCGGACGCGACGAGCCTGCACGTCGCACAGTCCGTGCTCAGCAGCACGAGGACGCCGTCGCGGGAAGCGCCGTTCTGCGACCAGAGGCCCTGAGCGCGCTCGGGGAGCGGCCGGCCGGCGAGGCTCCCCAGGCTGATCGGCGTCGGCCGGTCGTCGAGGTCGAGCACCCTCCTGATCTGCGCGGTCTGGCGGACCATCTCGAGCAGGACGAGCCCCTGGACGACGACGAGCGCCCCGAGCACCACGACGCTCACGACGAGGAAGGTCGTCATTGCGCCAGGTCGCTTTCGAGGCGCCTCCGCTGCCGGACGATGCCCAGCAGCGCTCCTGCAGCGAGCAGCCATCGAGCGCCGACGACCGCCGCGACGCCGAGGAACACCGCGAGCGGCAGCTCGCCGAGGGTCGGCGACGGCTCCACGCGCCGGAGCAGCACCCAGTAGGCGAGCGTCGCGGCGGCGAGCAGCAGCGACGTCTCGAGGCTTTCCTTTCCGAGCTCACGCTCGCCCGCCCCGAAGCAGTTGCACTGCAGATGCACCCCGCGGCGGATCGCCCAGTACGAGAGCGCCGCGAAGGCGAGGAACAGCACGACGGTCACAGCGGCGACGGCGCTCGCCGCGACGCCCGTGACGAGGAGCGCCGCAAGCACTGCCTCGGTCACCACGGTGGCCACCGCCGCGGGCGCGACGGCTCGCCGCGATGGCACGAGCGCGTCAACCGTTCGCCTGAAGCTCGCGAAGTCGCGGGCCGTCGCGACCGCGGCGACCGCGAGCACGGTCGCGACGGCGAACCGAAGCGTCAACGCCAGGACGGAAATCGGGCCTCCCCTCCCCCTTTGCTCTCCAGGCGCAAGGATTGCAGCCCAGTCGCCGCCGTTCAAGCCGGGGCCGCGTGACGGCTACCAACCGGGTCGCCGCCACGCGGCTTGATGACGACGTCGGGCGCTACGGCCGGTTGTCCGAAGGATCGAAGCGGTGCTGCAGCTGCCAGAACGAGACCTGCTCGATCCGGCCGGTCTGCGGGTCGCGGATCCAGAACCGCCCGCCGCACACGGCGAAGTCCCGGCCAGGCGGGAAGATCACCGACTGCGGGCACAGCGACTTGGCACGTGCGTGGTATGCACCCGCCTTGTGAGCCCCGAGGGCGCTTGCCGGGGCGGCAAGGGCGGCTACGAGCGCTGCGATGGTGGCGAGCTTGTACATGAGTCCCTCTCCTTTCTCTCGCTCGCTTGGCATCTCTGCCCAAGAGACGGAGGGGCGGTTGCAGCTCGTCAGCAGCGGCGTTGCAGCGCGACCTGGCCGCGCAGGAGACGAAAGCCGACGCCCGGACTCGAACCGGGGACCAGCATGCGGGAATGTCACCCGACGCCGATCTGGCGCGATGGCCGGCGGCTGGCTGAGGGCGCCAAGGTGACGGGGCCGCTTTCGCGGCCCCGTCTACCTATCGCTTGCTTTCTCGGCCTACTTGCCGACCGTGAGCCTGACCCTGAACCCGTTCGGCCGCTTCCTGCTGCTGGCCTTCGGGCTCTGCTTGATCACTCGGCCCCTGTTGTGGGCGCTCGAGTGCTTGCGCGTGATCTTGCCCACTCCGCAGTGACGCCTGCGGATCTTCGCCTTGGCCTTCGCCAGCTTCAGGTGCAGCACGTTCGGCACCACGCACTTCAATCCGCCGCCGCCGCCGCCGCCGAAGGTCGCGGTCACCGTCTTGGCCCCGCTCATCGTGACGACGCAGGAGCCGATGCCCGAACAGCCCGCACCCGACCAACCCGTGAAGCTCGAACCAGTGCCCGCAACCGCCGTCAAGGTCACCTGCGTCCCGCTCGCGTAGGCGTGCGAGCACGTCGCGCCGCAGTTGATTCCGGCCGGGGAACTCGTCACCGTGCCCGACCCGCTCCCCGCCTTGGCCACCGACAGCGTGTAGCTGGCCGCGGTCAGGGCGAGCTTGGCTACGAAGCCGTCCTCGAAAGAGCCGCGATAAACCGTCTGGAAGGCGCCGGCAGTTGTCGGGAAGTTCGAGGAACCGGTGTCGCCGGTGAGGTAGGCGCTCCCGGCGCCGTCAATCGCGATCGCCGTAGCTTCGTCGTAGCTGCTCCCGCCGAGGTAGGTCGAGTAGTCGAGCGCCGTCCCGCTGGCGTTCAGCTTGGTGACGAAAAGATCGGCGCTGCCGGCGTTGCTCGTTTGCAAGGCACCAGCGGTGACTGGGAAGTTCGACGAGCTGGTGTTGCCCGCGATAAAGGCGTTGCCGGCGCCGTCGACGGCGACTGACGAGGCGAACTCGTCCTGATTCCCACCCAGGTAGGTCGAGTAGTCGAGTGCGGTCCCGCTTGGGTTGAGCTTGCTGACGAAGGCGTCGTCGAAGGAGTGAATGCTCGTCTGGAACGCACCCGCGGTGGTCGGGAAGTTGGTGGAGGAGGTCCAGCCGGTGACGTACGCGCTGCCCGTGCCGTCCACGGCGATCCCGAGCTGACTTGCGTCAGTGGCGGAGATTCCGCCGCCGTCATCTCCGCTGCCTCCCAGGTAGGTCGAGTAGTCGAGCGCCGTGCCGGTCGCGTTGAGCTTGGTCACGAATCCGTCGGTGTCGCCTCCGCCGAAGGTCCTCTTGAACGCGCCGCTGGTGGTGGGGAAGTCGCTCGACGCCGTGGAACCGACGATGTAGGCGTTACCGGCACCGTCGATTGTGATCCCCTCGGGGAAGTCGTGCACCTGACTCCCGCCGAGATAGGTCGAGTAGTCGAGCGCCGTACCGCCGGCATTCAGCTTGGCGACGAATGCGTCTTCGTTGCCATTCAACGTCGTCTGATAGGCGCCGGCGGTGATCGGGAAGGTCGCCGAGTTGGTGGGGCCGGTGACGTAGGCGTCGCCGGAGCTGTCGACGGCAATGTCAAAACACTCCAACGCGCAGGGAGCTGCGACGCCATCGCCCAGATAGGTCGAGTAGACGAGTCCCGTTCCGCTCGGGTTGAGCTTGGTGACGAACGGGCAATACCCGTCGCAGCTTGCCTGGAAGGCGCCGCCGGTGGTGGGGAAGCCCGATCCCGCGGCGCCGGTGATGTACGCGTCCCCGGCGCCGTCGATCGCGATCCTCGCGTAGGGCTCCAAGCTGCCCCCCACGCCGCCGCTCCCGCCTAGGTAGGTCGAGTAGTCGAGCGCCGTGCCGGTCGCGTTGAGCTTGGTCACGAAGGCGTCGTTCGTTGACGGGGGGCTCATCTGGAAGGCGCCGGCGGTGGTGGGAAAATCCGCAGAGTCGGTCCAGCCGCTGACGTACGCGCTGCCCGCACTGTCGACCGCGATTCCCAGACCGATGTTGTTGAGACCGTCGCCGCCCAGGTACGTCGAGTAGACCAGGCCGGGGTCGATTACGAGCGGGTAGCGGTGGTTGTAGGCGCCGAGGGCGAAGCCGTAGCTGCCGTTGCGCCCAAGCACGAAGCGGCTCCTGACCGGCACCCGCCGGCTTCCGATCCGCTGGTAGCTGATCGGCCGCAGATCGCGCAGCGTCCCGAGGGCGGTCTTGATCCGCAGGCCACCG